>NZ_JAGYGD010000031.1:0-76405 GCF_019947275.1 Pseudomonas sp. GL-RE-29
GCCGCAGGCTGCGATCTTTTGATCTTAAAAAAATCAAGATCAAAAGATCGCAGCCTGCGGCAGCTCCTACAGGGTATCGGCGGGCGAAAACGGGCGCTTTGTCGCCCCCACGTTGTGCTGACCGATGATTTGGCGCAATTGACCGGCGACCCACCCACCCCTCGCGATACAACAGACTCGACTGAATCGGCTCGCGCTCCCCAGAGCAGGGCGCACCGCCGGTTCGGCATTTTCTTGAATGACTTTTCTTGAACCCACAGAGAAGGCGAGCACGCTAGATGAATAACAACAATAAGATCTGCCACCCAAATCTGCGGCGCGGGCTGCTGGCATCGGCGGTTCTCGCCGGGTTGGGAATGACGCCTGTGCAGGCGTTCGAGTTTGATACGGGGAATGAGGACTTGTCGGTTCGTTTCGACAACACCGTGAAGTTCAACTACGCCCAGCGGGTCGAAGCCGCGAACAGCAAGCTGGCCAACGCCTGGAACAACAACGACGGTAACCGCAATTTTTCTTCCGGCAGCCCGGTCGCCCAGCGCCTCGATGTGCTGTCGGAACTCGACGTTGTGTACAAAAAACAGATGGGTTTCCGCGTCAGCGCCAACAGCTGGTACGACCATGCCTATGACGATGTCGGCAGTAGCAACGCTGCCACCAATCAACTTAACAACGGCCGGCCGGACTCGGATCACCTGAGCGGCTATGCCGACCGTTATTACAACGGCCCGTCCTCGGAAATCCTCGACGCCTTCGTGTTCGGCAGCACCGAGATCGGCGACGAATCGTTGTTGAGCGGCAAAGCGGGCAAGCACACCCTGTATTGGGGCGAGAGCGTACTGGCCTTCGCCCACGGCAACAGCTATGGCCAGTCGGGCCTGGATTTGTCCAAGGCGCTTGCTGTGCCAGGCACCGAAGCCAAAGAGCTGTTCATTCCGCGTAACCAGTTGTCCACCAGCTTTACCGTCAACCCGGAGCTGACCCTGGCCGCGCAATATTTCCTGGACTGGGACGCCGCGCGCTTGCCGGAGTCCGGTACTTACCTGGGCTTCAACGACGGCATCCAGAACGGCGGCCACAACCTGTCGCTGATCGCCGCACCGAACCCCCGATTCGGCACGCCTGGCCCCTTGGGCGCCAATCAGTTCCTGCGCCTGACCAACGGCCACACGTACACCCCTGATCACAGCGGCGATTTCGGCCTGATGGCCAAGTGGAGCCCGTCGTGGCTCGACGGCACCATGGGTATCTACTACCGCAAGACTTCGGACATCCTGCCCAATCTGGTGCTGCAACCGGTGCCGGTCGGTGTACCGCAGCTGATTTCAGGCAATGCCGGCAGCTACAACCAGTTCTACGTCGATGACATTGATGTCTACGGCTTCAGCCTGTCGAAAAGCGTCGCCGGTGTGAGCGTCGGTTTCGACCTCAACTATCGCCACAACATGCCGCTGTCCAGCGTTCCGGCCACCGTCAACCCGACGTTGGGCGCAGCGAAGGCACCGGGTTTCATCAGCAGCTTTGATGGCGAAAACGGCGTGGCGCGCGGCAACACGGTGCACGCGGTGCTCAACGGCTTGACCACGTTTGGCGATACCCCGCTGTGGGATTCTTCCTCGTTGCTGGTCGAGCTCGGCTACAGCCGCTGGCTGGACGTGACCGAGAACAAGCAACTGTTCAAGGGCGAGGACTGGTATCACGGCGTCGACAAGGTTTCCAAGGACAACTACATCCTCGGGATGAACTTCAACCCTACCTGGTACCAGGTGTTCCCCGGCATCGATATGTCCATGCCGGTCAGCTACAACGTTGGTCTCGCGGGCCAATCCTCCGTGCAACTGGGCGGTAACAGAGGCACCGGCAGCTACTCGGTCGGCGTCGGCATGGACGTGCGCAGCCAATACCGCTTTGACCTCAAGTACGTCGATAACTTCGGCGATTTCGATACCTGTGACTCTGCCGGCGGCGCCGGTGCACAGGGCGATGGTGCCGCGCCCGGCGCCAACGGCCAGTACAACTGCGTTCCCGGCCAGACCACTGCGGTTGCCGGTACCGTGGCCCAGCTCAAGGATCGCGGCATGGTCACTTTCACTTTCAAAACCACCCTCTGATCTTTGAGCTGTGAGTTAACAGGAGATACCCATGAATTTCGTCAAATCAGTATTGGCCACCGCGCTCGCGCTGGCCGTCACAAGTTCCGCCCACGCGGCGGTCAGCGCCGATCAGGCCGCGAAACTCGGCACCAGCCTGACTTCGGTCGGTGCGGACAAAGCCGCCAACGCCGATGGCAGCATTCCGGCATTCACCGGAGGCCTGACCGCGATCCCGGCCGATTTCAAATCCGGTGATGCGTTTCGCCCGGACCCGTTCGGCAATGAAAAACCGCGCCTGGTAATTACCGGCAAAAACCTCGCCGAGCAAAAAGACAAACTCACCGCGACGGCCCAGGCGCTGCTCACTCGCTACCCGAGCTATCGCCTCGACGTGTACCCGACTCACCGCAGCGTCACGCTGCCTAAATCCGTGCTGGAGAACACCGCGAAAAACGCAGTGACCGCCAAGACCACGGATGGCGGCTTGTCGCTGGAAAACGTTCTGCCGGGCGTGCCGTTCCCGATCCCGGCGGATGGCAACGAAGCGATGTGGAACCACTTGTTGCGCTACCAAGGCGTGGCCATGACCAACAAGTACGACTCGTGGAACGTCGACTCGGCTGGTACCGCGTCCTTGAGCTCCACCGGTGTGTTCAACATTGAATACCCGCTCTACGCGCCGAACCGATCTGCGGGGCCTGTCAGTCCCGATGAGACCTTCTACAAGATCAAACTGACGTACACCGGTCCGGCCCGTCGTGCGGGCGAAGCGCTGCTGCTGATGGACTCGGTCAACCCGCTGCAACAGCCGCGTCGCGCCTGGCAATACCTGCCGGGGCAGCGTCGGGTGAAACTGGCACCGGACCTGGCCTACGACACGCCGAACCCCGGTACTGTCGGCGCGGCGACCTACGATGACGCGTTCCTGTTCAACGGCGCGATGGACCGTTACGACTTCAAACTGGTCGGCAAGAAAGAACTCTATGTGCCGTACAACACCTACAAGCTGAGCTATCACAAGGACGCGGCCGACGTGATGAAGGCCAACCATGTGAACCCGGACTTGCTGCGTTGGGAGCTGCACCGGGTGTGGGTGGTCGAAGCCACGCTCAAGCCGGGCAAGCGCCACATCTACAGCAAACGTACGTTCTACCTCGACGAAGACAGCTGGATCGCTTTGGCATCCGACGAGTACGACGCCCGTGGCCAGCTCTATCGCGGCGGCTTCTCGCACCTCACCTACAGCTACGACGTGCAGGCTCCGGACACCATCAACCACATGCTCTACGACCTGGTTTCCGGAGCTTATAACGTCAACGGCTTCTACGGTCCTTACGGTGGCCTGAAGTACATCGATCCACTGTCCAAGGCCCAGTGGTCCGCCGAATCGCTGGCCGGTACCGGTATCCGTTAGACCCGTAACCCTGCCTTTTGTGGGAGCGAGCCTGCTCGCGATGGCGGACTGACAGTCGACATCTGCGTTGAATGTGCCTGCCTCATCGCGAGCAGGCTCGTTCCCACAAGTCGGCAGTGGTGGTTTGTAGATCGTGTACGTTGCACCCGAGATAACAATAATGACAATGATCAGATGGTTCCTTCTCGCCGCTTTGTCGGCTGCCATGGCCGTGCCGTTCACCCGCCCGGTGATCGCCAGTGAGTTTGCCGACGTGCTCGATTCGCCGGCGCTGCGCAGCGAGCTGGCGGCGCGCTCCACGGTGACCGGGCTGACCCGCGCCGGTGAGCGACTGGTTGCCGTGGGCCAGCGCGGGCACATTCTGTATTCCGATGATGCGGGCCAGCATTGGCAGCAGGCACAGGTACCGGTCAGTTCCGATCTGGTGGCCGTGCACTTTCCGACGCCGCAGCGAGGCTGGGCCGTGGGTCACGATGGCGTCGTCCTGCACAGCAGCGATAGCGGGGAAACCTGGCGTCGGCAGCTGGACGGGCGTCAGGTGGGTCCGATCATGCTCGCTTATTACCAGCGGCAACTCGACAACCATCCCGATGACGCGGACCTGCAAACACGGGTCGGCGATGCGCAACGCATGGTCGAGGAGGGCGCCGACAAACCTTTCCTGGATGTCTGGTTTGAAAACGAGCGGGTCGGCTACATCGTCGGCGCGTTCAATCTGATTTTCCGTACCGATGACGGCGGCCTGCGTTGGACGCCGTTGCTGGAGCACACCGACAACCCGGGCGCGCTGAACCTGTACGCGGTGCGTCCCGTCGGTGATGAGTTGTTCATCGTCGGCGAACAAGGCCTGGTGATGAAGCTGGATCGCGCGAGCGGTCGTTTCAACGCGCTGTCGACGCCGTACAACGGCAGCTTCTTTGGCGTCACCGGTAAGCCGGGTGTGGCGCTGGTGTTCGGTCTGCGCGGCAACGTCTTTCGCAGCACCGATGACGGGGCGAGCTGGAGCAAGATCGATATCGGCCTGCCGCTGAGCATTACCGCCAGCAGCATCACCGCCGATGGCCGCATCGTGTTGGTCAGCCAGGCCGGCCACGTGCTGGTCAGCAGCGACGACGGCGTCAGCTTTCAATTGCAGCCAAACACCACACTGGCCCCGGTCGCCGCCGTACAAGTGGCCAACGCTGGTTCAGTGGTGCTCGCAGGTACCCGTGGCCTGCGCCAGCAGCCTCTCGAATAAGCCCGGCTTCACAAAGAGAACAACATGATGGGTCATTACGAACTCGAAACAATGCCGGTGGTCCGCGAGCTCAAGGGCTTCGATGCGCGCTCCGGCAACGCCCTGGAACGGCTGATCTTCAATAACCGCCTGTGGGTGGTGCTGGCCTGCCTGTTGGTGACGGTGGCGCTGAGCTACTTCGCGAGCACGCGGCTGACGCTCAACGCCAGCTTCGAAAAGATGATCCCGCAGAGCCAGCCCTTCATCAAAAACTACCTGGAAAACCGTCAGGCCTTGCGTGGTCTGGGCAACGCGGTACGGGTGGTGGTGGAGAGCAGCAATGGTGATATTTTCGACCCGCACTACCTGGACGCGTTGAAAGAGATCAACGACGAATTGTTCGTGACCCCGGGCGTCGACCGTGCCTGGATGAAGTCCCTGTGGACCCCGGCGGTGCGCTGGACCGAAGTCACCGAGGCTGGCTTCCAAGGCGGCCCGGTGATGCCGGACTCCTACGACGGTTCGGCGCAAAGCGTGGCGCAGCTGCGGCAGAACATCGCCCGTTCGGGGATCGTCGGCAGCCTGATCGGCAACAACTTCAAGTCGAGCATGATCTTTGTGCCACTGATGGAGAAAGACCCGGTCAACGGCGAGGCCATCGACTACCACCAGTTCTCGAAAACCCTTGAAGAGAAGTTGCGCGACAAGTACGAATTCGAAGGCAGCGTTCGCGTGGCGGGCGAGGAGGGCAAAGGCCCGCTGAAGATCCGTGTGATCGGTTTCGCCAAACTGGTGGGCGATCTGCTCGATGGCCTGATGCAGGTCATGCTGTACTTCGGAGCCGCCGCGCTGATCGCCACCGCGATTATCTTCTACTTCACCCGTTGTGTGCGCAGCACGGCGCTGGTGATTCTCTGCTCGGTGATCGCTGTCGTCTGGCAATTGGGACTGGTCGCACTGTTTGGCTATGCACTGGACCCGTTTTCGATTCTGGTGCCGTTCCTGGTGTTTGCCATCGGCGTGTCCCACGGCGCGCAGAAGATGAACGGGATCATGCAGGACGTCGGGCGCGGCACGCATCAACTGGTCGCGGCGCGCTACACCTTCCGCCGTCTGTTTCTTGCCGGGCTGACAGCCTTGCTCGCCGATGCGGTGGGCTTTGCGGTGTTGATGCTGATCGACATTCCGGTGATCCAGGACCTGGCAATCACCGCCAGCATTGGTGTCGCGGTGCTGATCTTCACCAACCTGGTGTTGCTGCCGGTATTGCTGTCTTACTGGGGCGTCAGCCGCAAGGCTGGCGAGCGCAGCCTGCGCGCCGAGAACAAAGAGCTGCGCGACAAGGGCATCGGCGCGGTCTGGAGTTTCCTCGACAAGTTCACCGAGCGTCGTTGGGCCACCGTTGCCGTGACTGTTGCCGGTTTGTTGGCGGTGGGCGGGATTGCCGTCAGCCAGCATTTGAAGATCGGCGACCTCGACCCCGGTGCGCCGGAACTGCGCTCTGATTCACGCTACAACCGCGACAATGCCTACATCACCGCCAACTATTCGCTGTCCAGCGACCAGTTCGCGGTCATGCTCAAGACACCGAGCGAAGGCTGCCTGAAGTACGAAAGCCTGGTGGAAGCTGATCGTCTGGGCTGGCTGTTGCAACAACAACCGGGGGTGCAGACCACGGTGTCGCTGGTCAATGCCGTGCGGCAGATCACCGCCGGATCCTACGAAGGCAATCCGAAGTGGCAGACCATCGCCCGCAACCAGAACGTACTGAACTATGGCGCGCAGCAGGCCTCGGTCAGTAGCCCGGACCTGTTCAACAACGATTGTTCGATGATGCCGATCGTGGCGTACCTCTCGGACCATAAGGCCGAAACCCTCGATCGTGTGGTGCAAGTGGCCGAAACCTTCGCCCGCGAACACAGCAACGGCGAGCGCCAGTTCATGCTCGCTGCCGGTAGCGCCGGGATCGAAGCAGCGACCAACATCGTCGTCCGCGAGGCCAACCGGACCATGTTGTTGTATGTGTACGGCGCGGTGATCGTGTTGTGTTTCATCACTTTCCGCAGCTGGCGCGCAGTGGTGGTGGCGGTGGTGCCGTTGATGCTGACGTCGATACTGTGCGAGGCGCTGATGGTCTGGCTCGGCATGGGGGTGAAAGTCGCCACGCTGCCGGTAATCGCCCTCGGTGTGGGGATTGGCGTGGATTACGCGCTGTACCTACTGAGTGTGCAACTGGCGCAGCAACGTGCCGGGTTGTCGCTGACCGAGGCTTACCGCAATGCGGTGGCGTTCACCGGGAAAGTGGTGGCGTTGGTGGGTATCACCTTGGCCGCTGGCGTGATCACCTGGGCCTGGTCACCGATCAAGTTCCAGGCTGATATGGGCATCCTGCTGACGTTCATGTTTATCTGGAACATGGTCGGGGCCTTGGTACTGATCCCGGCGCTGTCGCACTTCCTGCTACGCAAAGTGCGATAACGCGGTCCCTGTAGGCGCTGCCGCAGGCTGCGATCTTTTGATGTTGTTTTTAAGATCAAAAGATCGCAGCCTGCGGCAGCTCCTACACGATGCCGGCCAGCAGTGGCGCCATCTGCTCGTCGGTCAAGGCCACCTGGACGTCCATGGTCATGAGGTCGCTCCATTCCAGGACCCACTTCTGAATCGGGATTGCATCACTGGCTTCTGCAATGCCGACACCCGCCGTGCCACCCACGGCGTACCAACGTCCATGCATCTTCACGCCTTCGGGTGGAACACCGCCGGTCTTGAGGAAGCGTTCGATCACATGGTTTCGGTTTTCCGAACAGATCTTCCAGCTGACTATGAATAGCATCTGCCACCTCCTTCCGAGGGATCGGCACCTGTATTTCATCGCGCACCTGGTTGGCGCCGGGACCAAGGGCACGTCGATCTCTTCCATGTGAAGGCATAGCAGCGTCCCGCCTTGCGTGTACGACCGCTGATCCTCTTTTGATGAATTTTCCGGATGGGGAGCGGATGCCTGTTTCACCAGCGAAACATGGGCAGCGGTCGCAGCGGAGTACGAATGAATTGCCGTGCCGAGCGCCGCATCAGCATCCAATGGAAGCCGTGATCGGGAAAGGTCGATTGCACGGTTTTGATCAACGCCCGGGGCAGGCCGAAGCGCACCAGTCCAAGGGACACATCTATGACATCGGCTTGGCGGAACGGCTCGACGCTGGCGGCGCAGGCCAAGCGATAGGGGCGCACTTTGTGGTGCTCCAGAATCAGTGCACTCACTTCTTCTTCAAGATCCTGGCGTTGTCGGTGATCGAGATAATGGCTGGCCAGTTGCACCGAGGGCGGCAGGTAATCGAGGGTGTCGTCGGTCCAGATGCCCAGATCGTGAAACGCCGCCGCGATTTGCACCGGCTCTGGCGGCAGGCCTTCAAAGCCTCTGAGCGCGCAATAGAAATTCAGCACTCGATAGATGTGATTGCGATAGCCCTGCAGATCAGGGCCGATCGTCAGTGCGAAGGACGTAAGTATTTCGTCGGTGACGGGAAATTCGAGAAGGGGAGTCATCACGCATCCCGCAAAAGGTCGTTGGCGTTGAGCACGTCGTAAGCGATTTCCGGGCGTTTTTCCATGGCGCGACGAATCGCGGCGGGGATCGAGGCGCGGGTTTTGCGGCACAGTCCTGGCAGTTCGCCGACGTAGATGCCGATACCGCGCATGGTCCGTACTTCGTTGAAGCTGGGCACGATGTCCACACGGATGCCCAACTGCTCGAACATCCGCTGTTGCAGGTGTTCCAGGTCTTTGAGGCTTGAAAGGTTTTCCAGGCGCTCGATCAGGCGCTTTTCTTCTGCGCGGGTCAGAAACAGGATGCGCACGTCCGCTCCCGGTGTTTCCAGCAACGGGTCACGCCCGCAATCGCAGGCACCGGGCGGGCAGGGTTGGCGAATCGGAGCAGTGGTGGTCATGGGGTTCAATCATAGAGCGCTGTGATCGAATTTGCCCATAGGGTTTTGGACTGAAGGAGATCCGACAGCTGAAGGAGATCCTTGTAGGAGCAAGCTTGCTCGCGATGGCGGACTTTCTGATACATCAATTTTGAATGTACCGCCGCTATCGCGAGCAAGCTTGCTCCTACAGGGATTACGGAGAGCCTGAGTTACCTCATTTCAACACCAGCATCCGGTAAACCCCGGCCTCGCTTTCGATCCCATGGGTGTCATGGGTGAAACCGGGGAAGGATCTGTCGAAGGCTTCCAGCGCCTTGAGATAGGCCAGCAACGGCCCGTCCGCCGGTCCTGCGTTCTCGCCCGGCATCAGCAGTGGAATGCCCGGTGGATACGGCACGATGCCGGTGGCGGCGATGCGCCCGGCGGCTTCGTCCAGGGTCACCAGTTCGATGTCGTTGCGCACCAGTTTCTCGTAGGCTTCCACCGGGCTGAATTCGGCTTTTGGCAGGGTGCCGAAGGCCTGGGACATGTTGGCGGTGGTTTTGTGTTGCTTCATGGCGGCGAAGATTTCGTCGGCCAGGTCCTTGAGGCCCATGCCAGCGTAGCGTTCCTGGTTGGCGGCCAGCAGGTCCGGCAGGCACAGCTCCAGTTCGGCGTTGTCGTCATAGTCGCGCTTGAAGTCGAGCAAGGCGTTGACCAGCGTGCCCCACTTGCCTTTGGTGATGCCGATGGAGAACAGGAACAGGATGGTGAAATCGGTGGTTTTCTCGACGACGATGCCCTGGCGACCGAGGTACGCCGTGAGCACGCACGCCGGGATGCCCGAGGCCAGCAGATTGCCGTCGTCGCCCATGCCGGGGCTGAGCACCGAGACCTTGATCGGGTCCAGCATGCAGTAGCCTTCTTCGATGTCGCCGAAACCGTGCCATACCTCGTTGGGATGTAGTACCCAGCAGTTTGGCTCGATTTTCAGCAGTACCGGGTCTACCTCATGGAATGGCACCGTCGCGTTGCCCACCTGAACGGTCGGCGGCTGCCAGCAGGTGAAGAACCAGTCGTCCTTGCCGTGCATCTCGTGGTGCATGCGCGAGATGACCTGGCGGAAAGACACGGCCTCTTCGATGGATTCAGTCGTAAGAATCTGCCCGCTAGGGGCTTCCATCATGGCCGAGCTGACGTCGCAGGAGGCCATGATCGCGTAGTTCGGCGACGTCGAGGCGTGCATCATGTACGACTCGTTGAAGCGCCCGTGTTCGATCGGGTTACGGCCGTTGCGCACGTGAATCATCGAGGCTTGGGACAGGGCAGCGAGCAACTTGTGGGTCGACTGGGTGGCGAACACGGTGGGCTTGGACTCGTCGTGATCGTCCGGGCTGCCGTGCATGGCATGGCGGTCGCGGTACAGCGGGTTGAAGCGCGCATAGCCGTACCAGGCTTCGTCGAAATGCAGGCGGTCGACACTCTGGCCCAGCAGTTCCTCGACGCGGGTGACGTTGTAGGTCAGGCCGTCGTAGGTGGAGTTGGTGATGATCGCGTGGACCGGCGTCGGGTCGATGCCTTCCTTGACCAGCGGGTTGTTGGCGATAGCCGCTTTGACGCCCTCGGCGCTCAGGGTTTGCGGGAGGATCGGGCCGATGATGCCGTAGCGGTTGCGCGTTGGCACCAGATAGGTCGGCAGGGCACCTGACAGCGTCATCGCGTGTTCGGCGGATTTGTGGCAGTTGCGGTCGCACAATGCGATCTGATTGCGCGTGACGCTGGCCATCAGAATCACGCGGTTGGACATCGACGAGCCGTTGGTCACGTAGTACGTGCGATGGGCGCCGAACACCTTGGCGGCGTAGCGCTCGCCCTGGCCGATCGGGCCGCTGTGATCGAGCAGCGAGCCCAGTTCACCGACCGAAATCGACAGGTCGGAGCGCAGCAGGTTTTCCCCGAAGAACTCGTAGAAGGCCCGGCCCGCCGTACTTTTCAGAAACGCTGTGCCACCGGCATGACCGGGGGTGTGCCAGGAATATTCATAGGATCGGGCAAACTTGACCAGCGCGCCGAACATTGGCGGCAGGGCAGCCTGGCGATAGCGTTCGATGGCGGCGAGGATGCGGCCGCTGAGGAAGCGGCTGGTGTCTTCGGGCAGCCAGATGAAGTCGTCGGCGTGTTGCATGACCAACAACGGAATGCTCGACGCGGTGGTCCGGTCGCTGATCAGGAACACCGGTACCCGCGTGTTGCGTTCGCGCAGTTTGACCAGCAATTTGATGCAGTCTTCATGGCCTTCGCTGGTGTCCATTTCCCAACTGATCAACACGCATTGGACCGCCGGGTCCGAGCGCAGAATCGACGCCGCATCGCTAAGACTTTCCGAGGCCAGTACGCTGACGCCACGTCCTTCAACATCGCTGACCAGTTGATCGAGGGCGCGGCCAAATACGGTGCGTTTGTCCGCCGGGCTGCTGACCAGCAGCGCGAGCATCCCGAGTGAGTGTCTATATTCCGTCATGCGTTGACCTCCAGAGTGGCTTTATTCAGGCTGTTCACCGGCACCGGTTTGCCCGTGATGTGCTGCGCGCTGACGGTTTGCGTCGGTACGCTGTTGTTGAGTGCTTCAAGACGAATCAAGCGGTTGTTGACGAAGCCGAACAGCGTGTAGCCGAAGATGGTCGCTACGCCGCCGAGCATCAACGCTTGCTCGCCTGAACTGTAGAGCGCCAGGTAGCTGTAGGCAGCGGCTACCCAGGCAATGATGTTAGTGGCGAGCGCCTTGCCGGCCGGTACGTTGGACACTTTCTGCATGGTCATCAACGCGGCCATGGAGAGGATGTACGGCACCAGGTTGGTGACCACCGCGAGGTTGACCAGGGTGTCGAACTGTTTACTGAGGTCCGGGCTGATGGTGAGGAAACCCAGCGCCGTTTGCGCGGCTAATAGCACCAGCATGCCGACAATCGGCGTTCCGGCCTTGTTGGACTTGGCGAAGATCGACAGGAAGTAGCCGGTGTCCGCCGAGCTTTTGTAGACCTGGGCAATGGTGAACTGCCAACCCAGCAGCGAACCGATGCAAGCCAGCACCATGGCGGCCATCACAATGTCGCCGACCACAGGGGTGAACATTTTGGCGAACACCAGACCGAACGGTGCGGTGGAGGCGGCCAGTTCCGGGTTATCGACGATGCCCGCGATCACGTTGGTGGAAACGATGTAGATCACCGCCGCGCCGAGGGTGCCGCCGAGTACCGCAATCGGCACGTTCTTCTCGGGGTTTTCCACCGCGTCGGTGTTGGCGCACGCGGATTCCAGGCCGAGGAAGGCCCACAAGGTGATCGCCACCGAGGCGCCTGCGGCGTCGAGCCAGCCCATGTTGTGCGGGTTCCAGCCGGCGGCGTACACGCTGCTGTCGAACCAGAACCAGCCAACGGTGGACACCAGCACCACCGGTGCAATCACGCCCCATACGGTGACCGCGCCAATCCGGCCAGTGATTCGCGCACCGCCGAAGTTGGCGAAGGTGGTGATCCACAGCAACGCAATGGTTGCCAGACCCACTTGCAGTGAGTCCAGTTGAATGTGGAACAGCTCCTGTATATAGCCGACCGCCGTAATACTGATCGCCACGTTGGCAATCAACAGCGAGAGGCCGTAGGTGTAGTTGGTGATGTAGTTACCGGCCTTGCCGAAGGTGTATTCAGCGTAACCACCCATGCCACCGGTTTTTCGACTGAGCATCCCGCATCGCGCAAAGGCATAGGCCAGTGCAAGTGAGCCGGTGGCAGTGATTAACCAGGAAAGAATGGAAATTCCGCCCACTTCCGCGAGTTTTGACGGCAACAGGATGATCCCTGAGCCCAACATGTTGACGGCGGTCAACATCGTCAGTTGCCCCACACTCATTTTCTTTGCGACTGACATTCCGTTGCCCCATTAGTTGGCGAATAGACACATAGCTATAGCAAAGGATTGAAATGTCGCAAGAAAATGACTTTTGTTTCATGACTTGGGTCAGTCTATGTCCGATGAGGCACTATGCTGGCCCCCGAGCCTTTCACCTTTCGCCAGAATCGCCGCAATTTCAGGTGGTTAGGGTTGAATGTAAATGCGCAATGTATGGATAGCGCTGATCTCGATGGGCCTCGCCGGTCTTGCAGTTTCTGCCCAGGCCAAGGAACTAAAGCCCAATGATCGTTATATGTGCAGTTGGGGCGCAGGAACGGCGGCAAAAGCTCAGGAATTGAAGTTGTCCGGGGTTTCTTTGTATGCCGCGCGGGCAAAGATTCAATCGTACAAGTTTTCCAAATCGTGGATGCGCATGATGGCCATGGGTATAACCGAGCAAACTTATGACAGCCCGACGCGGATCAAGCCTGCGGCGGTGCAGCAGAGTTTTTATGATGATTGTGTGAGGTTTAAGTTGGCGGGTAAGTGATCAACAAATCAAAAGATCGCAGCCTTCGGCAGCTCCTACAGGGGAGTGGGTCCTCGCTGTAGGAGCTGCTGAAGGCTGCGATCTTTTTATCTTTCAGGTGGCCTTTGTCGGATCGACCTCCCGCCTGACCATCGACGTCTATATTGATAGACCGGGTCCGCAGCAGTGGCCCCGACGAGCAAATGCGTACAAATGAGTAGTTGTGGCGAGGGAGCTTGCTCCCGCTGGGCGCGCAGCGGCCCCAAAAAATGGGATTGCTGTGCAATCCAGCGGGAGCAAGCTCCCTCGCCACGGGTTCAGTGTTCGGCATCAGGCTTGAAAACCGCTTTTCTGATTCACCTGAAAATGCATAAACCTCATTTCAATCAGGAGATCATCATGACCCAGCTCGACAAAGTACTGTACACCGCCAAGACCCACACCACTGGCGGCCGGGACGGCGCATCCCGCAGCGACGACGGCATTCTGGATGTCAAACTGTCCTCGCCGGGCGCGGGAGGCGGTGGCACCAATCCTGAGCAACTGTTCGCCGCCGGTTGGTCAGCCTGTTTTATCGGCGCAATGGGTGTTGCGGCCAAAGAATTGAAAGTGGCGTTGCCCAAGGATGTGGCGGTTGATACCGAGGTCGACCTGGGCACCAATGAAGGTGGCTACCTGCTTCAGGCGCGGCTAAATGTCAGCCTGCCGGGACTTGATCGCGAAACCGCGCAAAAACTCGTGGAGACCGGGCACAAGTACTGCCCGTACTCGAAAGCCACACGCAACAACATCAACGTCACGGTCAAGTTAGTTTGAGTTGAAACAACCAATCGTCTTGGCGACAGCTTCCTGCAATGTCGCCAAGACTTTGAACGCCGCTCATTATGCGATTTTTGTTAACAGTGTTTGTCCCGCGAAGCGCTGTTTAGCACCGCTGCAAACCCCTAGCATCGTCTCTACCTCGTGAACCCATGACGTGGGTTCACGAGGTACAAGTCAGCCCACTTGAACGAGACGGTGAACCTCATGAACATTTCAAAGATCGCGATTTTCCTGGCGCTCAGCTGCATCGGCGCACAAGCCTTTGCTGAAGAAAGCCAGGCCAAGGTCCAGGCCAGCAACACAGCGGTTGAGACTTACACCTACGAATCGAAACTGGACATCAAGAAAGTCATTGCGCTGAGCGATGTTCCGGCCGAGTGCGGACCGGTGTCTGCGCAAATGACCTATGAAGACTCACAAGGGAAACGCCACATCCTGCAGTACCAGGTAATTGGCACTGGCTGTTCAAGCGGTTGAGTGCCGTGCGGGCGATGGGGGGTCGACACTCCATCCGGCGGTGCGCAGGAATTCAATCCAAGTCAGCGTTTTAGGGATGAACGTACAATTTTTTCATCGGTAGCCAATAACCCGGGAATGCAGTTTTTCAGAAACTCCACCCAGGTTTTTATTTTTGCATCGACGAATTTACGCGACGGGTAAATGGCGTAGAGATTCAACTCTTCGAAGTGATACTGCGGCAGTACCCGTACCAGCGTGCCCGTCCTCAGACCATCAACGGCTGAAGCAATTGGCTGGATTCCGATACCCATGCCGGCGGTGATGGCCACGGTCATGGCATCGGCCGTGTTGACGTGAAAGGGCGACTCGGGAATGTGGATGGTTTCCATGCCTTCAGGCCCTTCAAATGCCCAGTGATCGACGGGCATGACCGTGTTGACGATTCTCAAGCAATCGTGTGCAGCAAGTGAACCCGGTGAATCGGGGATTCCGCGTTTCTTCAAATACGCCGGCGAGGCGCAGAGAATGCTGTAGGTGATGCCCAGACGTTGGGCGACAAATCCCGAGTCGGGCAGGTCCCGTGCCAGCACAATCGACATGTCATAGCCTTCTTCCAGCAAGTCGGGCAGTCGATTGGTCAACGTCAAATCAAACAACACGGAAGGATGAGTTTCGCGGTATTGGGCGATGGCATCGATCACGTAATGATTGCCAATGGCGGACATGGCGTGAATCTTCAACCGGCCAACCGGCTTGATCTGGGCAGTGCCTGCTTCCTCCTCGGCGTCACGGACTTCCTCAAGGATTTTCTCGCAACGTTGCAAGTAACGCAGGCCGGCTTCGGTCAGCGCCAGGCGTCGGGTCGTGCGGTTGATCAGGCGTGTTTGCAGCCTCGCTTCCAGGCTGGAAACGGCTTTGGAAACGTTGGTCGTGGTGGTGTCCAACAGCTGCGCTGCCGCGGTAAAACTGCCGGTCTGGGCGACAGCGGTGAAGAAGCGCATGGTCTGGAAAACATCCATCGGTTCACCTCGAAAAAATCATTCAAAAGGGACGGCCCCCGACGGGACCGCCCTTTGTCGTAGGTCATTGCTTGCGCGGGATGAAGCCAGGTACACCGGTTTCCACGACCGAATTGAAGCGTATCCGCGTCGTAATGTCCTCGCGGATTTCATGCATGGCCCGATGGGGCAGGGTAGAAATATCAAAGTTTTCGCGGATATGGCTCAGTGTCGCAGACGTGGTCAGGAAAGCCACGCCCCGCTGAACAGACCAGGCCAGTGCAACCTGGGCCGGGGTTCTTTGTAGATGTCGGGCGATCCCGGTAATCACGCTGTCCTCCAGAACGTTCGGTTGCATGCCATGGCCCAGCGGGGCAAAGGCCAGGACGATGATTGCGTGCTTCTTGCAGAATTCCAGCAATTCCCATTCCGGCAGATAAGGGTGGGACTCGACCTGCACCACGGCGGGTTTGATTCGCGCCACCGCGACAATCTCTTTCAAAGCCTCCAGGGTGATGTCCGACAAGCCGATGGACTTGCACCGACCATCATCCACCAGTTGTTCAAGGGCTCTCCAGGTGTCGATCAACGTCACGCCGGAATCGTAGATGACGTGACCGAAGGCGTCGCGAGGATCCTGGTTATCACCCGGTTGGAAGGCGAACGGCGTATGGATCAGGTAGCAGTCGATGTAGTCGACTTGAAGTCGCTGGCAACTGGCTTCGAAGGCCGGCAGCACCCGCTCGGGACGGTGGTTGGTGTTCCACAGTTTGGTGGTGATGAACAGGTCCTCGCGCCGGGCCTTGCCGGTGTCGAGGAAGTCCTTGATGGCGACACCGACCATTTCTTCGTTGCGATAGCGTTCTGCACAATCGAAATGGCGAAAGCCGGTTTCCAACGCTTGCTTGATTGCCTGGGTCGTCACGCTCAGATCCCGGAACAGCGTGCCGAAGCCAACCGCCGGCATCGCGCCGGTGCCGTGGTTAAGTGGAAATCTGGTTTCGCGAAGGGCATCGAAAATGGGTTCGTAAGACATCTCTTTTCTCCATCCGGGGCCACCGTCGCGCAGCGGAAGTGGCCGCTCATATAAATGATCGTGAGTGCGCGTGCGCGCTATTGGTACGAAGGTTTGTGGTCTTCTCGACTGGCCACTCTTTGCTCGAACACGCCGACGGAATTACCGCCGAGCGCGACGAACAGCTGCACCGTGTCGAGGTACTGCGCGGTCTTCACACGGATGTGGCCCAGCAACGCCTGCTCATAGGCACGTTCCGCCTCCAGCACCTGGAGGATGCTGTTCTGGCCTTGCGCATAGGCTTGCTGGTTCAAACGAAAACTGCTGTCCGCCGCTTGCAACGCATCTTCCTGCGCGCGCAATTGTTCGGCGTCGTGGTTGATGGCTTGCAAGGTGTCGGCGACCTGGCCGAACGAACTGATAACGGTTTGTTGGTAGCCGGCGAGCGTCGCCTTGTAGCCGTCGACAGCAGCCTGGCGTTCCGCCTGAAGCGTGCCGCCGTTGAAGATCGGACCGGCAATCCCCGCCGCGAACCCCCAGAGTGCGGCACCGCCATTGCCCGACGCAGCCTGGGCCAAAGAGGCGGACAGCGTTACGCGGGGATAAAGGTTCGCGGTCGCGACACCCACGGCGGCGCTGGCCATGTGCAGTTGCGCTTCGGCTTGCAAGATATCGGGCCGGTCGTGGGCCATTTCCGAAGGCAGGCTGACTGGAACGTTTGACGGCAAGGCGAACTCGGTGAGGTCGAAATCAGGCGCGATCCAGTCGCCCGGGCCTTTGCCCGTCAGGATCGACAACGCGTGGCGCGCCGCATCCCGTTGTTGGGCGAGCGGTGGCAACAACGTGCGGTCCTGCGCGAGCTGTGTCTCGGCCAGCGAAACGTCAATCTGCGTAGTGCTGCCGCTGGCGTGTGCCCGGCGCACCAGGTCGAGGTTTTTCGTGTCGTTGGCCAGCAGCTTCTCGACCGCTTGAATCTGTGCGTTGGCCGAGGCGAGCAACAACGCCTGGCTCGCCACGTCGCCGGTCAATGTCAGGTAGGCCGCTTCGTAACGATGCTTCTGCAGATCGGTGAACGCTTGCTGCTGTTCGATCAGGCGCTTGTTACCACCGAAAACATCCAGGTCGAAACCAACCCGCGGGCCAATCGCATAGAAGTTGGAGACCGAAGGCTCCTTGGTGTTGTGGGTCCGTAGGCGGCCCGCAGCGGCGGCAAAATCCACCTGCGGATACAGCGCACCTTCCGCGGCCGCGACCGAGGAGGCCGCTTGGCGAATGGTCGCGTCAGCGGCGACGAGTTCGAGATTGCCGTCGATGGCTCGGCGAACCAGCTGATCAAGCTTCGGCGAACGAAACGCCGACCACCAGTTGCCGTTGACCTTTTTGCCCAGGTCAATGCGCTGATCACCGGGGGTGTCACCGCCGTGGCCAAGTCGCTGCTCGGCTTGTTGGTCGTAGTGCTGCGAAGGGCTCGCCGCGGGTGTTTGAAAGTCAGGGCCGACGGTGCAAGCCGACAGCAAAGTCAGAACCGACAGCGCACCGATTTTCGTTTGGGACAGATGACGGAATTTCATTTGGCAGACTCCACGAAAACTAGTTGGTCGGAACGGGTTTGCGAAGAAAAACAACCAGCGGGCTCACCACCAGCATCGCCACCATCAAAATCTTGAATTGGTCGACCACCGCGATAAATGCGGCCTGATGGGTGATCAGGTGGTTCAGTCCCTCCAGCGCCGGCAAGGACATCGACGCCATCGCCGGATGCGCGGCGGCGCGATAGGGCGTCACGTTGGCGGCGAGCGCCATGTGCATCGCTTGGGTGTTGTTGAAGAAGTAGAGCTGCACGATCGCCACGCCGATGGTGCTGCCGTAGACACGGGACAGGTTGAACAGCCCAGTGCCTTCCGGGCGCAGCTTGGGGTCGAGGGTGCTGAACGCCACTTTGGTCAGTGCCGGCATCAACATGCCGATGCCGATCCCCTGGATGGCGCCGGCAATCGCCACCGGCGACCAGTCCATCAACGGTGAGTAACCGAGCATCATCCAGTTGGCGTAAATCACCACCGCCACGCCCACCGCAACGAACCAGCGGCGATCGAAACGCTCCGGCACACGGCCCATCAGCAAGAACGCACCAACAAGGCCGATTCCGCGCGGAATGGTCAGGGAACCGGTAGTGTCAGGCGGGTAGCCGAGAATCTCGTCGAGCATCGGCGACGTCAGTGCCATGGTCGACAACAGCACAAAACCGACGGCGAAAAAGATGATCGTCGACAGTACGAAGTTGCGATCCTTGAACAGGCTCTTGTTGAGGAAGTGCACCTTCCTGGTCGCCATGTGCACCGCGAACAGGTAGAGCCCCAGCGCACAACCCAAGGCTTCCAGCCAGATCTCGGTCGAATGGAACCAGTCCAGGCGTTCTCCACGGTCGAGCAGCATTTGCAGGCTGATCAACCCCAACGTGAAGGTGCCGAAGCCGAAGAAGTCGAATGTCGGCGGTTTCTCGGCTTTCTTCTCGCCCAGCAACAGCGCCACGATCAGGAAGATATACGCCGCCAACGGCAGGCTGATGTAGAAGATCGGGCGCCAGTCGAAATGCTCGGCAACCCAGCCGCCGATGCTCGGGCCGCTGACGATGCCGAACAACACGATGGCGGTCCACGTCGCGCCAAATTTCATGCGCTTCTCGAGGGGCAATGTTTCCATGGCAATTGCCATCGAAAGCGGCGCGAGAACGCCACTGGCGAGGCCCTGGATAATCCGCGCGCCGATGAATTCCAGCGAAGTCGTGGCCGCCGTCGCCAGTAACAGGCCGAGGACGAAAAAGGCCAGGGCGGTTTGATAAACCCGCTTCAAGCCGTAGCGTCCGGCCAGCCACTGGGCAATCGGCATGGTGATGGCGCTCGCCGCGAGGTAAGCGGTGAAAATCCACCCGGCCTCGTCGTCGGTCATCGACATCGTGCCCTGGATCAATCGCAGTACCGCATTCGGAAGCGGCAGGTTCGCCGACTGCATGTAAGTCGCGAGCAACACCGCGAACCGCAGCGAGCCCGCCGCACTTGGGGTCCCACCAGCGTTGGCGTTCATCAGAAGATTCCTGCGGTCATCAACGATTTGAGCGGATGCCACCATGGCGTGCGATAGCCGGTGTCGACCTTGACCGTGGCGCTGGTGCCCGAAAACAGGGGCAGGGCGGGACTTGCCTCGTCGAGTTCGAGGCGCACCGGCACCCGCTGGACAACCTTGACCCAGTTGCCGGTGGCGTTTTCCGGTGGAAGCAGGGCGAAGTCCGACCCGGCGCCGGGACTCATGCTGGTCACGTGGGCCTTGAAGACATGATCGGGATAGGTGTCGATACTGATCGTCGCTTCCTGGCCGGGGCGCATGTGCGTCACTTCGGTTTCGCGGAAGTTCGCTTCAATCCAGATCTCGCGATCAGAAAGCAGGGCGAAGGCCGGCGCGCCGTTGTTGACGAAGTTGCCGACTTGCAGATCGTCGACCTTTGCCACGATGCCGTCGTCCGGCGCGTAGACCGTCGCATACGAGAGGTACAGCTGCGCCTCGTCGAGTTGCGCCTTGGCCTCACGAATGCTCGGGTGACTGTCGACTTCGATGTTCGGATTGCCATTCAAGGCCACAACGGTGCTGGCGATCTGTTGTTCGACCGAGGCGATGCGTTGCCGGGCCACTTTCAGATCGGTGTCGGCACGTTCGTAAATGGCCCGCGAAACGAACTCGGTGGCCACCAGCGCCTTCTTCCGGGCAAATTCACGCTGATCGAAATCCGCCGACTCTTTGGCCGATTGCAACTCCGCCTGTTGCTGCCGGTAGCTGGCCTTGAGGCCATCGATGCGCAGCCGCGCGACACTCAGCTGTGCTTCGGCACGGTTGACGGCGATCTGCAAGGGTTTCGGGTCGATCCGGAACAGCACCTGGCCCTTGTGAACCAACTGGTTGTCCTCGACCGCAATTTCCACGACTTGCCCGGAAATGCGCGCGTTGATCGAGGTTTTCGCCACCCGGGCGTAGGCGTTGTCAGTGGAAACGAAGGGCTGGCCCGCCATGTAATGTGCGTATCCAACCGCCGCGAAAAGGGCAGGGACGCCCATCATCAACCACGGTCGCAGTTTTTCCTTGAACGGCTTCTTGATCGGCGCTGGATGCTCGAAAGTCTGCGAAACCGGAATGTCGAATTGTTGAGTCATGACGAATACACCTCTTGCCGAATAAATGCCGTGAGAAAGCAAACTCGTGCGCGGTGAGGAGGGTGGCTCCGCCGCACTTGTTTCGTCGCTGCAATACCCGGTTCGAGCTTCGCTACAACAAACGTGAAATCTCAGGAACTTCTGGTTCCTTAATTTTGTGCGATGGTGTAAGAATATCCCTCGACTTACCTTTCTACAAGGAATTTGTACGACATGGCACAAAATAAAACTGCAGAGGGCAAAGGCCGCGGTCGTCCTCGCGCGTATGACCCGCAGACAGCGCTGCAGCAAGCGCTTGGTGTGTTCTGGAGCACCGGTTATTCCGGCGCTTCACTCGATAGCATCGCCACGGCGGCCGGCATGAATCGCCCCAGCCTTTACGCGGCGTTCGGCGATAAGCACGCGCTGTACCTGAAGGCGCTTGAGCAATATTGGGAGACCGCCGCGGCTTCGATGCACGAGGCACTGACGAACCCCGAACTGACTTTGCGTGAGGCGCTGATGCGTTTTTATGAGGGGCAGCTGTCGATTTACTTTTCCGGTGAGGGCCAACCGCGAGGCTGCTTTGCAATCGGAACGGCGACTACCGAAGCGGTCGAGGATCCGGAAATCCGCGCGGTGCTTTCGGACCGACTCAGCAGGCTCGACGCCGATCTGGAAACACGCCTGCGACTGGCGATCGATTCCGGCGAGCTGAACAGCAAAGTCGATGCAGCCGCGCTGGCGGTACTCGCGTCTTCGCTGCTGCACAGCATTTCGATTCGGGCTCGGGCGGGCAAATCCCGCGAGGAACTGACCGAACTGGCGCGGGATGCGGTCAGCGTGATTTGCGGTGGGTGAGGGGCTCGAGGATATTCTGGCCGAGCACCTTGCGGTGATTTTCTGCGGCATCAATCCAGGATTGACTGCCGCCGCCCAAGGTCATCATTTTGCGGGCCGGGGCAATCGCTTCTGGCGCACGCTGCACCTCGCCGGTTTTACCCCCGAGGAAGTGCGCCCGGAGAACGACCGGACAATCTTGCAGTATCAGTGTGGTTTAACAGCGGTGGTGGACCGGCCGACGGCGCGAGCCGATCAGCTGTCGTTGCATGAGTTCAGCGCAGCGGCCGCAGCGTTCGAACAGAAAATCGTGCGTTACGCGCCACGCTTCGTCGCGTTTCTCGGCAAAGCGGCGTATGGCGCGTTGTCGGGTCAACGGGAGGTTGCGTGGGGGCTTCAGCCGAAGACCTTTGGCGGAGCGTCGGTGTGGGTCCTGCCCAATCCCAGTGGACGCAATCTTGCGTTCAGTCTTGAACAGCTGGTGGATGCGTATCGGCCACTGTGCCTGGCCGCGCGCGGGTCTGCCTGAGTCGCCGTCATTGCAATGAACTCCTGCGCGGCTAGCCATCTCTGAACAACAAGACAGACAGATGCCCTGGGGAGAACGGCGACATGAGCAGCTCGGCAACCTTCGAACACCTGCTGCAGCGATTCGCTTCCCGACCTGCGGTGCGCACAGCGGAAGTGGCGTTGCAGCCGCTGATGCAGGAACTCATCAGCGGCGGATTTGCGGATTTGCCGTTGCCCGGGCAAGGTCGGACGCTGGATCGATGGCGCACATTGGCCGCGGTCGCCGGAAGTGATCTGGCGTTGACCAAGTTATTTGAAGGCCACACCGATGCGCTGGCGATTATGGCGGAGCTTGAGTATTTCGATCCTTCAGCCCTTGGCAGTTGGGGCACTTGGGCCGCTGAACCGCCCTTTGCCAAGGTCAACATTGTCGACCGCCAGGGCGAACAGGTTTACCTGCACGGCCGCAAAGCCTGGTGTTCCGGGGCGCCTCTGCTGGATTGGGCGCTATTAACCGCATGGGACGAACAGCGACGACCACAACTGGTGGCGGTGGCGTTGAAGCAACCCACCATCAGGCTGTTCGATGATGGCTGGCAGGCCGTTGGCATGAGCAGCACGGCCAGCGTTGACGTGGAATTTGAAGGAGCGCTTGCCCGTTGCGTCGGCGCACCAGGGGCGTATCTGCACCGACCCGGTTTCTGGCAGGGCGGCGGCGGGATTGCCGCCTGTTGGTATGGCGCGGCGTGTGCGCTGGCCGGCTATCTTCGTGAACATTGCAGCAAGCCGCATCACGATGTGCACGCCGAGGCGCACCTCGGCGCAGTCGATGCAGCGCTGTGTGCAGCCGCGTCAGCGCTGCGAGAAACAGCGCACTGGATCGACGGCCATCCTCGTCAATCAGCGGAAATTCCGGTGCGCCGATTGCGAGCGCAAATCGAAGCGGCCGCCACCCTGGTGCTAGAACATGTCGGACGGGCATTGGGTGCCACGCCGTTCTGCCGCAACAGCCACTTCGCCAGGCTTGCGGCCGATCTGCCAGTTTTCATGCGTCAGAGCCATGCCGAGAAAGATCTCGCGGAGCTCGGGAAACTTATCTCGGCACAACCGGTTACGGGGTGGACGCTGTGAAGATCCAATCGCCCCCGGCGGAAAACCTGATTCGTGGTCCGGGGACAACCCTAACCGAATGGCAGTCCAGTCCCGCGCTGGCGCAAGTGCCAACCATCACCCACCAACAACTGGTTCCGCAGGGACATCGTCTGGTGGTGGTCGCCCCGCATCCTGACGATGAAATTCTCGGTTGCGCCGGGCTGTTGGCGGGGATGAAGGGCCGTGAAGCCGATGTCCTGATGATCGCGGTCACGGATGGCGAAGCCAGTCATCAAGGCTCGCTGACATGGCCAGCGTCACGGTTGCGACAACAGCGTCCGCTGGAAAGTACTCGAGCGCTCGAACAGTTGGGTCTGGATATCGATGCACTGAACTGGCAGCGATTGGGATTCCCCGACAGCGACGTAGCGGGGCTGGAGAGGCAGTTGATTGATTGCCTGACGACAGTGCTTCGCCCAGGCGATCGTGTGATCACGACCTGGCAATTGGACGGCCATTGCGACCACGAAGCGACCGGTCGGGCGACGGCTCTGGCGGCATCGAAAACCGGCGCTTGCCTGATCGAAGTGCCGGTGTGGGCCTGGCATTGGGCGCGACCGCAGGACCCGAGAATTCCCTGGGCTCGCGCGCACAAATTCTTGCTGGACCCGCTACTGTTGGCGCGCAAGCGTCGAGCCATCGCAGCCCATGTTTCCCAGACCAATCCGGATGGCCAAAACCCCGCCGTGCTGGACGAGGAAACCATCGAACGACTGCTGCAGCCCTTTGAACTGGTGTTCCTGTGAGCCTTTCTCCTGACTACTTCGAGCAACTGTTCAGTGCCAGTGACGACCCTTGGTCTTTCCGTACGCGCTGGTATGAAAAGCGCAAACGTGAACTGACGCTGGCCAGCCTGCCGCGCCAGCGCTACCAGCGGGTTTTCGAACCGGGCTGCGCCAATGGTGAGCTCAGCGCACGGCTGGCCGAGCGTTGTGATTCATTGCTGTGTCAGGACCTCAACGAGAAAGCCGTGGAGCTGGCGCGAAGCCGTTTGAGTCAGCACCACCATGTTCGCGTTGAGCAAGCTCGCATGCCCCGAGACTGGCCGAACGGTGAGTTCGATCTGATTGTGTTGAGCGAGGTGGGGTACTTTCTCGACCCGGGCGAATGGGCGCAAGTCATCGAGAACACAATGCGCAGCCTGAGCCAGGAAGGTGGCGTGTTGGCCTGTCATTGGCTGCATCCGATTGAGGTCGATGGATGCTCGCAGGACGGCAGGGAAGCCCATCGAGCGCTCGCGCAAGGTCTGGGTTTGCATCGTCTGATCCGCCATGAAGAGACGGATTTTCTCCTGGAATACTGGTGCCGCCATTCCGCCTCGATTGATCTGGCCGAGACCAGCGACTAACGACTAAGCCAACGACTTCAGGTAATCGCCGAAGCCTTCCCGACACCGGCAGTTCTTGCGAGCGCTGGTGGTAACCCGGTTGGTCGCCGTCCACAAGATGCTCGCGCCGCTGCGTTCCAGATCGGCGACCAGTTGCACGTCTTCATGGGCGGGCAAAGCCTGGAATCCACCAGCCTTGCGATAGGCCGCCGAAGAGACGCCCAGGTTCGCCCCATGGATATGCCGGTGGCCATCCACGGCGTGGTAATGGGCGTGATATCGCTCGCGCACCCCGGTTGGATGTTCGGACCAATCGTTGACGTCGACCAACCCGCAGACCGCATCGACATTGAACCTGATCTGCTCGGCCAGCCAGGAATCGGGCACCACTGTGTCGGCATCGGTGAACGCCAGCCACCGTGCGTCTTTCGCCAGCAGGTGCTCGGCACCGTGCGCCCGGGCTTTGCCGACGTTGCGGTGGGTGCAGGAGATGGTCATCACGTCGTAGGTGCGTGCGATGTCCAGCGAGGTGTCAATGCAGTCATCCAGAACAATGAGGATTTTTACCTCTTCGTTGTCCAGGCCTTGATGAAAAGAAGCCGCCAGCAATGACTCGATGCAGTGTTCCAAATGCTGTTCTTCGTTGTGCACCGGGACAATGACTCCAATCATCTGCAAATCTCCAGGGTGCATGGCACCGATAGCATGGCTTTCCGATGTCGACCCGATTGCCTGGAAATTGGTTGCAAGTATTTATCCTCGACCGAAGAAACCAGGCCTTCCAACCATTGATCGGCTACCCGCAATGAAAAAAGGAACCGCTGTTCTGCGCCCACACCCTTAACTCATACGGAGTCCGTCCGATCAGGCTGAGGAGTGACGTTCATGCGAGCAATGACCTACCACGGTGCCCACAAGGTAAAAGTCGAAACCGTACCCGATCCGATCATCGAGCAGCCTGACGACATCATCCTGCGCGTCACTGCTACCGCGATTTGCGGATCAGACCTGCACCTGTACCGCGGCAAAATTCCCACCGTGGAGCACGGCGATATCTTCGGCCATGAGTTCATGGGGATTGTCGAAGACACTGGTCGCGCGGTGACGAAAGTGCAGCGCGGCGATCGCGTGGTCATTCCGTTCGTGATTGCCTGCGGCGACTGCTTCTTCTGCCAACAGCAACTGTACGCCGCGTGCGAAACCACCAATGACGGGCGCGGCGCCAATCTCAACAAAAAATCCATCCCGCCGGGCGCTGCGTTGTTTGGCTACAGCCGTCTGTATGGCGGAATTCCCGGTGGGCAGGCTGAATTAGTGCGTGTACCAAAAGCCAACACCGGACCGTTCAAAGTGCCGGGCACCCTGGCGGACGAGAAGGTGTTGTTTCTGTCCGATATCTTGCCCACGGCCTGGCAAGCGGTGATCAACGCCGAAATCGGCAAAGGTTCCAGCGTCGCGATTTATGGTGCAGGTCCCGTGGGTTTGTTGAGCGCTGCGTGCGCCAGAATGTTGGGCGCGGAACAGATTTTCATGGTCGATCACCACGCTTATCGCCTGGCTTACGCGCAGAAAACCTATGGTGTCACCCCAATCAACTTCGATGACGACGATGATCCGGCTGACACGATCATTCGCCAGACTGCGGGCATGCGCGGCGTGGACGCGGTGATCGATGCCGTGGGGTTCGAGGCCAAGGGCAGTACCACGGAAACGGTGCTCGCCACCTTGAAGCTCGAAGGCAGCAGCGGCAAGGCGTTGCGTCAGTGCATCGCTGCGGTACGAAGAGGCGGGGTGGTGAGCGTACCCGGCGTGTATGCGGGCTTCATCCATGGTTTCCTGTTCGGCGATGCCTTCGACAAGGGGCTGACGTTCAAGATGGGTCAGACCCACGTGCAACGTTTTCTGCCTGAACTGCTGGAGCACATCGAACTCGGTCATTTGAACCCGGAGGCGATCATCACTCACCGTATGTCCCTGGAGCAGGCGTCCGAAGCCTACGAGATCTTCGACAAGCGCCTGCAAGATTGCCGCAAGGTGATTCTGGTGCCGGGTGCGCCTGTCGAGCCGCTGGCGGAACCCGTGGAAGACATCCCGGTGTTTGCCGATCGAGGGGTGACCACGGTGTAGAGGCGATCAGGCGTTGAACAGTCTGCCGATTGTCATCGGGTGTGCCGGCTGGAATTTAAGTCGCGAGCATGCGCCTGCCTTTGCGGCAGAAGGTACGCACTTGCAACGCTATGCCTCGCGATTGAGTGGCGTCGAAATCAATAGCTCGTTCTATCGTCCGCACCGTCGGCAAACCTACGAACGATGGGCGGCTTCGGTGCCGGACGGGTTTCGCTTCAGCGTCAAAGTGCCGAAGTTGATGACCCATGAGCAGCGCCTGCAAAACTGTGAGCTGGCGCTGGATGAATTTCTGTCTCAATGCTCAGGCTTGGAGGATCGCCTCGGCTGCTTGCTGGTGCAGCTTGCGCCGTCACTGGCGTTTGATGACTCAGTTGCCGAGGCATTTTTCAATGCTCTGAGAGAGCGTTTTTTCGGGGATGTCGTGTTGGAACCCCGACATGAATCCTGGACCGAGGCTGAGGCGATGCTGGTTAACTATCGCATCGCCCAGGCAGCGGTCGATCCATCGCGCATCAGCACGGACTCCAGTCCGCGAGGATGGTCGGGTGTGAAGTATTGGCGGCTGCATGGCTCGCCACGCATTTACTTCAGCCGCTATGAATTGCACTACCTGGAAACGCTGGCGATTGAACTTCAAGAAGCCGTAGCCGCCGGTCAGACAACCTGGTGCATTTTCGACAACACCGCCAGCGGCGCAGCATTGGGCAACGCCCTCACGCTGATGGCGATGCGGGCACAACGTTCAATCGAAGTGACGACCTAAACGCCAGATCACATCCGCTGCCGCGACTTTTCCAGTCGATCATCATTCCATTGGAACTCCCGTTAACCGCGCTCCGTCATCTGTTTTAAGGGAGGCTGCGGCATTTCGTGGCGAGCCCTTTTCCCTTTTCATCTAGAAATCGAGGGGCGTCATGAATACTTCAGATACCAGCGCTGAAAACCGGCCCGAGCAGCAGGGGGCAGAAAAACCTGAACCAGACTTTCAACATTTAAAGGAGGACGTCACCGAGGCGCTCGGCGGTGCGAGGCAACAGGCCGATGCGCAGTTCGGGCAATACCGCGACACCGCGGCAGACCAGATAGAGGCATTGGCCAAGGGAGCAAAATCAGTCGTGTCCGAACTGGAAAGCAGCGACACGCTGGGCATGTCTGACTATCTCTCCGACATCGCCGAATCCATGAGCAGCCTGGCCGGCAACCTGCGCGGAAAAAGCGCCGAACAGTTGCTGCACGACGGCGCCGACCTGGCCCGCAACAACCCGGCACTGTTCATCGCCGGCAGCATTGCGCTGGGCTTTGGCTTGTCGCGTTTTCTCAAGGCCGGCACGTCCTCCGCGTCGGCATTCAGCGCTGAGCGAGACCCGGCAGCCGGAACCTCTATGCCTCCCGCCGGCGGGTTCGGTGCGCAACGCCCCTATGAAAGCTCCGTCCCGTCACGTAGTGATTCGAGCCCCGGCTTGGCCACTGGCATCACGCCGGCTTCGCCAAATGAACATGACCATCCTTCGGACTTCGCAACCGCTGCAACACCGGGTTCGACTATCGCCAATGGAGAACTGAGATGAACAGAGAAAATCCGGATCTGCCGGGCTCAAGGCCAATGGCCGTGCCTGAACAAGACGCTTCCGTGGTTGGCTTGCTGCGGCAATTGTCCCGTGAAGTACCCGCGCTGTTCACCAAGGAACTGGCGCTGGCCAAGGCCGAATTGCAGGAAAGCCTCACGACGCTTAAAGCCGGGATTGCCGGTGTTGCGGGTGGTGCCATTGTGCTGCTGGCAGGGTTCATCATCTTGCTGATGTCCGCCGTCTATGCCCTCAGCATGGTGATGGTGCCGTGGCTGGCAGCGCTGATTGTCGGCGTGGTGGTGATGATTATTGGATTCGCCATGCTGCAGTCGGGGAAAAAGCAATTCGAGCCATCCCACTTCAAGCCTGATCGCACGCTGGACGCCTTGAACAAAGACCAGGAAGCGCTGCGGAGGAAAGTCTCATGAACGGTGAATTCGACCTCGAGTCGCAAAAAAGCCCCGAAGCCATCGAACGGGAAATCGATGCGCAGCGGGCCAGCATCGGCAACATTGTCGACGCGCTGGAAAGTAAATTCACACCGGGTCAAATGTTCGATCAAGCGCTGGGAATGATGCAGAGCAATGGCACGGCATTCCTCGGCAACCTAGGCACCAGCGTGCGCAACAATCCGGTTCCGGCGGTGCTGACGTCGGTTGGATTGCTGTGGTTGATCATGAGCCAGAACCGTCCGCCAGTGCCGCGTCCAGGCTATCGCGTGGGACCGGATCAGAGCACGCTTGGCGAGTGGACCGACGGCATGGCGGAGGGCATCGACAGTGCGCGCGAACGCGTGCACCAAACGGCCGATTCCCTGAAAGAAGGTTTTCACTCGGTCAAGGATAAAGCGGCGTCGGTCGGTGACAGCTTCAGTGCAGCAACGGACTCCATCAGCCACACCGTGCACGACGCTGGTGACCGGTTGATGCGCAGCACGCAGGTGATGAGTACGCAATTCAGCCAGTTGCTCAAGGACCAACCGCTGATGGTGGCAGCCGCTGGTATCGCCCTCGGTGCCATGCTCGGAGCCGCATTGCCTTCCACTGCGGCTGAACAACGCTACATGGGCAAGACCAGCGCGAGTCTCACCGACAAGGTCAAACAGCAAGCGCGGGAAGGCTTTGAAACGGTGCGCGATACGGTGACCCGGACTACCGATCATACGGATGTCGAAGAGGGCCAGAGTACTGCGCAACCTACAACAGCCTCTGCTCCAGCTGACCTGTCGCGTGGGTTGGGCACAACGTAAAAAAGTGCCGGGTAAATCGGGAGGCCGTTAAGCGGCCTCCCTTTTTTTGGATCTCCTGTAGGAGCCGGCTTGCTGGCGATCAATCTCAAACGCGCCGCATATCGCCCGTTCATACGCATCATCGTTATCGATCATCGCCAGCAAGCCGGCTCCTACAGAGATCGGCCAGCGTACAAAGTTTTATTGCTTTGAAAACCGACCGACGGCTGGTGGCAAAACACCCCGATTTACACCGCTAAACACCGCCTGTCGCGAGCCCCCAATCTTTATAAAATTATTCCAGGGGCATCACCTTCAGATGACTGTGGGTGCCGCATTCGGTGAATCACCGGATGAGTATCGGCGCCTGTAAGGCCTGAGGAGAATCGTCATGTTCCTGCATAACAAACGACTTCAATACACCGTGCGTGTTGCCCAACCCAATCCGGGTCTGGCTAACCTTTTACTTGAGCAGTTTGGTGGGGCTCAAGGTGAACTGGCCGCCGCGTCCAGGTACTTCACTCAAGCTTTGGCAGAGGATGATCCGGGAAGAAAAGACCTGCTGATGGACATCGCGACCGAGGAGCTCAGTCACCTCGAGATCGTCGGCTCAATCATCGTGATGCTGAACAAAGGCGCCAAGGGCCGAATGGCAGAAGGCGTGGAAGAGGAGGGTGAGCTGTACCGCGCAATCAACGGCGCCGGCAACGATTCACACATCACCAGTCTGTTGTACGGCGCCGGTGCGCCACTGACCAACTCGGCTGGCGTGCCGTGGTCTGCCGCTTACGTCGATACCATCGGCGAGCCGACCGCCGACTTTCGATCCAATATCGCGGCAGAGGCGCGGGCAAAAATCGTTTACGAACGACTGATGAATGTCACCGATGATCCCGGCGTCAAAGAGGCCCTGGGATTTCTCATGACCCGGGAGATCGCGCATCAGCTGTCGTTCGAGAAAGCCTTGCACGCGATCCAGCCGAACTTTCCCCAAGGCAAACTCCCCGGCATGCCGGAGTTCACCAACGTCTACTTCAACTTGTCCCAGGGTGAAGGCAGTACACGCGGGCCATGGAACGAGGGTGAGGATTGGGACTACGTGGAAAACCCCATGCCGGCCGTCGATGGCGGTGACGGCACGGCGACCGTGCAACTAAGTGCGGAGGAAGAAACGTTGCTGCTGAACATGATGGTCCGCACCGCTTCGGACACCGAAAGCGATCCAGTCACTGGAGCGGACTTGGGGGCGGGCGCACAAGGAAAAGATGCGGCCTGATGAGGCTCACCGCACGCCACCCGGCGTGCGGTTTTCTATGCAGGTGTTGTCATGCCCGAACAATCTTCGCCCGTGAGGGCACCCTGGCATGCCGGGTTCGACCTTCGAAAAAGCAGCTTCTGGCTCAGTGTGTTTTTCTGGTCAACCCTCGTGGGCGTCACGGTGCTTTTGCTGGTCAGTGGCTACAGCGCATTTACCGGAGCCAACAGGGTCAACCTGAGCTATGCGTTACTGGGCGGCCTGTCGGGCTTCGCAGCGACGGCGGCCGGCGCCGTTGTCGCGCTGGTCTTGCGCAACATCTCGGCACGTACCCAGGACGTCATGCTGGGGTTCGCAGCCGGCATGATGCTCGCCGCCAGTTCGTTTTCTCTGATCCTGCCCGGTATCGCGGCGGCACAGGCGATTTGCAGCAACAAGCTGTTGGCCGCCGGCGTTGTCGTGCTGGGGTTGGGGCTGGGCGTGGCGCTGATGGTCGGGCTTGATCGCTTTGTTCCCCATGAACATCAACGCATTGGGCGTAAGGGTGTGGAAGCTCAGCGGATCAATCGAATCTGGTTGTTCGTCCTGGCGATCACCTTGCACAACTTGCCCGAAGGCATGGCGATCGGCGTCAGCTTTGCAACCGGTGATATGAAGGTCGGCCTGCCGCTGACAACCGCGATTGCCATTCAGGACATTCCCGAAGGACTCGCTGTTGCACTGGCGCTGCGGGTGACGGGTATCTCCGTCCTGCGCGCTGCGTTGATTGCCGTAGGGTCCGGATTGATGGAGCCCTTAGGGGCTGTTGTCGGCCTCGGCATTTCCACCAGCTTCGCTTTGGGTTATCCGGTCGCCCTGGGACTTGCTGCTGGTGCGATGATTTTTGTGGTGTCCCATGAAGTCATCCCCGAGACCCATCGCAATGGCCACGAAACGCCGGCAAAGCTGGGACTGATGCTGGGTTTTGGGGTGATGATGTTTCTCGATACCGCACTGGGTTAGCGACGGTCCATTGCGAATTCGTGCCTCTGGTCGGCCCTCATGAACCTGAGTCCGAATCGCCTGATCCACTCAGAAATACTCACGGATTCATGCCGCCATGAACGCTTTCAAGAACCTGCTGACAGCCGCTCAAGAACGCAGACTACGTGCCCTGGATTCGTGGCATTGTGCACTCGAGAACTGTTCGCTGCGCATGGACTGCCCGGATGCCTATCACGATGAGCTGCTTCGATTGGCCGATGAGATGGATCGTCTAGGTATCGTGGACTGGCAGGAGTGGCGGGACCTGCGTGTGGAGGCGGATCAGGCTTACCTGCGTGCAGTGGCGGGGGCGGATTATCACTGAACGCACGCCGTACTTTTGGAGAGGGAGCTTGCTCCCGCAGGTCCGCGAAGCGACCCCCAAAAAAGAAGGGGCCTGCTTCGCAGTCCAGCGGGAGCAAGCTCCCTCGCCACAGATTTACGATTGTGTGGTGATTATCTTTCAGCTGCCGGAGCCGCCGCCTTTACCTTCACCGCCCCCTTTCGAGCCGCCAGCGGGGGAAGGACCATTGTCTGTGGTGCCTGCGTCGGCCCCGTTGGACATGGAGCCGGTTTTACCATCAATCCCTTTGGTCGAAGTACCGCCATCAGTTCCGGTGCCGACGCTGTTCGATTCATTGCCTTGAGGTTGCGCAGTGCCCGGTGGAAGGGCGGATCCTTCCGTGGTTTTCTCTGCGGCCAAAGCGTAAAGCGAACCGGTGGACAGAAGGCCAGCGAACGCCAGCGCTACAATTTTTTTGTTGATCATTTGAGTCTTCCTAGCGAGTGGATGTACGACATTGGAAGAGTCAAGGAAGACGAAGGTGCGACGCAGCGGACGAGTGGCTGTGGCGAGGGAGCTTGCTCCTGCTGGGTTGCGAAGCGACCCCCAAAAACAGAGACCTGCCTCGCAGTCCAGCGGGAGCAAGCTCCCTCGCCACAAGTTTGCATTTGTCTCAAGATTTTCTTAAGTCAGCATTCTTGCGAAACCCGCGCAGGTTCATCGCAAACAGACAGAATTGCAAAACGATCAGCGCGTACGCCTGACTGTGAAAGCCCCACAGCACCCACAGAATATTGCTGACGATAAAACAAATGAAGCCACTCACCCGACTTTGCGGGCGGCACGAACCGATTAGCCAGGCGGCCAGAACGGTCACGAGCATGGCGGGCCATTGCAGCCAGTTCAAATAATCCATCAACGTCGCTTCCACCGCTTTCTATAGTGAGTGACGCCGCGCAAGCGGTCGAGTTCCAGTGCTGCGTGGGAAGACTCGTCCCGATGGCTTGCATATCTAAATGGAATTTTCCGCGAGCGCTTTACTCATTTGTGGATGGAGCAAGCCATTTGAGTGAGGAGCGCCCAATGTCAGAACAACAAATTGCCGATCGTGCCTTACTGGAATTGGGCAAGCGTCTGATTGCCGAGGATTATCGTTTCGTCACTCCGACGCCTTTGACGCACGAGAGAATCTATAAGCGCGCTGCTGGGTCCTTGGCCAAGGATCTGCGCGATGTCTTCGGTTGGTCGCTGCCGTTCGACCACACGCTTTTCCCACGGGAGGAGCTTGCAACGCTGGAGCAGGCGGGTATCGTCGAGAGGCATGGCTCGCTGTGGCGCAGCACGGTGCGCTGGTCGAGCCTCGATGGTTTGTTGTTCGCGCACTCGGTGTATCCGACCACGCAAACCGACTCGGTATTTTTCGGGCCTGACAGCTACCGCTTTGCATTACTGATCGAAGCTCATTTGCAGCAGCACTTCGAGCCGTTGCGGCGAGTGCTGGACATTGGCTGCGGTGCTGGCGTCGGGGCGCTGATCGTCGCCCGCGCCCGACATGACGCGCAAGTGCTGGCAGTGGATATCAACCCGCGAGCCCTGCGATTGACGGCGGTCAATGCCGAGCTGGCCGGGGTCAACAATCTCAGTGTTTACCACAGCGATTTGCTGGGCAGCGTCGACGGCCTGTTCGACCTGATCATAGCCAACCCTCCTTATATGAATGACAGCCAGCACCGTGCCTATCGCGATGGAGGAGGGGCGCTGGGTGAAGCCTTGTCGCTGCGAATCGTTCGTGAAGCGTTACCGCGTTTGCAACAGAACGGAAGTCTGGTGTTGTACACGGGCGTTGCGATGGTGGCCGGCGACGACCCGTTTCTCGAATCCGTCCGGCCCATGCTGGCCAGCGATGCCTTTACCTGGACTTACCGTGAGCTCGATCCCGATGTGTTTGGCGAGGAACTGCTCAAGCCCGGTTACGAACAGGCGGAACGCATAGCGGTCGTGGCACTTACCGTGACCCGCAGGCCATGACAGGAGCGTCGCGATGGAATCGACTCCCCGATTCGGCATTGAGGAAGAGTATTTCCTCACGGACCTGACAACCCGGCAGATGATCGCTGAACCGAGCGTTGATCTGTTGGAGGAGTGTCACGAGGCGGTCGGGCCGGGGTTCGCCTATGAAATGTTCAAGGGACAAGTCGAAGTGGCGTCACCGATATTCGTGACGGCAGAGCAGGCGTCGGACTTTCTTCGCGACGTGCGTTCGCGGTTGAACCAAGCGCTGGCGCGGCACGGATTGGGCCTACTCTGCGCGGGTACGCATCCGCTGGCTCGCTGGCGTGATCAACGTGCGACACGGGGGCCGCACTTTGATCAGCTATTTCAAGAGTATCAATCGGTGGCGCAGCGCAGTGTACTCAGTGGGCTGCATGTGCACGTCGAGATTCCTGAAGGCATCGATCGTGTCGCGGTCATGAATGAAGTGGTGCCCTGGTTGCCGCTGTTACTCCTGCTCAGTTGTTCCTCTCCTTACTGGCAGGGCGCCGACAGCGGGTTCATGAGTTATCGACAGGTTGTCTGCGATGGCTGGCCGCGGATGGGAGTCCCCGAATACTTTAAGGATGAGTGCGAGTATCAGCAGTATCTGGCGCTGCTACGGCGCATGGGGGCGATTGAAAGTGGCGGCAATGGTTGGTGGGGTATTCGTCCTGCAACGCGTTACCCGACTCTGGAACTGCGCATCACTGACGCCTGCCCGCGCGTGGGCGACGCGGTACTGCTGGCGACCTTGTTCAGGGTGATGGTGGCATTCGCCATTTCAAGCGCCAACCCCGGCGCCCGCTATGACACGACAGCCCGCTGGTTGCTCAAGGAAAACCATTGGCAGGCCAAACGCTACGGCCTGGCGGGACGTTTTATGACCGATGGTCAAGGCGAAGTGATCGACGCTGGTCAATGGCTGGCACAGGCTCGGTCGAGATTCGCGAGCACCGCAGAGCGGATGGGCGCGGCCTGGGTTTTTGATCAGGCTCAGGCGCTGCTGTTGGCTGGCAACAGTGCCAGCCGTCAGCGAGCGTGTTATGAGCAGACAAGGCCTTCAGAAACGGACCCGCACCGACGGATCCAGCAAGTGGTCGACCATCTGCTGCAAGAGAGTCGGGGCTGATGCCGATCGCCATTCAGGTAAAAAAACGATATAGGCAAAGTAAGCCACTGCCACGGCGAGACCAAACGCCTACAACGCCTTTGCCGCGCTGTGGTACGCAGGCAAGGCTTCGCTAGGTTGCTGCGTCACGATGGAGAGGGCGATTCACGTCATGGGTCCGCGTGAGAGCGGCGACGTCAGCACACCACGCCCGCGCTTTTCTGGCAGGCTCACTTCCGGGCATCAAAGTTGCAACGATAAAAATGGCGCTGCTGGTGATGGCGTTACAGATGGATTGCGGTTCAGGGGAGGCGTTACCGATTGGCGTAGACGTGGTCATAGATAGCACCCCTTGGCAGTGAAACAGATAGGAAAACCTTAGCAGAGCGCGGCTTTTCAACGGCAAACAGGGCAAGCGTCATTTTTATGAATGAAATCGCTTTTGATTGGCAAATAGATTTAGGCGCTGGAAAACCGTCAGTCAAATTTCACTCATCAAATACGCGCTATAAACCAGCTCGTTGTGGAGGGCAGAAAACCCATTGAGATCACAATAAACCCATGCCTTCTAATGGGATAACGCTCAATCCTGATGCTGTTTCACTGTTGGGAAGAGCGGATCCAAGATCAGCGTGCTGTGCCGATATTTTGACGTCATCTGGTCGGTTTTTTTATTTTTATCAATTATGGTGACGAGCTATTGACGTAATGGCTATGTGCTTATACGCTGAATTTAACCCGATAGATATTCCTCCATTCCCCGAAATAATTACCCTGTATGCAGGGAGGCGATGAAATGCGTCCGACACTTTTCATTAAATTCGTATTGTTTTCGACGCTTCTCAATGGTGCAGCGGTCTTTAGTGCGCAAGCGACCAGTTTCACCAATGAATTTAATAATATGAACATCGCCTGTGCAGATCTGGTGACCGAAACCGGCCTGGATCTGGAGGGGCCGGCAACTGGCGAGCTTTCTACTTTTGAAAGCAGCCTGGGGGTGCCTTCGTTGGTCAGCAACAGCGCTCAACTTGCGCAGTTCAGCAGCGTCATCTATCGCTCGGAATCGGGGAAAGGCAATGCCGTCAATTCTTCTTCGTGTGACGGTTTAATGGCGGCGACTTCCAGCGAACAGTTGAAAGATGTGCAAGCTATCGATCCAACTGCCACCGCTGATTCGTTTGCCAGTCCATCGAATGCGGTACCGCTTCCCGCGGCAGCCTGGTTATTTTCTTCTGCACTGTTTGGATTTATCGTCGTTGCCAATCGGCGGAAAGTGTAATCGGGGCGATCGGTTAGTTGAATGGAAGTCTAAGTGTTTGGTGTGAGTAATTTGACGTTTTGAATCCGTCGTTAGTTTGTTGATTGCAAGTTTCTGTTGAATAACATTATTTCGTTATCTGAATTTTTGTTCGGGTAGCGCGGTGTCAGGTGACTAAGAGCAGTCGCCAGATAAGCCGGAGACGATTGGCGTTCGATCGATCTTTGACGTGAATTGGGAGAGAGTGAAATGGCCCGGTTTTTGTGTGAAACTCGTAGTAAGGCTATTTAAGCGGAGGGATCCCAATGAAGCGTTTCTTGTTACCTGCGCTCTGCGCGCTGGCTTTGCTGCCCAGCATTTCCAATGCCGATGAATCAGACCCGGCTTACCGGCTTAACCCGGGTGATGCCCTTTCTGTTTCAGTTTGGGGTGAAGACAAGCTGAAACAGGACGTGCGCGTACTTCCCGACGGCACCATCACCTTCCCTCTGGCAGGTAAAGTTGATGTCGCAGGACTAGATGCAAGTGCTGTCGAAAAGAAAGTCGCTTCCAAGCTTGAAAAATTCATTCCGGATCCGAATGTCAGCGTTGTAGTCACTGGCACTGAAGGCAATCGCGTCTATGTGCAGGGCAAGGTACTCAAGCCTGGTAGTGTGCAATTGTCAGGTCAAACTGACGTACTTCAAGTCGTGAGTATGGCGGGTGGACTGGACAAATTTGCGGACACAAAAGGTATCAAGGTCGTGCGTCGTAATGGGGCGAAACAAGAGGTATTGCGGGTTCGCTACAACGACTTGATTTCTGGGGACGACATGTCCACCAACTACGTACTCAAAGCCGGCGATACGTTGGTCGTACCTTGATCTTGCGCAACGTAATCCACTTGCCATTGCTGCATAGAGTCGGGATCGCCACTGCGATCCTGACTTTGCCGCATTCGGGTGTGGCCTACGCGGCCACCTGGCAATCAGCCGTCGCGCTGCCCATGACTGTCGAGCACGACACCAACCCATTGCTCAATCCGGGCAATCAGAAAGCTGTGACTCGAACCATCATCGCCCCCGATGTCACTCTCCTGGGTACTTCCGGTGCGGACGAGTTTCGGTTCGGCCTCGGCGTCAACGTGGAGCGTTCGTCCGATCCTGATATCGTTCTGGATCGTGAAGACCCCAGGGTCCTGTTGGGTTGGCAGCGCGAAACCGAAAAGGGTGCCTTTGGGCTCGCAGCGAAATACGTCGAGACCTCTACGCTCTCCACCACGGTTCTGGATACCGGTGTCGTTGCCCCCGATGGCACGCAAAAACTCTATTCGCTGGCCGGTAACTGGAAGACTGCGCTCACTGAGCGAAGCACCCTGGCTAACGACACCGAATACGCAAGCGTCAATTACGATATCGACACGCTGACCAGCTACGACGAACTGGCGACGCGCTTCACCTGGAGCTATGCGTGGAGCGAGCGTACCGAGTTGTTCACGCGATTTGGCGTGAGGCACTATGAGCCGGAGTCGGACGCGGTGGTGGAGTCCTCCGACAGCTATACCCCCACCGTCGGGGTGAACTACCAGTTCTCCGAGCGGTTCAAGGGGTCGCTGTATGCCGGTGTCAATAAAGTGTCTGGCACGGGCGACGGTCCTACGGGTCAAGGCGGCGTTACGCTGCAATATACCGGTGAGCGTGTCGAGACGAGCTTCGACGCCAGTCGTGGCACTGTCGCCAGCGGTGATGGTGGCTTCAACGAAGTGGATGACGTAAGAGGTGTCTGGAGTTATTCCATCGACGAACTCAGTCGCACCGGTTTCGATGCTTCATGGCAGGACAGTAAGGGGCAAATACCGAATACCCTGCGCCAGTACGGTGTCTGGGCCAGTCGGGAACTCTCGCCTTTTTGGGTAGCGCGCCTATCCTTTACGTACAAAGAACGCCAGCAAGATGGCTTGCAAGATGCCAACGCCAACATCATCGGGATGACGTTGACCTATAGTCATCCTGACTTCTGAAATTCAGCTGCGTGAGAAATATGACCTCTGAATACGAAATGTCGCTCAACGACTACATCGCTGTAATCAAGCACCACGCCCTGCTGTTAATCGTCAGTTGCGCGGTAATCCTCGGTGTGTCTGTGGCGGTGGCGATCTCTATCCCGCCTATCTATCAGTCATCCGGTACCATTTTGGTGGAGTCTCAGCAGATTTCACCGGATCTGGTTGCCGCCAATAACAATTCCTTCGCCGATGAGCGCATCGAGGTCATTCGCCAGCGCGTAATGACCCGTGAGCATCTGGAAGGAATCATCAACAAATACAATCTTTTTTCGAAGCAAAGCCGGCAGCTGACCCTGTCCGAGAAGATTGACGAGATGCGCAATGCGATTTCAGTCTCCTTGGTCAGTGCTGACGTCAAAGGCCGCGGAGAAGTGACTATTGCGTTCCGTCTTGCGTTTGAGCACCGTGAGCCTGAGGTTGCGAATGAGGTTGCCAAAGAACTGGTAACCCTGTTTCTGGATGAAAACATCAAGCAACGCACCGAGCGTGCCAGTGAAACGACAGAGTTCCTGACACAGGAAGCGGACAAGCTCAGGATTGAACTGCAAGCCCTGGAAAACCAGTTGGCAGACTTCAAGCAGGCTCACAGCAACGCGCTGCCTGAGCATCAGGAATTGCGCATGAACATGCTGACGCGCGCTGAATCCGAGCTCAAGGAAGTCGACCGTGACGTCAAGGCTGCCCGTGAGGAATTGCGCTTCAATGAGCTGGAACTGTCCGCAGCAGTTGCCGGGGTCGCGACCAAACCCGGGGTCACCGCGGCAACGGACAAGCCACAGGACCTGGGCAGCCTCAAGGCGGAGTACGCCAGATTGCTGACGGTGTATACCGACGCTCACCCCGATGTGCGTGCCGTCAAACGCAAAATCGCTGCGCTCGAGGCCAAGGGAACCGGTTCATCCAGTGCAGCCCCTGCGGTCAGTCTCGACGTCGCCAAGGCTCAGGCCCGGATCGCCGCCGCAGAAACACGCATCAAGTCGCTGGCCGATCAAAAGAAGGAACTCCTCGGCAAGATCAGCGACTACGAGGCACAAATTGTTGAGACGCCACAAGTCGAGCGCGGCCTGGTTACGCTGATGCGTGACCATGACAACGCCCGTAAAAAGTATGAGGAAATTCGCACCAAGGAAATGAGTGCGAAAATTTCCGAAAGCCTGGAACAGGAAAACAAAGCGGAACGTTTTGTTTTGCTGGAGGCGCCACTTATGCCCGAAAAGCCTGTAAGGCCGAACCGCAAGAAAGTGGTTGCCCTGGGCTTTGTTCTCGCCCCGGTCGGCGCGGGTGCACTGGTGATGCTGCTGGAAATGCTGAATCAGCGTGTGCGTGGTGTCGAGGCGCTGTCGAGTGTGGTGGGCCGGCGCGTATTGGTCGCTATTCCCTACATTCCAACCAAGGCGGAAATGGCACTTCGCAAGAAGTGGCGAAAGCTTATGATCCTCTGTGGTGTCGCGATAGTCGTGGCCCTTCTGGTGCTCCTGCACTTCTTCTACATGCCATTGGATCTTCTGCTGTTTAAAGCTCTGGCACGGTTTGCATAAGGAGTTTGACCGTGAAAATTATCAAACCAGCAAGTGATAACGCCGACCAGCACGCTTCGTCAGCGCTCGTCACCACGCATCAGCCTACGCCGGCAGAGCAAGCTGCGACGCTGAATGCACTCAGCTATGTGCAAACCAAGGTTGTGCCTTTGCGGGCAGAGCACCTGGAGCGGCATCGCATTGTGTCGTTCAACAAAAATTCGAACATGGGTTGGGCGTTCGATTTGCTGCGTACACAGGTTCTTAAAGTCATGGAAGAGAATGGCTGGCGCACGCTGGCTATCACTTCGCCGACGCCGGATGCGGGCAAGACGGTGTTAGCGATCAACCTGGCAATGAGCATCGCGCATCACACGACCAAGACAGCGTTGCTGGTGGATTTCGATTTGCGTCGTCCGAAGGTAGGTGCCTACCTGGACCTGCCGATGGATAAATCGCTCAACGAATACCTGGCCGATGAAGCTGAACTCCAGGAAGTGCTGGTCAATCCGACGTTGCCGCGCTTTGTCGTGCTGCCGACGCGTGAGCCGATTCCTCTCTCTACCGAGGTGCTGTCATCGCCCGCGGTGAGCCATTTGATTTCGGATCTGCGTGAACGCTACGACTCGCGCATCGTGATTTTCGACTTGCCGCCATTGCTCAGTTCAGACGATGTGCTGACGGTCTTGCCGAAGTTCGACTGCGTCCTGCTGGTGGTTGGTAATGGCATGAACAGCAAGCGAGAGATCGAGGACAGTCTGCATCACTTGGGATCTGCCAATCTGATCGGAACCGTGCTGAACAAAGCCGAGCCTGAAAAGCGCTCGTACTCTTGATAGTCGGCGCTACTCGCTAGCGCCGATGTTCAATACCCGGTACTCAGTGCCACGGATACTTCTGTTCCCAGCTCCAGGCGTGCGCCACGATCTGTTCCAGTGACGAAAATTGCGGTTGCCAACCCAGTAGATCGCTGGCTCTTCGTGGGTCGGCGACCAGGCGTGGTGGATCGCCGGCGCGGCGTGGCGCTTCGCCGACGGATATCTCCCTGCCAGTCACGCCTCGCGCGGTGTCAATCACTTGCTGCACCGAGAAACCTTGGCCGTTGCCGAGGTTGAAAGCCGTGCTTGTGCCGCCTGCCAATAGATAGTCCAAGGCAAGCGCGTGAGCAGCGACGAGATCGGCCACGTGGACGTAATCTCGAATGCACGTGCCGTCAGGCGTGTCGTAGTCACGGCCGAAAACGGTGACGCTGGCGCGTCTTCCGGAAGCCGCTTGCAGAATCAGTGGCAGCAGGTGGGTTTCCGGTTCATGGCGTTCGCCCAGCTGGCCTTCTGGATCTGCTCCGGCAGCATTGAAGTAGCGCAGGCACACCGATTTCAACCCGTAGGCGCGGTCGAAATCCTCAAGCATCTGCTCAACCATCCACTTGCTGCGACCGTAGGGGTTGATCGCGGCCTTGGGGTGCTGCTCGTCGATAGGGATGTATTCCGGGTCGCCATAAACAGCAGCGGTCGAGGAAAAGATGAAATGCTTTATCTGCGCACGAACCATCGCTTGCAGCAGCGTCAGTGTCGCGGCCAGGTTGTTTTGGTAATACTTGGCTGGCTCGGTAACGGATTCGCCAACCTGGATGAATGACGCGAAGTGGAACACCGCATCAAAGCGGTGCTGTGCAAACAAAGCGTCCAGCGCTTGCCCGTCGGCGATGTCCATCTCGACCAACTTTGCGCCCATCAATGCACTGCGGTGGCCCGTGGAAAAGTTGTCTGCCACCACCACGTCGTGATCTGCGCGCAGCAAGTGCTTGACCATGTGTGAGCCGATGTAGCCCGCGCCGCCAACAACCAAAAATTTCATCCTGATATCTTCTCCTGTGAGCTGTTGCCGTTTAAGCGCGGATCGGGATGGCTATTGGGTGACCGGCGCGCTTTTCTTCAAGAACAACCAATTGGCCGACTGCCGGCCGTCGAACTTGATGGTATAGCGTCCATCAAGATAGGTGGCAGGCACCTTCTTCATTTGCGCCAGTGTGCCATGGGTGAACAGCGTCAAGCCTGGCGGTGCCTGGAGGGTCAGGGTGCCTTCCAGAGGCTCGACATGGAAAGGTGGCCTGTCATCATCGCCGGGGATGGCGCGAGTGCCCAACGAAATCAACAAATCCTGGGATTTGCCAACCGGTGCGTCGTCCAGGCTTTGCACCACCACGCTGGCATTCGCGGTTTTCACTTGAACCTGGATGTTGCCAAGGCTGATCGACTCGCCGCCGATCCAGCCGGTTACGGCCTGCGTGCGTGGCGTGTCGACGGTGTAAATGCCTTGTTTCCAGTTGCGTTTCAGCTCGCCCGTGTCTGTCGTGGACTCGCTGGCATTGGCGTCCAGCAGCGACTGGTTGGGGTCATGAAACACTTTTGCATCGCCCGGGATAACGCCCGGCTGCAACCACGGTAATTCCGGCGTCTGGGGCATAGCGATTTCCAGCCTGCCTTTTTCCATGGCCGTGCGCAGCAGCGCAGAATTGGCCGGTGTGATGGATTGATCGAACAGGGTGGCTGGCGTCGGTGCAAAGATATAGGTCGTGTTGGCTTCGCGAACATCGCCCCGGCGATAAAGAAGCGCGGCGGCGGGCAGGGTGGCCAGCAATGCCGGGTCGTTATAGGCGTGCCAGTTGCCAGCCGTCATCCAGTCGCCGGACAACGGCTCCTGGCTGTACGCATATTGAATCAATGTATCCCAGCCCTGATGACTGGCGGTGCCGGCCATATACAGGGGCAGCGAGTGGCGATCGGAGGTCGGGAAGGGCTCGTTGTTCCACTCGGTGACGGTCAGCGGCTTGCCCGTGACCTGCCCGGCGGCTATCCAGTTGATCAAGCCGTCGCTGGTGAGCGGGTTTTTTTCCAGCTGCCCCGCGCCACCGTAGCTATGGACGTCAATGACATCGCCAGCGGTCAGGGCCGGCAGCGAACTCATTCCTTCGCGGCCCCAACTGCTGGTTGTCGCGATAGGTACCTTCACGCCCAGCTTGCGCATGTGCTCGATCATGTCTGCGTTGAAGCGTCGCTCCAGGTCGTTAAGGAACAACTTGGAGGGTCCATGCTCCCAGGAACGCCAGGTTTGTCCCGAGGACAGGTTGTGCTGTCTGGCGAAGGATTCGGCTTCGGCCATGTAAAGCTTGTTGTGCTTTGGCACATCCTTGTCTGGCAAAAGGATGTTGCCGAAGTGATGGGTGATGTCGTTTTCGTTAGTGATCAGAACGGCGGCCACCGCTGGATCGTCTTTGTAGGCGAGGCCGGTATAAGGGTTTACATGGGTCAGATAGGCTTCGGTAAAGCGTTTCATCGCCTGTTGAATAGTGAGGTTTACATAGGCGTAGCCCTTCAGGTCAGCATTGCCTTGCTGGTTTTTTGGCATCTCGTCGAAGCCATAAATGTTGTCGCTCTTCGTCAGGGTTCGTTCGACGTGCATATCGAGCCACACATAGATGCCTTCATCTTTCAGGCACTTGATCCACCAGTCGATTTTTTTCAGCGACTCGGCGCTTAGACGCTGAGTGTCACGCAGGTTGTCGGCATCGCCAAAGATGTTCGGGCTGACCCACGGCGAGTCATGGTGGTGCAGTCGTACCAGATTGAAACCGAGCGCCGACAAACGTTTGGCCTGCTGCTTGATATCAGCGTCAGGTGTGCGAAACAGTGCATAGGACGTTACGTTGGTGCCCCAGAAACGTGCCGGGGTGTTGTCCGCAAACAGCAGTTGCTCACCGGATGCTTTGACGAAACCACGCTTGCCGGCGGGTTTTTCGTTGGCGTTGAGAAAGGACAAATCGACCGGGGAGGTTCTGAAGTCGAGCTTGTCGCTCGGCCAGCTCTTCGGGTCCGCCGTTCCGAAACGCTCGGTCGAGGTAGGGCCGAGTACCACGTCGCCAGATACGCTTAACGTGGCCTTGAAGTTTTGGCGACCGGGTTTGATCGTGTCTTTGTAGAAAAAAGCACGGACTTCGGATTTATCACCCGGCTCGAAATACACACTCGCCAGCGCCGGCTCAAAACGCATTTCGATGCGTCGCCCCTGTGCGGTGCCCCAGGACCAGCCGCTGTTGCCGGGTAGCAACGTTGGCTGGCCCATTTCGCCAGCGAACAGCGCAGGATCGAACGTGAAGACGATGCCTCCGCCCATCACGTTGGTCTTAACGCTGTGTGCATCCAGAGCAAAGGTCCAGCTCAGCGTCTTCTCATCTGCTTTCTGAGCCTGTGCCGCCAGGTCGAAATCCAGGTCTTTGTTCTGACCAACCAGCGAGTAGTTGTAGGGGCTGTTCACCTTGAACTGGGTCGGGAACCCCGTCCATTCCCAGTTGCTCCCCCAGAAGGTAAATATGGAAGCCATCGCAGGGCTGCCACCGCGCTCCACCATAGGCAGGCCGCTGCGCTCATCCACGCGGACGACCCATTCCGATGCCCAAGTGCCAAACGGCCAGCTAACAACAGACAAAAGAACCATAAGCTGCAAACAGGTGCGGCGAAAAAAAATGGGCATTGGCATTACCGGAGTTGAAGGTTGGTACTCACAGGGACTGCAGTAGAGGCGCGCACGAGTCTGCGCGCCATCTGTGCGTAGGCGACGCCGAGTCCGGCCACCGACCAATACACCACAGGTATGACCGAGATACTGCTGACGGTAACGATCGTCACTAATATCCCGGCCAGTGTTGCAAAGAGCGCTCGTCCGAGTCGCCGGGCCTCATCGTCCTTGTTGGGGAACGAACGCATCGCCTTGCGGATGCCGACGACGACAGTGGCGAAAAACAGCACGAAAATCGTCAATCCGATCAGGCCGAGCTCCAGCGCCACGCCAATATAGGTGTTTACGATATCGATGATGCCCTGTCCTTGAGTCAGGGACTGCATTTCTGGCGTACTGCGATAATCGAAAGAGCCCAGCCAAGGGTTGCGTTCAATAACGATCATGGCGTTATCGAACAAGCGCTGCCGGTAGGTGATGTTCTCGACTTCCACGGAGCCAATGAATGGCAGCAGATCGAGGACCTTTTGACCGCCAGGCAGAATGGCCAGAAGGGGCAGGGCGAGTATTCCCGCGAGTCCCATAAGTATCAGGCGTTTGGCCGCTTGACGTCCGGTGGCAATGAACACGGTGATCATGGCCAATGCACCGATCCAGGGACCGCGCGAAAGCGGCGCAAACAGGCCGCCGGCCAGCAAGAGGGCGCCGAGCAGTCGCTGTAATCGGCTGCGTACACTTTCCTGTAGAAACAGGTAAAAACCGATGGCTACTGTAATGGTGTATCCCAGTGCAATGGCCTGCCCGGTAGTGGCGCTGGCACGCAACGAACCGCCGCGGCTCAAGTAGCCGGAAATTTCCCATTGCATGCCCAGCGTGTCGATAAGCGCGGAGTACAGCAGCCAGCTCCGGGAAAATTCGACCAGCGCAATCATCGACAGCACCATGGCGGCGAGTACAAAGCCGAGCAGGGCGTCCCGGAAATCGCTGAGGTCCTTCAGGGTCCGGCTGGCAACGTAGTACGGCAAGAACACGTCGATGAACAGGTAGGCCGTTTGGCGAAGGGTATCGGTCACCGTGGTTTCACGCAGGAACAACAGGCTCGTGAGTACCAGATACAGTGCCAGCAGTTTGTCAGGCCAGATGCGCCCGAATGAGACTGTGCCGGCTCGCTTGCGAACCACCAGAAAAACCGGCAACAACACGCACAATGACAAGAGGCGAACATGGTTCAGGTCAAAAAAATAATTGATCACACCGAAACCGGGGATCTGTACCGAGGTCGGCGGGATGAGAAACAGCAGAAAGAAAAAAAGCGCCAGTGGGTTGCGTTCCCGTCGTCGTGCAATGGTCAAAATGATTGCGGTAACGCCTGCATACACCCAGAAACTGTGCGAGACAAAGGCCAATAACGTCAATGCGAACCAAAGATTGCGGCGGCGAGTGAAGTCGTTTTGTGGGATCAAGTCAGCTGCCGGTCGGCGAGCCAACGCAAAAACGATGCCTGCTAGAACCAGAATGACGATTAACGCGCGAAAGTGCTCAGGCATGGATTATTGAACTTTTTTGGTGGGTGAGCGATGGGTAGTGGAATGTCTGATTGCTACTATAGTAACTTGCGTGCCACTGAGTACGGGATTTGATGTTATGCCTTCATTTGATATATCGCCATCGTTGAGCCTGCGCAAGCGAGCGATATCGGCCGGGGCTTGGAATTTAGCTGCGCTTGTAACATCTCAGGCCATCCGTTTGGGTGGCAATCTCGTAATGGCCCGCCTGCTGATGCCGGACATGTTCGGCATCATGATCATCGCCACCACCGTGTCGGTGGTTCTCCATTTGCTGTCTGATGTGGGCTTGCGCCAGAACATCATCCAGAGTCAGCGTGGCGACGAGCCAGCGTTTCTCAATACCGTCTGGACCGTGCAGATCGTGCGCGGTTTTATTCTGTTCGCGGCGACACTTTTAGTCGCGGTCTTCGCCTGGTTTGCACAAAGCATCAATCTGTGGGCGCCTGATTCCACCTATGCTGCTCCTGAGTTGCCACTGGTCCTGGCCCTTACCGGATTTTCCGCGGTCATTTATGGTTTCCAGTCGACGAAAATCGACGTGGCCGTTCGAACGTTCCAACAAAAGAAAGTCGTACTTGCCGAATTTGCATCCCAGCTCGCCGGACTGTTGGTGATGCTGGTCATCGGTTACTTCACCCGCTCCATCTGGTCACTGGTAGGTGCAGGTCTGGTCGCCGCGTTGGTCAGCACGCTATTGGGGCATTTCTGGTTTAAAGGACCTGCTAACCATCTGCATTGGGACCGCTCTGCGCTCAATGAGCTAATCGTTTTCGGCCGCTGGATCCTGTTGTCGTCGGCAGTCGGCGTCCTGGCCATGCATGGTGATCGCATCTGGTTTGGCGGCAGCATGTCGGCCACTGAACTGGGCGTCTACTCCATTGCCGTGCTGATCCTGGGTGCCCTTCAAACCGGTGTGCAAAGACTGGCTGGAGCGGTCGCGTTGCCGGCTTTCAGCGAGGCCGCAAGAAACGATGACACCGTGCGTCTGCACGCGTTGTATTACCGTTTCAAATTGATTATCGATCTTTTCTTGCTGTTTCTGACCGGGCTGTTCCTGGTCATCAGCCCGCTCATTATCAGCGTGTTATACGATGATCGTTATGCCGAAGCCGGCACCATGATGGCCGTTCTTTCACTTTCTTTTTTCACATTGCGTTACACGTTGGCCCACCAAGTCTGGATTGCCCTGGGGCTAACCAAGTACCAGGCCATGGATAACATTATTCGGGTTATCTCGTTGTGGGTACTGCTGCCCCTGTTGCTGGCCATTGGCGGTGTGAAATATGCGATTTGGGGAGTCGCCCTGCATACGTTTCCTACGCTGGTCCTGATCGTTTATGTCAATCGCCGTTTGGGCCTGTTCAATATCAAGCGTGAACTGATTGTGCTGCCCATGTTGGTGGTGGGGGCGTTGTGTGGAGCATTAATGCTAGGCCTTGCTAAATGGCTTTGATTTGATTCAAGTCTCGTGCTGTTTTCAATGCTGTGACAGGGAGTCACCATTCAGCCGTTGGTGATGGTTGTCAAAAGTTTTGTGACTTTGATGTGTAGTAAAAATGCTTACGCAATTTCAATGTCGTGGAGCTTTAAATCATGAGCGAACCTGATTTGAATACTTCTCTGCCAGGACGCAGGCGCTTTCTCCAGGCATTGGCTCTGTTGAGTCTGGCTGGACTGACATTTGGTTTGGTCAAGGTCGGTGCTCGGCCTGCTGCGGCTAAAACCGGGTTTGTTGTAATCAATGGTTGGGTGTTGCCCGACCAGTATTTCCGGCAAACCCGAACATGATCAAAGATTACCAATCCCGAAAAGAACTTCGTGATCCATATGATTTCTGCATCGTAGGCGGTGGGCCGGCTGGCATTACGTTGGCATTGCGTTTGGCCAGATACGGTTGGCAAGTGGTATTGATAGAGGGAGGGGGTCACGAATACTCGCTGCCTTCGCAGGACCTCTACAAGTGCTCATCCTCAGGCCTCAATATCTATCCGGAAGAAACACGCCTGCGCTATCTGGGTGGCACGTCCAACCACTGGGCCGGGCGGTGTCGCCCCTTTGAAAAATCCGATTTCGCCGTTGCCCCTCCCGTTGGTTTACCCGGTTGGCCCATAGCGTTTTCCGAGATCGAGCGCAATCTGCCGACGGCCATGGCCATTCTGGATCTTCCGTCGGACTCGGGTTTCAAGGCCATCAATGCTTCGTTGGACGCTACCGATTTTGAGGCTGATCACTTCTTGCTGAGCACGCCAACGCGTTTCGCACAAAAATACGCCAAGGAACTCAACGAGACCGAAGGGCTTGATGTCTTCATCAATTGCAATTGCGTCGATCTTGAATTTGACAGCCAGACGGGTCGCATAGCGGCGGTAGTCGTTTCTGATTATGAGCGACGTCGAGAGCCGCTCAAGGCCAATCAGTTCATTCTGGCGACGGGTGCAATCGAGAATGCCAGACAACTGCTCAATAGCCAGTCCTTGGTCGCTGCCGGTGTCGTAAGCAAAGATGGTTTTGTTGGCAGGTGTTTTATGGAGCACTTGAACGTCGAAATGGGCACCTTCATTCTGAAAGACGGGCAGGACAAGGAGCCACGACAATATTTCACCACCGACGCGTTCGTGACGGCGAATCGTTCAGGGAAAGGCAATGTGTCTGCCTCGCTCCTGGCTGAAGTCACGACCTATGGACGATCGGCGGCGATCAAGAGCTTTCTGGAAAATCTCATGTGCGATGCAGGCTGGGCACATAAAGTCGATTTTGTTGCCAAGTTCAATTGCCCCGGAGATGGTGTCCTTACCACGATGATTGAACAATTTCCCAGCCGAAATAGCCGCATAACACTGCTTGACGAGCAGGACGAGCTGGGAATGAACAAGGTGAATATTAATTGGGAGCTAAGCCCCGAGGACAGGCAAACCGTTAAGTCCATTGGGCTGGAGGTGGCGAAGTGTTTTGCCGAGGCAGGGATCGGTTTCGTCAAGCTGGATGACTGCGTTTATGACGTCGATCTGCCGTTGAAAGTGAATCCTCATGCCCATCATATGGGCACGACCCGGATGGCGGCGACGCCCGAGTTTGGGGTTGTCGACGAGAACTGCAAAGTGTTCGGCACCGATAATCTTTACGTTGCCGGCAGCAGCGTGTTTGCTACCAGTGGTGGCTGTAATCCAACCATGCCGCTTCTGCAGCTCGCACTGAGGCTGGCGGATTATCTTAACTATCAAGCAAGTCCCGCGGCGGGCAGGTATTCCTGATACTAGAATGATTAAAAAACCAAGCATTTGACTTGGTAAAAAAATATAAATCGCTGGATTTTCGAGGCTAAAGGGATGATTGGGCTGGCAAGGCGGGCTGTAGGCAAATTTGTCATGGCAACGGGGCGTGGACGCTGGATTTATAAACGATTTTGCAATCCCGACGGGTTCCAATGGGCTCAATATCTGGTCCGCTGGGGAGCATTGCACTCCATCGGTAAAAATGTCTGGATCAATCTTGACTGCAACATAACCGATCCTTCATTGCTACGAATCGGCAACAATGTAGGCTTATCTGATTGCACGGTGTTCGGGCATGATGGAGTCGCTGGCCTGTTGGCTTATCACTACGGTAAAACACTTGATTCCGTCGGCCCCGTCGACATACGCGATAACTGTTTTATCGGGCATGGCGCCATGATCATGCCACGCGTCACCATAGGACCGGATTCAATAGTGGCGGCAGGTGCTGTGGTCACGAGAGATGTCCCGCCGGGTATGGTGGTTGGGGGCAATCCAGCGAAAGTCCTCTGTTCGCTGGATGAGCTGGTGTTAAAGGTCGAAGAGCGTTGTGTTGACTATCCGTGGATGGACATTATCAAGCAACGTACTGTTCTATATGATCCCAAAGTTGAGCCGGCACTTATGGAAATGAGAGTGAAGCACTTTTTTGGCGAGCGAACTAATGAGTAATGCGCCCCTTGATGTGCTGGTCGTTAATTACAACACAGCAAGCCTGTTGCAACCCATGTTCAATGCGTTGCGCCAGTCAACGAGTGCGGATCAACCGCGCTATTTAGTAGTGGATAATGCGTCTGCCGATAATTCGCTGGAGTGCCTGGCGTCTATTTGCCCAGAGGCGATTTTGCTGGCCAATGAAAGCAATGTCGGTTTTGGTCGTGCCAACAATCAACTCATTGAACACCTGCTGGGCAAGTACGCGTTGCTCCTCAATACCGATGCCTTCGTTGACGCTGACTCCCTTTGCAAGACCCTCGAGTACATGGAATCTCATCCGGATTGCGGAATTCTCGGCGTTCGGTTGGTTGGACGAGAAGGTGATTTGCAGCCGTCCTGCCGCTATTTTCCGACGCCACTGAATGTTTTCTTGTCGCGCACCGGGCTTGGTCGCTTTTTCCCCGTGGTAAAGATGGTCGACGACATGGAATGGGATCATGCCTCTGTTCGCGAGTGCGACTGGGTGCCCGGCTGCTATTACCTGATCCGCCGTGAAGTCATCGATCAGGTTGGCTTGTTCGATCCGCGCTACTTCCTCTACTACGAAGAGGTCGATCACTGTAAACGCGCCAAGCAGGCCGGCTGGAAGGTGGTTTACTACCCGCATACCACGGTGGTGCACATCGGCGGAGAAAGTGCCAAGTCGGTTGACGAGCTCAATGCGGCGAGTCGACAGGTCCCCAGATTACAAATCGAAAGCGAGCTTTTGTACTTCCGCAAGCACCACGGTGTATTGGGCTTGGCCTGGCACATGTTCCTTGTGACCGTCGGTGATTTCATTCTGGCACTCAAGGCCCTTTTGAAAGGCCGCGGCCGCGCCGCTATCAAGGCGTGCTGGGAACATGCTCGTGTTACCTGGGCGCTGTTGCGTGAAACCAGACTCGCTAGCCAACCAACACGGTAGACCACTCCTTATGTTCGAAAATATTCGTGCGGATTTGCGTGCCTATGGCGGTGATTGGGGCGCTCAAGGGTTCTGGGTGATGCTGGTTTATCGCTTTGGTCGATGGCGCTACGGCGTGCGCCCGGCGCTGTTACGCAAATTGCTCTCGTTCATCTATAAATTTCTCTTTAAATTGGTGCAGATCATCACGGGTGTCGAGTTGCCGTGCGAGGTTGTGGTCGGTCGTAACTTTGTCATCGATCATTTTGGCGGAATCGTAATCAGCGGTTATGCGCAGTTCGGCGACGACTGCCGAATTCGTAACGGCGTGGTCGTTGGGCTCAAGAACGTGGAAGAGCCCATTGCCCCGGTTATCGGTAACAACGTCGATATCGGAGCGGGGGCCAAGGTGCTGGGCAATATCCGTATTGGTAACAACGTCATTATCGGTGCCAATGCCGTGGTACTCATCGATGTACCGGATGATTCGATGGCAGTGGGTGTGCCGGCGAAAATCAAGAAAAGGCAGAATGCCGAAAACAGGGAATGTTCATGAGTCATGTTTGCGATACCTGCATGTTGCCAACCACCTCGTTTTGCGTAGCTGAGTGAACTCCATGGCTACGGGTATAGGTGTTGTGGTAATCGGTCGCAATGAAGGTCCGCGGCTTGAGCGTTGCCTTGTTTCGCTGATCGGTTCGGCGCAGAAGGTTGTGTATGTCGACTCCGGATCAACGGACAACTCGGTGCAGATGGCACGCAAGCTAGGGGTTGAGGTGGTCGAGCTGGATATGACCATTCCCTTTACCGCTGCACGTGCACGCAATGAGGGCTTTGCTCGTGTGCAACAGTTATTGCCGACGATGCGATATGTCCAGTTTGTTGACGGTGATTGCGAAGTCGTCGGTACCTGGCTGCACCAGGCACAGGTCTTTCTAGACGCCCGACCTGATGTTGCGGTGGTCTGCGGGCGGCGGCGCGAGCGTTTTCCACAGCGCTCGATATACAACTTTCTGTGTGATCGCGAATGGGACACGCCAGTCGGTGAAGCCAAAGCGTGTGGTGGCGATGCGTTGATGCGGGCTGACGCTTTCGCTGCAGCATCCGGGTACCGCGCAGATCTTATTGCCGGGGAAGAGCCGGAGTTATGTGTACGCCTGCGTGCCAGTGGCTGGAAAGTCTGGCGTCTCGGTGAGGAAATGACCCTGCACGACGCGGCAATGACACGCTTCAAACAATGGTGGCAGCGTTCCATGCGCGGTGGCTATGCCTTTGCCGAGGGCGCATTTTTGCATGGGGCAGCACCGGAGCAGCATTGGCTGCGGGAATCGCGCCGTGCCTGGTTCTGGGGTTTGGGCATTCCATTGGCGGCGGTTGTCGCCAGTTTGCTGCTGGGATGGTTTGGGCTGCTGTTGCTACTGATCTATCCCGTGCAGGTGATGCGACTCGCTCGGCGGGGCGATGGATTACCACGTGAAAACTGGTTGCTGGCTTTCTTTCTGGTACTCGGAAAATTTCCCGAGATGGTCGGGCAAGTCAAATTTCTTTTGAGCAGAATCGTCGGCGGCAAGACAGCGTTGATCGAATACAAGTGAGATTTCCATGAATTATTGGCTGGTATTCAAAAGCGCTTTTTCCTTGCATCCGGGGTATTCCCCCAGGGCGCTGAAAAATAAGTTCAAGTTGCTGACGCTGGCTGGAAAGAATCGGTCTGAACTAAAACTGTTTTTGTCGCGCATGTCGCGCTCCCTGGGCAAAACGGGTTTTGAAAAGTTGGGCAACGATTGTGTGGGTGTTGTTCATTGGCCCTACATCAGTAGTAACTGGACACCTCAAGACAGGTTGAGTGTGTTGGCATCGCACTACGAAGTTGTCACAAAAAGCTGTCCGCAACTCCTGCTTTTTGGCCGAAATGAAAGCCTGGTTTTAAGTGATCTGTCGCAATGGTCTGCGGGTTGTTCCCTGGTGCTGGATCGTCCGATATGGTTCATGCGCGAAGGGGAGTTGGTGCTGAACCTGTTCCAGGGTGATTTACGCATTGCATCAATAGCCTTCACCTTGAGTTGCGCAGACGGTGAACTCTGTATTTTTGTCGGTGCAGTCCAGGGCATTCACAAGGGCATCGACAGTGACACGTCCCTGACTATTTACCGGGATCTCACCAAGGATTTTGAAGGGCTTCGCCCAAGAAGTTTCTTGATCGAAGTGACTAAATACATAGCCAGCAAAATTGGTGTAGAAAAAATTTATGCGGTGGGAGATGGGTATCGCCATCATCGTCATCCGTATTTTGGCGCTCAAAAGTCTCAAGAGTTAGCGGCGAATTACGATTCGATCTGGCTGGAACATGGAGCAACTCCTTCACAGCGCAAAGATTTTTTCGAGATCCCGATGGCCATGTCCAAGAAGCCGCTTGAAGAAATTGCGGCAAAAAAACGCGCCATGTACCGCAGGCGCTATGAGCTTCTGGATGACACTTTTGCGAATATAGACAAGGTGTTGATAGGCAGTTACGCAGCGCATTGATGGATCTGGTTACTGTACTTCTGTGGGGGGACCTGCAGTCCTAATTCACCGCAACGCTATTTTATTTGGGCCCTATGCGCATCGCTTACTTCATCAATCAGTACCCCAAGGTCAGCCATAGTTTCATTCGTCGCGAGATTCTGGCACTGGAACGCCAGGGTTTCCTGGTGCAGCGCATTGCATTGCGTGGCTGGGACGCCGAGCTGGTCGATGGCGAAGACGTGTCCGAGCGCGATAAAACCCAGTATGTGCTGGAAGGTGGAGTTAAAGGCCTGTTCGTGCCGGTGCTGAAGGTACTGCGTGCCCAACCTCGGCGTTTTTTTTCGACGTTGTGGCTGGCGCTACGCATGGGACAGCGCGCCGATCGCGCCCGGCCGTACCATTTGATTTATTTGTTCGAGGCGTGCCGTGTGCTGTCGTGGTTGCAGGCATTCGGTGCCGAGCATGTGCATGCGCATTTCGGCACCAACTCCACCGAAGTGGTAATGCTGGCCAACGCCCTCGGTGGCCCCGACTACAGTTTTACCGTGCACGGCCCGGAAGAGTTCGACAAGCCGCAGTTTATTCATTTGGGCGAGAAAGTCCGGCGCGCGGCATTTGTTGCGGCCATCAGTTCATATGGGCGTAGCCAACTGTTTCGCTGGGTGGATCATGCACACTGGGCGAAAGTAAAGGTGGTGCATTGCGGTCTGGAGCGGGCGTTTCACGATGTGCCGGCCGTTGCAGTACCGTCCGTGCCGCGCCTGGTTTGCGTGGGTCGCTTGTGTGAGCAAAAAGGTCAGTTGTTGTTGCTTGAGGCTGCCCGCATTCTGTCTGAGCAAGGTGTAGCGTTCGAAATTGTGCTGGCTGGCGATGGGGAAATGCGTGAGCAAATCGAATCGCTGATTACTCAATATGGTTTGCAGGCGCAGGTGCGAATTACCGGTTGGATCAGCAGCGAACAGGTGCGGGCGGAAATTCTTGCGGCCCGGGCTCTGGTGCTACCGAGTTTCGCCGAGGGCTTACCGGTAGTCATCATGGAAGCCATGGCGTTGCGCCGACCGGTGCTGACCACCTACGTCGCGGGCATTCCCGAGCTGGTGCGCCAGGGGGAGAACGGCTGGCTGTTCCCCGCGGGTGCCGTGAACGAGTTGGCGACAGCGCTGGCGGACTGCCTTGCGCAACCTGTCGAGGTGTTGCAGCGGATGGGCGAAGCGGCTTATCAAAGAGTGCTGGAGCGACACGATATCGATACCGAAGCGGCCAAGCTGGCCGAACTATTCAAGGCGCAAGCATGATCACGTTTCTGGGTTGGCTGTTCAGTGCACTGCTGATACTCATCGTCCTGCCGGTGTTGGTGCTGTTTGTGCAAGTGCTGCTGGCCTGCCTGCCTGCGCGGTCTCGTTCATCGACACAAGGATCGCGGCCGCGGGTAGCGGTGCTGGTGCCGGCACACAATGAATCCTCGATTATCGTCGCGACATTGAACAGCATTCAGGCTCAGTTAGGAGAGGGCGATCGGCTGCTGGTAGTCGCGGATAATTGTTCTGACGATACGGCCGAAGTGGCCCGCACAGCAGGTGCCGAGGTGGTGGAGCGCAGCGATGATCAGCGGCGCGGCAAGGGTTATGCGCTGGATTTTGGCGTGCGCCACCTGGCGAACGCTGCCCCGGACGTCATGATCATCATCGATGCCGACTGCCAGGTGGGTGAGGGCGCTATCGAGCGTTTGGCTAGGCGTTGCATGGAGTCGGGGCGACCGGTTCAGGGACTGTATTTGATGCATGCACCAGCGGATTCCGGTCTGAAAGTGCGGCTGGCCGAGTTTGCCTGGTGCGTGAAAAATCTGGTTCGGCCGCGGGGTTGGGCCTGGCTTGGTTTGCCGTGTCCGTTGATGGGTTCGGGAATGGCATTCGTTTGGCGGGATCTGGCATTGATCGATTTGGCCAGCGGTCACCTTGTCGAAGATTTGAAGATGGGCCTGGATTTCTGCCGGGGCGGCAAGCCCCCGTTGTTCTGTCCCGATGCGTTGGTGAGCAGTTATTTTCCGCGCAGTGATGAGGGCTTGAGTACCCAGCGCAAGCGCTGGGAGCATGGCCATCTGGGGGTCATCCTTGGCGATGCGCCAAAATTGGTTGCAGAGTCGATCAGTCGGCGAAACTGGAACCTTCTGGTAATGACGCTGGATGTATTGGTGCCTCCGTTGGCCTTGTTGACGCTGGTATTGGGAGCCGTCTTCAGCCTGGCATGGCTGGCGTTTTTCCTGGGTGGAGCGTTGACGCCAGCCTTGATAGCGACTGCCGGGATCGCGCTGTTGAGTGTGGCTATTTTGCTCGCGTGGAGTCGGTTTGGTCGCGGGATCCTGTCCTTTTCAGCCTTGATGTACGCGCCGTTCTACGCGTTGAAGAAGATTCCCCTGTACCTCGGCTTTTTGGTCAAGCGCCAGGTTGAGTGGGTGCGTTCGAAGCGAGATGACTCCTGATGCGTGGTTTGGCTTGGCGGGACAACTGGAAAACGATCATCCAGAAATTGCGGGTGGTCAATGAAGTGGAAGACGAGCAAGCGCTGATTGATGCCTTATCCAGGAATGAGGCAACGACAGTGCTCGGGTTCGTCAATGCCCATGCCATGAACCTGGTGGCAGGTAACGCCGACTACTATGACGCTCTGTCGTCCGCGGACGTTTTGCTACGGGATGGCTCCGGCATGTCCATCCTGTTTCGCCGACTTGGCCTGGAGCCCGGGCTGAACATGAATGGCACGGACTTCATTCCTAAACTACTGGCTGCCTACAAGCATCGGCGTGTGGCCTTTTGGGGGACTGAAGATCCTTTTTTGACCCATGCGGTGCAGCACAGCGAAGCAGCATTTGCGGTCAATGTTGTTTCTGCGCATCACGGCTTTGCTGAAGTCGATACCTATCTCAACCTTGCCCGGGAAGTACAGCCAGAATTGATTGTGCTGGGGATGGGCATGCCCAAGCAGGAAGCCGTTGCGGCCAGGCTAGCCGCCAGCGGCATGCCATGCCTGGTGGTGTGTGGAGGCGCGATCCTGGATTTTCTCGGCGGCAAGGTCACACGGGCGCCGCAATGGGTGCGTGTTCTCGGTTGTGAGTGGCTATATCGGCTTGCCAGTGAGCCTAAGCGATTGTTCAGGCGCTATGTGATGGGTAATCCGGTGTTCCTGTTGCGCACGCTGCTCTGCAGAGGGATAACGACTTAAGAAGTGTTTTCATTTGTCAACAAGTTACACTTCATCTAGATTAAAACCGGGCAGGCCCGCTGCCCGCGTGTTAGACGCCAGCTCCAAGCGCTTTCGCCGCGCAGGCAAATTAGCTATCAATCTGAACTTTTCTGATTAGCGCTCCACTCCCTTGCAAAACCCTGACGCAGCATCTTTACTGACTCGTGCATAGTCGAAGTTTTGGTGTGCGGGTTAAGTATGTGTCCTGATTGTATGTTTTTGAATACATCTCAGGCTTTACTTGGGTCGAATAACTAATACTGATTGATATGTTGTTGATTTATAAACTTAAATGAACTTTCCTTAATTGTGCTAATAGAAAAATGAAAGAATATGTAGCAATGCCGATACATAAGCTGATCTCTCCCTCCATGCGGTTTGAGATAAGAAAAGCTATCGCTTGGCTACGAGATGTGTGTGGGCGAGCCTGTTTTTGGCGCTGGGAAATGGTCAGGTTCAAACTACAGAAAGACAGCCTTTATGACGTTCTGTATGTCGGCAGGAAAAACCAGCGCGAATTTGTGCAGGTCCTCATGGGCGCGAACCCCGAGGAGGTTGATCGCCAACCTGAGTTAAAGAAATCGAGTCGCACGGTCCTGATCAGTGAGGTACCCGTTCCCGGTGCATTGTGTGTGCCCAGGAGCCTGAGTGCAGTCGTGCCGCTGGGTAGGTCGGTGGATGAAATCACGGCGAGATACAACACCGAGCTGCGTCGGAATCTACGCAAAAACCGGCTGCGCTATCGTATGAGACAGGCGGTGAACGACGGCGAGATCGCAAGCGCTGACAGGGAAATGCTTCAGCCTTACGCCAGAGCAAGGCACGGTGCATCCGCTTCCCAGATTGAATCGAGCGAGGTTCAACGGGTGGCAAAAAATGCCGGTCGTCTCGACCTGGTACTGTTGGAGGACCAGGTGGTCGCATGCCACCTTGGGTGCGTGATTACGCGGGGCGGGAAGCGCTACTGGAGCACGATCCGTTTCGGCTACCCTGATTCCGTGTTTTCAGACAATAAAAAACTTCGCGAAATTAACTCCATTACAACGTTCATGGCGCTTGAGTGGGCGATTGAAAACGGTTTTGACTACTACGATATCGGCACTTGCCTGGCACGCCCGGACGATGGGCTTCTCGAGTGGAAAAGACGACGTGGCGGTGATGTGGATACGCTGGGCAACGAAGGTTATCTGTTTGTTCGACTGCCTGAGGCAGGCGTCGCGCAGTTCCTTTGGGAGACACCGTTGTTTGCAGTGGAAGGCAGAAAACTGGCGCTTCATCTGGGTCTGCCAGACGGCCCAAGCGATGAAGAAGTCGCCAACCGGTATCGTGAAATGGGATTTGGCGGGCTGTTCAAGATTTATCTCCACTGTGCCAAAAAGCCAGAGGATGAGCTTTTGGACATCCTGCGTAGCCGCTACACTCACCTGAAGTCACCCCCTACTTTTGAATGTGTTGTATCCACCTGAACAGGTCGTTGCTTTAAAAGAAATGCAGTTATACGTGTTTGACCATGTACGCTGTTTCCATGGGAATTTATATGTCAGAAGTCAATACAGTGATGAGCGACGGTCAAACGAAGTGGAGTCTAGCTGCGTATAAGCACATCTTTAAAACACGGCTTGCACGCAAGCAGGCATTAACACTGCAAAGCGTCGCCGCAAAGACTTGGGAAATTGCGCCCGGCGAAATCGCGATTGCGCCTCCCGCTTTTTATCTGCCCGACCAACTTGATCGCGTGACAGGGTGGGCTGGGGACCTTTTTTATCCTTTCGAACATCCCCGTCGCACCATGGAAGGGGTGGGTGAAGTTCAACACGGCCCAACGCGCGCTTATCTACTTAAAGATGTCTGGTTAATTGACGGTGCACTTTACAAAGGCAACGCCAAGTCTGCTTTGTCCCCCAGATCGAAATGGTTACCAAGGATTCGTGTAGAGAACGAAATTGACCGTGGCGCCATGTATTGCACTTCGGGTGGAAATAAATGGTTTGGATCATGGTTAATGGATGATTGCATCACTTACCCATTGGCATGTAACGAAGGCATTCCAGTGACTACGGCGCAGTCTGCCAACCTCGTTTCCACCAGCAGGACCGGCATACTTCACGCCCCCGGATATGAGCAATGGCTTGGCATGAAGCCGTTTCGTGTACGTGATGCGTTCTTCCGTGAGCTCGTGATCTTTGATGATCTTTGTCAAAACCGAAATAAGCATCTGCGATTCCGTGCGATGGGAGAGAAGTTGTTATCGCACGTTGAGTACAACGAACACCCTGGCGTATTTATTTTGCGTGGTGGCACGGGTGAATTGCGATTGTTACGCAACGAGTTGGAGCTCGCCGAGTATTTACGCGTACGTAGGGGGTTCCGCGTTATTGACCCGGCGAAATCCGACGTGCCAACCATTGTGGCGGCCTGTGCCGGCGCAAGAACGGTTATTGGAATAGAGGGGAGTCATCTTATACACGGCGTTAACGTTTTACCGCCGGGTGGATCGCTTCTGGTATTGCAGCCGCCTAATCGCTTTCTGTGCTTCTTCAAATACCTGACGGACCGTGATCACCAGAATTTTGCTTTTGTAGTCGGTTCACCGGATGGGGACGGCTTCAGAATCGACCCCGAAGAAGTTGAGCGGACGCTGGATCTGCTTCCCTCATGACAACTTCTTCGGGTATGACATTCAAGAATCGCTAGTAGGCATGCTTGCCGGTGAAGGCCAGCACCGTTCGCAGAAGAATGGTGAAGTCGAGCCAGAGCGACCAGTTGTTGATGTACTCGATGTCCGAATCAACACGCCGAATCATCTGTTCGATATCCCGCGTTTCACCGCGAAATCCACGCACTTGGGCCAGGCCGGTAATGCCTGGCTTGATGTTGTGGCGTGCAAAGTAGTCCGAGATGTCCGGTGAGTACTGAGCATCGTGTGCAATGGCGTGTGGGCGCGGGCCTACGAGAGACATTTCGCCCATCAGTACATTGAACAACTGCGGTAGTTCATCCAGGCTCGTTTTGCGAATAAAAGCGCCAACCCTGGTTTTGCGCGGATCATTCTTTTCTGCCTGCTTGACGGTACCCTCTTCGGGCTGGTGGACAACCATGCTGCGGAATTTCCAGATGCGGAAGGAATCGCCGCTCCAACCCATGCGTTCCTGTCGAAAGAATATCGGCCCAGGGCTGTCGAGCTTGATGGCAATCGCAACTGCGATCAGTACAGGCGCCGCAAACAGCAAGATGAGGAAGGCCAGGACTTTGTCTTCAAGATTCTTCAGGAACAGGCGCATACCCATCAGCGGCGTTTCAGACAAGGTCAGCACTGGAATCCCGGCAATTTCCCGGACGCTGTGGTTGATCAAACGCAGCGAGAAAATATCAGGCACCCAGTTCACGGCGATGTGCTTGTCAAACAACTTCAGGTAGACGTCCTTGATTACCTGCGAACTATCCAGTGGTGTAACGAAATACACTGTACGAATGGAGTATTGCGTCACCAACTCATCCAAGTCGGAAATATTGCCCAGTATTGGCAAACGATTCGCGCTTTTCGCACCATCTTTTCCCTGATCTTCAACGCCACCGATCAACACGGCGCCGACGACCTGTTCACCCAGCCAAGGGTTATTACTGATTTTCTGATGAAGGTAGTTTGCTAGGCTTCCGGAGCCAATGATCAGAGCATTTTCCCGTTGAGTCGGGTGGGCCAGAAACTTCTTTTGCACTTCACGTGTAGCGAGATGCAACAGCAACTGAACGACGTACCCAATAACAAATAACTCCCCAACCAATAAGCGTGAATACTGTTCGCTTTGTTTGGTTAGAAACGCCATGGCAACCAGGAAACAAAAAACCGCAGTCCATGCCTTGAGCAGTTTGAAGGCTTTGACGGCAAAACCGACGTTGCTTCGATAAATGGCATAGTGGTCATAGACGACGGACAATGCCCCGAGCAACAACAGGACCATGATGACATAGGCCTGGGTGATGTAACCGATGTGATAATTGATCAAATACCACGCAACGCCCGTCACTGCCACACCATCCAGCGCGGCCTGAATAACGATACTGGTACTGCTTCGACGCTGGAGTACGGAACGACTACGGTTGGGCTCGAAAATCATAAATAGACCTCATGTCTGCTGCCCCTCGCGCTTACGGGTGACGCGATTCAGTTCAATACTGCCCTCGCTTGAGAGCGTTAGCGTCACCGTGATAAGCAACCCACCAGCGAAATTTACAGGCTTTTGGCGGGCGTGGCGACGGGTGCTGTCACTTTAGCGGCACTGAGCAATCATTCACTGATTTGCGACGTTTGGGTAGAACCCCGGAGCTGATATTGATTCCATTGAAATCGATACCCGCTCGCAGCCACGGCTTTACGAGCGTCTATAGGCATCGACGTGCATGGGGCAATGTTTGGAGGTGGTCTGTAGCCAGAGGCGTGACACGAATCCCGCGGCGAGGGTGCTTGCTCCCGCCGGGTCGCGAAGCGGGCCCCCTTTCTATCAAAAAAAGCAGGAACCTGCTGCGCAGTCCAGCGGGAGCAAGCTCCCTCGCCACAGGTTCAGGGTTCTGCCGGCGATGCTCAGTAATTCATGCCGTCTTCAATTGCGATGCCTTGCGCACGCATTTGCTTGATCAGCTCGGCGCGGGTGCCGGGCAGGTTGAGCATGGTCTTGGCTCGCAATGCCGCCACTTCTTCGGCGGTGTACGGCTGGTAGTCCGTGGGTCTGCTTTTGCCCGCCATGCCGTCTTCACGCATCAGCCAGTTGAGCAGGTCGGCCAGTTGCGCGTTGTTCAGCGCCGATTGCGACATGCCCGGCACGCGCACCAGAAATTCGCGACCACCGGGGACTTTCAAAAAATTGCCGACGAATCCGGCCATGCGAGGCGTGTCATTGGCCGCCGAGCCCATGCCGTTGCCCAAGTGGCAGCCGGCGCATTGCAACTGGTAGTTCACGCCGACGCTGTAACCGGCCTCGGCGATCGGCTTTTGCAGTTCTTCATTACCCGGAGCATGCCGCTGACCGGGGTTGGGGATGGCCCGGGCATGAGCGAGCGGGGCGATCATGACGCAGGCCAGGCCCAGAGAAAGCAACGTACGCATGACAAGTACCTTTTGCGGGTGGCAGGTCTTACCAAAGAAAAAAACAAACCCGTAACGAAAAAAAACCGCCGATTGCCCAATACCCATCACTGTTGTGGCGAGGGAGCTTGCTCTCGCTGGACTGCGCAGCAGTCCCATAATCTGGGGCCGCTTCGCGACCCAGCGGGAGCAAGCTCCCTCGCCACAGGGTAGGTGTCGGTTAACCAGGCAACCGGCGGTAAAGCGCGTGTTAAACCGCCACGCCGCGGATGATCGAAACGGTGCAGTGGTAGATGTGCGATTTGGCGGCCAGGCACCAGTTCACGTCGTTGTTGTTGAACGGGCGGTAGGCCGGTTCTTCACTGTCGTTACGAGTACAGGCGCACTGGGCGCAGCTTTGCTTACCGCAGCAGTCGTTGTACGAAATGATGTAGTCCTTGCCATCGGCCGGGTTGCGGCAGGTGCCGATCCAGGTCACTTGCGAGGCTTCGGTGCCCGGTGGGCAGGACGTTACCGAACCACCGCAGCAGCTGCACAGAAAGCCGTCGATGGAGCAGTAACGCCAGTAGTCGCAGCTGTTCGGATCACCGGGGTCGCCGGCCTTCGGGTCAGTGGCGGCCAGCGCCTTGCTGGTGCGATCCAGTGGCAGCAGCAGCGGAAGGGCGGCACCGGCCACCATCAGCGAGCCCATGCGCGACAGCAGTTTGCGGCGCGAGGTGGTGTCGGCAACACGGCGAGTCGAGCGCTCGAACAACAGATCCAGCAGTTTCATGAAGGTCTCCCTGCCTTATCAGTGGCTATGGCCGTGGCTGTGGTCATGGTCGTGGGGCTGCGCATTGAGGTACTGCTGCAGCGTGGCGTGCTTGAGGTGTTCTACTTCGAACAGGCTGTCCAGGTGCTCGCGGGAGTTGACCAGGCCTTTGGCGCGCAAGGTGCCGGACTTGTCGATCAGCGCGGCGTACGGCAGCTTGCCGATCTGGTAGGTCATGCCGACTTCCGGGCCGACCACGTAGGTGGCGTCTTCCAGTTTGTGCTCGAGGATCAGCGCTGCTTGGGCGTCCATGTCGCCGTCGCTGACGAACACCACATCGAGCGTACCGGCCTGTTCCCTGGCGATGGATTTGATCGCCGGCAGCAAGGACTTGCAGATCGGGCAGGTCGGCGAGAGGAAGAACAGCAGTTGCGATTTTTCACCGGCATAGCCGAAGTTCACCGGGCGACCCTTACGGTCAGCGGCGGTGATTTGCGGGGCGGCTTCGTTGACGGCCACGCCTTTGTCGACCATCAGTGCGCCGGCCGGCGCCAGGCGGCCGTGCAGCACGCCAATCTGACGGACCAGGCCCATGACGACAAACGCCACGGCCACCAGCAGCACCCAGAGCAATACGTTGGAAACGATCAAGCCTTCCATTTTGATTACCTACCAATCAATTTGAGCAGAAGAGGGGAGTTCGCCAGCAGGCCATCGGCCGCGGCGTAGATGAGCAGCGCGACAGCCGCAGCGGCGAGGGTCACGAAGCCATCGAACACAGTCATGTCACGGACAACCGGCGCCACGCTGGCCAGCAATGCCAGCGCCACCAGCACGCTGTTGCGCAGCAGCAGAACCGGGCGCAGCGGTTGGGCCTGGTCTGGCCCGGCACAGCCGCAGTCGATGTCGCGACGGCCGCGCCACAGGTTGATGCCGATGGCGGCGGCGTAAAGCGCCAACAGGCTGGCTGCCGACAACGCCGCCCAGCCCCGGCTGACCGGGACCAGCAGCGCGAAAGCGATGGCCAGTTCCAGCAGCGGGATCAACCGCGCGCTCGGACGCACCAGCGCCGCGGGCAGCAGTTGGTAGTCCGCCAGCTGTTTGGCGAAGCGCACGGGCGCCCGCACCTTGTGCGTTGCGGCACTGGCCAGCAGCGCCGAAATGGCGAGTGCGCTGGCAATGATGAAGATCGGATCTGATTGCATGGCCGAACCTCGTTTAGTAGCTCATGACCTGAGTCGCGGTTTTGGCGACCTTGGCCATGCTGCCGGTGTGCTTGTTGGTCTTGAGGTCGAAGATCTGCAAGCCACCTTCAACGTCGGTGCCCAGCAACAGCGGCTTGTCGTCGCCGGTTGCCTGCATGCTCCACACCGGTGCCGGCGCTTCCAGGGTCGCGATCTTCTTCATGGTCTTGAGGTCGTAGGCCCAGATGAAGGGGCTCGGGTCTTCCCACTTCATCGGTTCGTGGGCGTCATGCATCAGCACGTACAAGCGGTTCAGCTTCGGCGCGACAGCCATCAGCTGCCAGCCGCCCGGCGCCCAGCCGGCTTTCTTTTCCTCGTCAGTGGTCAGCGACCAGCTCGGCAGGATTTTTGGCGTGTCACCGGAGAAATCCACGGCGCGCACGGTGCCGGTGGTGGTGGTGAAGTAGTAGGTGTCGCCGACGTTGACCGCGCGCTCCACCAGTTTCTCGGCGTTCGGGTCAAAGAACGGCGTGCGGTTGCGCGCGATTTCCTGGCCCTGATCGTTGATCGTCACCACCTGCAGGCTGCCGTCGCCGCACAGCGAGGCGAAACGGCGATTGCCCACCGGGTAGTTGAGTACGCAGCCGGGAATCGAGATTTCCGTGGCGACGGCTTTGGTCTGGGTATCGACCACGGTCACCGAGGTCGACGGGGTGAAGTTGTAGACGTAGACGAAACGGTCATCGCCGCTGGTCTTCAGGCCGTAGCGCTGGGTCAGCGATTCGGCGCGCTTGTTCGGGATCAGCACTTCCCAGGCCGGCGACAGCGTCGAGCTGTCCCACGCGGTCAGCACATCGGTGCGGGTGCCACGGGTGCCACGTGAGTACCAGATGTCAGCGCTGTAGATCAGCTTGCCGTCATGGCTCAGGGCTGAAGGCGCGGCAAAACCAGTCGGCACCATGCCCAGCACGCGCTTCTGATCCGGGTCGACCACGGTGATACGGCCGGCGACAAAGCTTTCGAACTCGACATCGACGACGAAGGCGCGGTGCGCTTCAGCGGGGAAGGCCAGGGTGGTCTGGCCGATGGTGTCGGCGGGCAGGTCCGCGCGGGCACTGTTCAAACCGAGTACAAGCAGGCTCAGGCCTAGCGCTGACTGTACGGAGATCCTGTTTGTTCGCATAAGGGGAACTTCCTGAATTGTTGGTAACGCGGATCGCGGGTGAGTGGGCAGATTCTGACGATTGAATAGTGCCTCGCCCCGCAACCTCAGGAATTGCCCTGCCTGCCAAGTGTTTGTGTGTCTGTGCCAGTGTCACTGACACGCCACAAATCCGGGGTATGCGATCCCCTTGTGGCGAGGGAGCTTGCTCCCGCTCGGCTGCGCAGCAGTCGTAAATCCTGATGACTCGGTCTGTCTGGAGAAAGGCGGGGGGCCGCTTCGCGACCCAGCGGGAGCAAGCTCCCTCGCCACAGGGTTGTGTATCAGGCGAGGGGAAGGGAGAAGGTAAACACGGCGCCACAAGGTTCCTGGTTCTGCGCCCAGATATCGCCCCGATGCCGACCGATGATGTTCTTGCACAACGCCAAGCCAATGCCGTTGCCGCTGACCTTGGACGAGAAAAAGCCATCGAACAGCTTCTCTTGCGCCTGCGCCTGAATCCCGCGTCCGCAGTCTTCGATACGCACCAGTGCCACGCCGTTGTCGGCACTGGCATGAATGCGCAGCACGCGGCGTTCAAGTGGCAGATCAGCCATCTCTTCAATCGCATTGAACGCCAGATTGAGGATCACCTGACCGATCAGCACCTTTTCGCAACTCACTCGCAGCGGCTTGGGCGAGGTGACGACTTCCACCCGTACCCGGCTCGGGTCGGCACGCAGGCTGATGAAGTAGCGGGTTTCGCGCAGCAGCTCGTTGAGGTCGATCAGCTCTTCGCTTTGCTCAAGCTTCACGACGTACTCGCGCACACTCTTGATGATCACGGAGGCGTGCTCGATCTGCCGCACCGCATTCTGCAAACCCCAGGCAACGCCCTGATCGGTGTCCGCCGCGTTGCCGAGGCGAATCACCGCGCCTTCAATGAAGTTGCGGGTGGCCGCCAGTGGCTGGCTCAGTTCATGGGCAATCGCCACGGCCATTTCACCCATGGCGTTGTAGCGTGCCAGGTATTCGAGTTTTTGCTCGCTCACGCGCCGGGCTTCTTCGGCCTGCACTTGTTCGGTGACATCGCGAAACAGCAGCAAATGCCCGACCAGATCGTCTTCAATTTCAATGTAGCGGCAGGTTGCGTCATGCCAGCGCCACTCGCCATCCTGCCGTTGCACTTTGTAATGCACGCTGAACGGTGCGTACTCTGATTTTTCAAGAGCCGGCGTGACGATGGTCAGCTGTTGCAGCAGACGCTGGCGCGACGTGTCATCGCACCACGCCAGGAAGTTTTTGCCGATCAGCTTGTGTACGTCACCGTTGAGCAAATGCGCAGCAGAGTCGCTGATAAAGCAGATCTCACCCTCGGGGCCGAGCACCGCCACGCCTTCGGCCAGGTCCTGCATAAAAGCCTTGAGCCGACTTTCGAAACGCTTGAGGTCGCGCTTGACCTTGTCCTCCTTGGAAATGTCGCGGAACTGCACCATCAGCACATCGCGACCTTCCAGGTGCACCAGCGTTGCCACCGCCTCGGAAAGAATCTCCACCCCTTGTTTGGAGCGATAACACCACTCGATGGCGCGCTGACCCGTGCGCGCGGCGCCCTCCAGCCAACGCAAACCCACTGAGCGCCGGTACTTCGGTGCGTCGCGGGTCATGTCCGGGGCCTTCAGTGGCGTCAGTTCTTCCAGGGTAAAGCCCAGCGCCGCCAGGGCGGCGGCGTTGGCCCAGAGAATTTCCTTGGTGTGCGCATCGTGAAGAATGATGCACAGCGGCATGGCTTCGATCAGCGCATAGAAGTCGTTCGGTTTTGGCAAATACATCGCACAGCCCTTGGCGGCAGAGGGTTCCGACCGGTGAAGTCAGAAGTATGGCTTTTTATACCTGCTCACGCATGGGGACGCGCTCAGAGGTAACCGGGGGCGATCTAGGGGATTTCTTTAGCCGGGGGGCTGCACGCACCAATAGTGGCGCCGGGATGCGGTTTTTACACTGGACCCATCAACGCATCGGTCTCTACACGGCACTCAACTTGACCACATTCCTGTAGGAGCTGGCTTGCCAGCGAGACGGCCTCGAGAGTACCGCAGATTCTGCGGGCCTCATCGCCAGCAAGCCGGCTCCTACAGGCTTGGTCGCCGCAATTGCTTGTGCGTATCAACAGTCGCCACGCCTCCAGCATGGTTGCGGCTTACAAATAATAAATGGAGAACTAGCCCATGCTGCGTTCCGCTGTCGCCGAAAAAGACCCTCTGACCGTCCCGGTCGAAACCATGGTCGATAGCCTTGCCTTCGCGCAAGTGCTGAACGAAGTGCGCCAACGTCGCGACGAGTTCGATGCAGGCTCCCACGTGCCTCGGGACATGATCGAGCGCTTCAAGCAGGTCGGCATCTACCGTGCCGCCACGCCGAAATGCTTCGGCGGTGACGCCCTGGCACCGCACCTGTTCCTGCACATGATCGAACGCATCTCCGAAGCCGACGGCTCGGCGGGCTGGGTGGCCAGTTTCGGCAGCGCCGGTGTGTACCTGGCTGCGTTGCCACGGGAAACCCTGGCTGAACTCTACGCCGAAAGCCCGGACCTGGTGTTCGCTGGCGGCCTGTTCCCGCTGCAACCAGCGGAGGCTGTTGACGGCGGCTATCAGGTCAACGGCACCTGGAAATTCGCCAGCGGCTGCAAAGGCGCTGACTTGCTCGGTGTCGGCATCGGCGCTGCGGGCGGCAAGCCACGCACCGCCGTGTTCCGCCCGGAGCAGGTAGAGATCGTCGAGAACTGGGACGTGGTCGGCCTCAAAGGCACCGGCAGCCATGACCTGCGCGTGAGTGACAAGCGCGTCGACGAGCGCTGGACCTTCATTCGCGGCGGGGCTGCGACCATTGACGAGCCGCTGTTCCGCTACCCATCGATTGCCTACGCCGCGCAAGTGTTGGCGGTGGTCAACCTCGGTCTGGCCCGTGCTGCCCTCGATGAAATCAGCCGCATGGCTGGCGGCAGTGGCATCACCGGCGCGCCGAAACTGTCCGACCGCGCTTACGTACGCATCGAAATCGCCAAGGCCGAAGCCAAGCTCGCCGCTGCCCGTGGCTTTTTCTACAACGCCACCGAGCAGGTATGGAACTCGATCGTCGCCGGCAACCCGGTCACCCCGGAGCAAACCAGCCTGCTGCGCCTGTCCGCCATCCACGTTTCCCAGGCCGGCGCCGAGGTGGTGCAAAGCGCCTACAGCCTCGCCGGAACCACCGCCATTTACCTGCGCCATCCGCTGCAACGCTACCTGCGCGACTCGATGGTGGTGACCCAGCACGCCTTCCTCAGCGAAGGGCTTTATGACGGCGCTGGCTCGGTGTTCCTCGGCGTTCAGCCGTTCCCGGGCTACATCTGAATTCTCTATTTCAAAAAGGATCAATACCCATGACCCAGACCACTCAAGAACCACTGCGCGTCGTCTTCTGCATCGGCATCACCCAGAACTTTTTCGACCTGCCTACCGGCGAAGGCCTGAGCGTGTGGAAAGGCTTCAGCCAGATGATGGGCGACCTCGGCGCGATGCCCGGCATCACCGTGCTCGGCGCCATGGACGATGACCGCTTGATGGTCGGCCCGTCCACCACCTCGCCGTGGACCGTGTACATCATGGCCGACGTCGACTGCCACCAGTCGGTGATCGATGCCTGCAATCTGTTCCGCACCACGCCGGTCGGCCAATACAGCCTGTGGCGCTACGCCAAGATCGAAGCGCGCATCGGTCGCCCGCTGACCATCCCTGATGCGGCCAAGGTGTAAGCCATGGACCAGGCCTTGCTGCAGCGTCTGGCGACGCTCGAAGGGGAAAGTGCTGTGCGCCGCCTGATGGCGCGCTACATGGACCTGTGCGATGTGCCGCGTGCGCCGGTTGAAGTCAGCGAGCTGGCGCAGTTGTTCACGATCGATGCGGTCTGGGAAGGCGTTGGCAGTGCCACCGCGCAGACTTTTGGCCAGCATCGTGGACGTGACGCGGTGGCCGCATTTGTCGGCGGTTACCTGCCGCCGTCGGACCACTTCACGCTGAACCTGCATTACCTCACCAGCGAGTCGATCGTGGTCGACGGCAGCACGGCGCAAGGGCAGTGGATCATGCAGCAGATTTCCACCTATGCCGATGGCCGCAACGAGTTGTTCGGCACGCGCCTGAACATCGATTTTCGCTGCGTAGACGGTGTCTGGCTGATCGCGCATTTCCGCACGCAACGGCTGTTCAATACGGGGCTTTCCACCACAGAGGCGGGTGCATGAGTACTTTCATCAGCGAATTTCAGCTCGGTGGCAGCGGTAAACGCGTGGCCATCAAGGATTCCATCGACATCGCCGGCCATCCGACCCGTTCGGGCAGCCGTGCGTTTGCCGAGGCACCCGCAGCCAGCAAAAACGCCGAAGTGGTCGACGCGATCCTCGACGCCGGCTGGCAGATCGTCGGCAAGACCAACCTGCATGAATTGGCCTTCGGCGTCACCGGGATCAACGACTGGACCGGTACGCCGATTAACCCGCAAGCGCCAGACCGGGTGCCAGGTGGTTCGTCCAGCGGTTCGGCATCCGCCGTCGCTGCAGGCCTGGCGGACATCGCCATCGGCACCGACACCGGTGGTTCGGTGCGGGTGCCGGCGGCGTGCTGCGGGGTTGCCGGGTTGAAGCCGACTTACGGGCGTGTCAGCCGTGCCGGCGCGCATCCACTGGAATCGAGCCTCGATTGCGTCGGTCCGTTCGCCAAGAGCATGGACGACCTGATCGCGGCGATGCAGGTGATTTGCCCAGGCTTTGCAATGCAGGGCCTGCCAGGTGACGGCGCCAAGGTGGCCTTCCTTGAAGTGGCCTGCGATCCGCATTTGCAAGCGCGCCTCGGTGCCGCTGCCGACCGCGCCGGATGGCGTCGCAGCAGCCTGCATTTGAGCGAGTTCGAAGCGGCCTTCGCTGCCGGTTTGACCGTGATCAATTTCGAGAACTGGGCCGCGTTCGGTCACCTGACCGGCAAGGGCTTGATCGGTGCGGATGTGGAAACACGTTTGCTGGCGGCCAGCCGCACTACTCGTGAAGAGCTCGCACAGGCCGAATCCGTGCGCGCGCGTTTCACGCAACAGGTGGATGCAGCGCTGGAAGACTTCTCCGTGTTGCTGCTGCCGACGCTGCCGACCTTGCCGCCGACCCTCAGCGAAGCTCGCGCTGGTAGCAAAGCCGTGGCCGGCATGACCCCGCTAGTGCGGCCGTTCAACCTCAGCGGCCACCCGGCGCTGACGGTGCCGGTGGAACTCGATTGCGGCGGGCTGAAAGTCGGCCTGCAGATCGTTGGCCGCAAGGGTCAGGACGAACTGGTCTGCGCCTTCGGGGCGCAGTTGCAACAAAGCATGGCCGGTGAACGGTCGACCCCAAATCATAAAAATAAAGCATGAGGAGGACCGTATGAGTACTCATGAAAACCGTCTGATCGCCACATCGCGCAGCATGGACCAACTGGTCCAGCACGACCGCGTTGACGTCTCGCTGTACAACGACCCGGCGCTGTTCGAAGCCGAGCTCGAGAAGATTTTCTACCGCACCTGGGTGTGGGTTGCCCACGAAAGCGAAGTGCGCAACAGCGGCGACTTCAAGACCGCCACCATTGGCCGTCGTCCGGTGATCGTTGTTCGTGACAAGAAGAACAACATCAACGTGCTGGAAAACCGTTGCCGCCACCGTGGTGCCACCGTGTGCGAGAAGCACAAGGGCAATGCCACCGGTTTCACCTGCCCGTACCACAGTTGGTCCTATGGCCTGGACGGCAAGTTGCGGGCGCTGCCGTATCCGGATGGCTACGAAGGCATTCTGGAGAAATCCGAACTGCCGCTGACCAGCCTGCGCGTTGAAAGCTACGCCGGCATGGTCTTCGCCAGCTACAACGACGACATAGAACCGCTGGAAGACTTCCTCGGCGGGGCGAAACACTGGATGGACCTGTTCATGAAGCAGGGCGCCGGTTACCCGATCAAGACCCAGGGCGAACACAAGTTCAGCTTCAAGGGCAACTGGAAGATCCAGCTGGAAAACACCACCGACGGTTACCACTTCCCGATCGTGCACAAGTCGTTCATGTCGTCGGTGGATGAAGAAACTTCGGAAATGCTCTCGTTCATGACTGACGAACAAGCCGTCACTCATTCGCTGGGTAATGGCCACAGCGTAATGGTGATGGTGCCGGAGCACGTCGACCTCGATCACGACGACGGCACCGAACAACTGCAAGAGCGTTTCGCCCACGTCACCGAAGAACTATCGAAAACCATGCCGCCGGAACAGGTGCGCCGCATCGTTCGTTCGCTGCACGGCGCCGGGTTCAACCTGAACCTGTTCCCGAACATCGCGATGTCGATGTCGTTCTTCCGCGTGCTGCGCCCGGTGTCGGTCACTGAAACCGAGATCCGCCACGTGGCCCTCGGCATGGACGGCGGCCCGGAAATCGCCAACCGCGAACGCATGCGCATCCACGAACACTTCCAGGGCCCGTTCGGTTTCGGCAGCCCTGACGATGCCGAAGCCTGGGATCGCGTGCAACGCGGCTCGTACGCCGGTGTTGATGCGCCAATCCTGGTCAACCGCGGCCTGAACCGCGAAATCACCGCTGAAAATGGCGACAAGGTCAGCCACGCCACCGACGAGGGCGGCATGCGCGGTGCCTACGACATGTGGAAAAGGATGATGAGCCAATGAGCAATCACGACACCCTGAACGGTTTTTCCGGCCCGCTGGCCCAGGCCATCGAATTCATCTGGCGCGAAGCCGAACTGCTCGACCACAAGAACTACGCCGAATGGGCGACCTTGTGGAGCGAAAGCGGCAAGTACATCGTGCCGATCGACCCGGACACCGAAGACTTCGAAGCGACGCTCAACTACGCCTACGACGACGCGCGCATGCGTGACCTGCGCATCGAACGCCTGACCGCCGGCTATTCGCCGTCGGCAGTGGACGCGGCGAAAACCATTCGCACCATCTCGCGTTTCCGTCTGGTGGAAGCGGCTGGCGACATCGTCGAAGTCAACTCGGCGCAGTTGTTGTACGCCTACAAACGCGGCGTGCACACGCCGTTCGTGGCGGACCTGAATCACCGGATTCGTTTCACCGATGGCGTGCCGTCGCTGGAGCGAAAAGTGGTGCGCCTGATCAACTCCACCGACAGCCTGAGTGCGCTCGGCTTCCTTTTGTGAGGGCAACATCATGAGTCGAGTAGCCCTTGTAACGGGTGCTTCGCGGGGACTGGGCGAGTGCATCGCCCGCCGTCTGCACGCGGCGGGTTATCGCGTCGGCCTGGCCGATGTGCAACTGGACGGCGTGCGACGCCTCGCCCTGGAACTCGATAGCACCGGCACCAGCGCCATGGCCATCGAGCTCGACGTGCGCAGCAAAGCCGCTTTCCAGCAGGCGCGTGACTTGCTCGCCGAGCGCTGGGGCGGCACAGACGTGCTGGTGAATAACGCCGGTGTGTCGAAAGTCGCGGCGCTGATGGACATCACGCCGGAAGAGTTCGACGAGTCGATGGCGATCAACCTGCGCGGCACTTTCGTCGCTTGCCAGGTGTTCGGTGCGCATTTCGCCGAGCGTGGCTTTGGCCGCATCGTCAACATCGCTTCCCTCGCCGGACAGAACGGCGGCACCGCCACCGGCGCGCATTACGCGGCGGCCAAGGGCGGCGTGGCGACGCTGACCAAGGTCTTCGCCCGTGAACTGGCGCCGCAAGGGGTGACGGTCAACAGTATTTCGCCAGGTCCCCTGGACCTGCCGGTGGTGCGCGAAACCGTGGCACCGGAACGCCTGGAACAGATTTTGAAAATGATTCCGTCCGGCACCCTCGGCGATCCGTCGTTCATCGCCGACAGCGTGTTGCTGTTGATTGCCGACAACGCCACCTCCGTAACCGGCGCGTGCCTGGACATCAATGGCGGCTTGTACATGCGCTGAATGTTTTCCCGGAGGCAATCAATTGTGGCGAGGGAGCTTGCTCCCGCTGGGGTGCGAAGCGGCCCCGAGAATTTTGCGACTGCTACGCAGCCGAGCGCGAGCAAGCTCGCTCGCCACAGATCAGTGTCCGCCCCAAGACTTAATCGAAACAACAGTATTCAGGTGATGCCATGATGAAGGTGAAAATCGAAAGGATCGTCGAGGAAGCGCTGGATATCCGTTCCTTTCGCCTCGTGCGCAGTGACGGCCAGCCGCTCGACATCTATGAACCGGGTGCCCACGTCGACCTCACCGGGCCGACCGGCGTAACCCGCCAATATTCCCTGTGCAGCCCGCCGCAGGATCGCCGCGCTTACCTGGTGGCGGTGAAGAAAGAGCCGCAATCGCGCGGTGGCTCATTGGCGCTGCACGAGCAAGTCGAAGAGGGCATGGAACTGGAAATGGGCGCGCCGCGCAACCTGTTCCGTCTCGACCCGGGCGCCACCGAACACGTGCTGTTCGCTGCCGGTATCGGCGTCACGCCGCTGCTGAGCATGGCCTATCGACTGGCGGAAAGCGGCCAGCCGTATCGCCTGCATTACTTCGCCCGTTCGGCGCAGTACGCGGCGTTTACCGAACTGCTGGCGACCCAGTTTGCCGACCATGTGGAATTCCACTACGGCGTCGAACCGGGCGATCTGGACGGCGCGTTGAGCGAGTGCCTGGAGCGCGCCGGCAATGCCGCCCACGTCTACACCTGTGGCCCGGCACCGTTCATGAACAAAGTGGTGGAAGTCGCCGCCCGCAGTCGCTCGGACGATGCCATTCACCTGGAGCACTTCGCGGCGGATCCGGCGGCCAACAGCGCCCCGACCGGCAGTTTCGAAGTGGAGCTGGCCAGCTCCGGCGTGGTGCTGCACGTGCCAGCCAACACCAGTCTGGTCGACGTGTTGCAGGCCCACGGCTGCGACATCGACACCGAGTGCCGCGAAGGCATCTGCGGTACCTGCATTGTCGAGGTGCTCGACGGCGTGCCGGAGCACCGTGACAACTGCCTGTCGAACAAGGAAAAGGCCTCGAACAAGCAGATTTGCGCCTGCGTTTCCCGCGCGCTTTCCACTCGTCTGGTATTGGACATCTAAGCGCTTTCTTCACTGGAAAGCGGACGCCGGAGGCTGTTGAATGGCGCCCGGCGACCATCGAGGGAGGCGATGGGGAAGACGAAACATTTTTACCGAGCCGCTCGACGAAGCGGCCGGAAAATAACAACAAAAACGTGAGGCTTTGCGGACATGATTACACCATCGGCGGTGCGCAATGAGGCGTTCGACAGTTGGCTGAGCCAGGTTAACCAGGCCTGCGGGCGTTTCGATGCCCGCGCACTGGACACTGATTTTTATGGCGAGCTCGCGGAGTTCCGCAGCGGCGCGATCAAACTCAGTGTCGTCGACATGGCGCACGTGCACCTGTATCGCACCAGCAAGGACGTCAGCGTCAGCAGCGATGGCCATTACTACGCGGTGTTCCAGCTGCGCGGCAGTTCGCAACTGGAGCAGGGCGACAACCGGGCGCGCCTGGGCTGTGGCGACATTGCGCTGATCGATGCCAGTCGTCCGAGCGACATGACGTATAACGACGACTCCCGCCAGTTGTCGCTGATCATGCCGCGTCAGGTGGTCGAACGTGGTTCGCACTTCAATGCGGTCAATTGCGCCACGCGTATCGGCGCCAACAGCCCTTTGGCCGCGATGGCCAATCGTCTGGTGCTGGAAACCCGTCAGCAAGAAGGGTTGGACATGCAGGAAAGCGAAGCCGTACTCGACGCCCTGGCCAGCCTGCTGTTGCCGGGGATCAGCGTCAGCGAGAGCAATGGCGACGCCCATGAACGGCAGTTTCGCAAAATCATCGCCTTCATCGATCAGCACATCAGTGACGAAGATCTCTGCCCCGAGATGATTGCCCGTGAAGTGGGGGTTTCAGTGCGTGGGTTGTACCGGATGTTCTCCAAGCGCGGCCTGGTGGTGGCGCAATACATCAAGCATCGACGCCTGGACTTCTGCGCGGAGAACCTGCGCCGCAGTGATGTCGAGCAGAAGCTGTCGGCGCTGTGTTACGCGTGGGGGTTCTCCGATTCCAGCTACTTTTCCTCGGCCTTCAAGTCACGCTTCGGCGTGTCCCCGGGCGCCTACCGCAAGCGCTATAGCCAGAACTGATACGGTCCCCCTGTAGGAGCTGGCTTGCCAGCGATGGCGGCGTCATGATCGCCGCCAATCACTCAGTGCCGCACCGGCTCTTCCGTCGGCAAATGCAGCACTTCGCGTACCAGCATGGCAATGCTGCTCACGCCCATTTTTTCCTTGATCTTGGTGCGGTGCACATCAACGGTTTTGACACTGATGTTCAGCTCCCGGGCGATCACTTTGCTCGCCTTGCCGTCGATCACCAGCATCAACACTTCGCGCTCACGGCTGGTCAGCAGGGCGAGCTTGCCTTGCAGGTTCTGGCGCTGTTCCTGATCAGCCTGGGCGTGCACGGCGGTCTTCAGCGCGGCCTGAATGCGGTCAATCATCTGCTGCGGGTTGTAGGGCTTCTCGACGAAGTCCAGCGCGCCATTCTTCATCGCCGTGACCGACATCGGAATGTCGCCATGAGCCGAGACGAAAATCGTCGGCAGGGTGCTGCCGCGCTGGTTGAGGATTTCCTGCAACTGGAAACCGCTGGTCTCCGGCATGCGCACGTCGAGCACCAGGCAGGCGGGCTGCTTGGGGTCGTATTGGCTGAGGAACTCTTCGGCGCCGGCAAAGCACTGCGCCTGCACGCTGACGGACTCGAGCAACCAGGCCAGCGAAGTGCGCAGGTCTTTGTCGTCGTCAACGATGTAAACAATCGGTTTGCGGGTTTCCATCAGGGCTGCCACGAGAATTTCTAATTGTTGTTATCGCACGCAAGCACGCGCGGCGGACATCGGCTCATCTTTTTCGAGCCAGTGTGCAGAATACCCACTGCAACGGGCCGTGACGATAAAGAAACCACCTAGTCGACTAGCGGAAAGCCAACCTTTGCATGGGGATCGTCAGAATGGTTGCGCGCAACGTCGCGCCTTAGTCTTGTTCCATCACCTACGGGCCGCAGCAAAGCGGTCCTCCTGAAGGAAGGGGCATCGACATGGCCGACCTGAGCCAGCAGCAAATCGACTTTCGCAACGCCATGGCGCAGCTGCCTGCTGCGGTGAACATCATCACCACCAACGGCCCAGGCGGACGTTGCGGCATCACCGCCAGCGCCGTGTGCTCGGTGACCGACTCGCCGCCCACCGTGCTGGTCTGCGTCAACCGCAACAGCGCCACCCACGACGTGTTCCGCACCAACGGCCATCTGTGCGTCAACGTGCTGTGTGGCGAGCAGGAAGAACTCGCCCGCCACTTCGCCGGCATGACCAAAGTGCCGATGGCCGAGCGATTTGCCTGGGACCTGTGGGACGACGGCGCCGCCGATGTGCCGGTGCTGCGCGATGCCCTGGTGCAGCTGGAGGGGCGGATCACCGAGTGCAAGGAAGTGGGTTCGCATTCGGTGATGTTTGTCGAACTGACAAAAGTGGGCGTGCGCGAACCGCGTGACAGCCTGGTGTATTTCAACCGGTTGTTTCATCGCCTGGAACATGCCGGGGCGCATTGCTGATAACCCTGCTTTTGTAGGCGCTGCCGCAGGCTCGGGCCGCGTTCGGACGATCTTTTGATCTTGCTCTTTAAAAGCAAGATCAAAAGATCGTCCGAACGCGGCCCGAGCCTGCGGCAG
>NZ_JAGYGD010000032.1:0-75392 GCF_019947275.1 Pseudomonas sp. GL-RE-29
ATTCTGCGCAGCCCGGAAAACCAGCGTTGGGTGACGGCGATGGACATTGCCATTGGCCAGGCGCACTGCCTCGATAATCCGTTCATGCGTGAGGTGTTGGTGGCGATTGCGGATTGGAAGATGGACACAAAACAGTTCGACTACGTCATTAAGTTACCGGGTTGGTCGCGCCTCAGTACCGACGCTCAAGCGTTGGTAGAGGCGAGTTATTTTTATTATCAGGAAGGGGAGTTCCCCTCGGCCAACTTGGTACCAATCACCCCACCTTCACTACTGATTGGGCCTCCTTTAGAAAAAGGTGTAATCAAATGAAGGCTCAAAAATATGGACAGCTGAGACCCAAACTAAAAGGCTACTTACTTATAGCCGGTATGTTACTGCTTCTTTGGCTTGGCTTCGTCTGGCTCGTCCAAATCAAGGCACAGGAACTCAACATGGAGCTGCGTGACATGAACCCGGTACTGCGCTGGGGTATTGCAGCTATTTTGAGTCCGATGTTGCTCATCTTCAGCGTTCATTGGTGGGGCAAGGCCGTGGCCAGTGAAAAGGCGGGGCTTGCCGCTTACAAAGCCAACGTCATGGCGCAAATCGCCGAGCAGCAGGCCACGCAAGAGCGGACTTACGCGCTGGAAATCCGGGGAGTAGGGCTAACTGTGGATGATTGGCATCAATCATCGATATGGCGAGAAACCAAAAAAACAAACAACAACTTCACTTCAATCTATTCACGTGACCCCAAGGACTACGATTCTTCTTTGAGTTCTCGGAAAATCACCAGGGATATCAACATTCGAGTGGCCTTCAAACATTCAGCGAACGGGTCAGTAGCGTATTGGCCAATCCCTGTGTTTTCCATCGCGCCGCCCAAGCAACCGTCAGATACAGGGGCTGCGAGTAACATTCTTAACGGTCGCAATGCCGCCACACTCGGGGTCACGCTGTTTTTGTGGCAGGACGCCGAAAACACAACCCATGCTCAGGGCATGATCGAGCGATTGTTCCAGTTCTTTGATGACAACCCCGAAGTGCCCCAGGCCTTGATTGTGAGCGAGGATGGCGACGTCACGCGAGACGGTTTGCGGGTCGCAGGCACTCCCGGGTTACAGAACAGCCAAGTCGTCCCGACGATATACGAAAGCATGACCGGGTTGCTGGTCACCCGATCGGATCGGGTGGATCGGTATATTCGCCGCTATGCCACCCACGAGCGTGAGGATAATCAGAACAAAAGTACTGATTTGGGCAAGCTATGGGCGTTTTATTGGGAACACTCGCCTAAGTTCAGAAAAGTATATGAAGAAGGCAAGCGCGCTGAGGGTATTAAGCACCCCTATGGCCCCGGCACCATGTCCACCGCCTACTGGCAATCCCAACTCCCCACCCTCTGGAAAACCATCAGCAACCGCGGACCAGGAGAATTCCAACCCTCGCCCTGGTTGCCCATCCGCTGGGCCCAGCACCAGGTCAAAGAATTCGACGCCGCGCCGGTGCTGGGTTACTTGCACCGCCCGATCAAGGTCTCGATGCAGGATGAAAACGGCAAACGGCTAAAACCGGCGCTGCAGGCCAGGGCCTTGCAGGCAGGCTGGTTACAGGCGCTGGATACCCTACCCGAAGGGCAGAAACCGGTGCGGGTGTTCTACGACACCACCGACAACCAGGAGGCAGAGTTCGCCCTGACCAACGCCTTGCACAGCCTGAATACCGACGGCCACGGTATCGACCCGGGCAATGTCGACGAGGGTTACAACATCGGACGACGCTTGGGCAATACCGGGGTCAGCAGCGCACTGGTGGAAATCAACCTGGCCACCATCGCCAGCTACCTCGACGGTGGAGCCAGTGCCGTGGTTTACGCCGGTGCAGACGGTAGCCTGACGGTACAAATGATCCACCCACCGGACGCGGCGCGCAAAGAGAAAAACCGCGAGAACCGTGGCGCCGACCCGTTCAAGTTCGGTTCCCCTAGCGGTGGCGTAGCCAGACCATGAATCATCCTGTCTGCCTAGGGGATGCCACCAGCAGCAGCGGCACCGTGGTTTCCTGCCAGCTTGAAAGCATAGATCCTGAACGCGAACTCGCTGAGCCCTGTACATCGCGCTCGACACAAGCAAGCCCTTTGGCCATATGCCGTAAATAGTCCTTGCCGATCCCAACCCGTTTCGGTTATCAATTTGTACATGATTAGACAGGTACGATTTGACAAGAAACAACGGGTGGTCAACGAGCTCATCCGGCGCATTGAAAGCGGCCTTATGGAGGACGGCTTTCATCTGCCGGGCGAGCATCAGTTGGCTGAAGAATTCAAAGTCAGCCGAGGTACTTTGCGTGAAGCCCTGGCCGAGTTGAAACGGCGCAACTACATCGCGACGCAAAGCGGGGTCGGTTCCATCGTCACCTTCGACGGTGTGGCGCTCGACCAGCGCAGCGGCTGGGCCCAGGCCCTGGCCGACAGCGGCGCGCTGGTCAACACCGAATTGCTGCGGCTGGAGGCGGTGACCCGTCCGGACTTGCTGTCACGTTTCGGCATCGACCAATTCATCACCCTCGACCGTCGTCGCCGCTCCAATGACGGCACGCTGGTGTCCCTCGAACGTTCACTGATGCCCGCCAGCGGAGGCCTGGAAAGCCTGCCGCGTGTCGGCCTGATCGACAATTCTCTGACCATCACCTTGGCGGCCTACGGCTATATCGGTGAGCGCGGCGATCAATGGATTGGCGCCGAACCGCTGAACGCCGAAGACGCTGAACTGTTGGGTCGCCCGGTCGGAACGGTGTTCCTCAAAGCATTGCGCACCACCTACGACCGGCAAAACCGTTTCATGGAACAGGTGGAAAGCCTGCTCGATCCCGTGCACTTCCGTCTGCACCTGCAATTTGGAAACTCGAAATGACCGCGCTCAATCGTGCCTTGGGCGCGTTCTACGGCCTGGCGCTCGGCGATGCGCTGGGCATGCCGACCCAATCCCTGAGCCGCGCCGAGATCAAGGCGCGCTTCGGCGAAATCACCGACCTGCAAGACGCCGGCCCGGATCAACCGATCGCTGCCAACATGCCCAAAGGCTCGATCACCGATGACACCGAACAGGCGATCCTGGTCGGACAGTTGCTGATCGATGGCAAGGGCTGGATCGAACCGGCGCTGCTTGCTCAACGCCTGATCGAATGGGAAGCCGAGATGCAGGCCAAGGGCTCGCAAGATTTGCTCGGCCCCTCGACCAAACGGGCCATCGAAATGATCCTCGCTGGTCATTCGCCGGAGGAAGCAGGGCGCTACGGCACCACCAATGGTGCGGCGATGCGCATCACTCCGGTAGGGATCGCCGCGGATGTCGCCCATCCCGAGCGTTTCATCAGGGCCGTGGTGCAGGCCTGTCAGGTCACCCACAACACCACGCTGGGGATTTCCAGCGCAGCGGCAGTGGCGGCGGTGGTTTCAGCCGGGATCAATGGCATGGACCTGGGCGAGGCGTTGAACCTCGGCCAGCAAATCGCCCAGCAAGCCGAAAGCCATGGCCACTGGGTCGCTGGCGGGCGCATTGCTTCGCGCATCAGTTGGGCGCGCAGCATCAGCGTCGACAGCGACAAGGCATTGCTCGCCGATTTGCTGTACGACGTGATCGGCACGTCGGTGGCATCACAGGAATCGGTGGTGGTGTCGTTTGCCCTGGCCCAGCAAGTGGCCATCGGCGAAATGAACGCCTTCGAAGCGCTGTGCATGGCTGCGAGCCTTGGCGGCGACACCGACACCATCGCGGCGATACTTGGCGCGATGCTCGGGGCCTGCCTGGGTCTTGAGAGTTGGCCTGTGGAGATGATCGACACTGTTAAGGCGGTGAACGATCTTGAGTTGGAGCCCTTGGTACAGCAACTGCTGACTCTGCGCTGATTTTAGGGTCGACCCGATTTCCCGTGGCGAGGGAGCTTGCTCCCGCTCGGCTGCGCAGCAGTCGTAAACTCTGACGACTCGGTGTGCCTGCCTCACTACTGTCGCAGGTTTTGGGGCTACTTCGCGGCCCAGCGGGAGCAAGCTCCCTCGCCACAAATGTCTTATCGTTTTGCGTCATTGCCACAACCACAAAAATGGCAACAGGAGCATTTTTCATGAGTACATCAAACGCCGGGCAGAGTGCCGGGCAACTGGAAACCCGTGGCATCGAACCGGTGCCGGAAGCCGAGTGCAATGGTCACCCCTTGCAGCTGTTCTGGGTCTGGTTCGCCGCCAACATTTCCATTCTCGGCCTGCCGCTGGGCGCGACGCTCGTGGCTTTTCGCGGCTTGGCGATCTGGCAGGCAATCATTGTTGCGATCCTAGGTGCCGCCGGTTCCTTCGCGGTGGTCGGGATCATCTCCATCGCCGGTCGCCGTGGCCGTGCGCCGAGCCTGACCCTGTCGCGGGCGATCTTTGGTGTACGCGGCAATATCGGCCCGACCCTAGTCTCGCTGATGTCGCGCCTGGGCTGGGAAACCGTCAACACCACCACCGCCGCGTTCGTGTTGCTGTCGCTGTGTTCGATCCTGTTCGGCTCGCCGGTTGAAGCGAAAAGCGCGCCGCTGCTGACCTTGCTGTTCATCGCAATTTTCGTACTGCTGACCTTGTCGGTGTCTGGCCTCGGTCACGCCACTCTGCTGGTGATCCAGAAGTGGGCGACCTACGTGTTCGGCGCGCTGAACATTCTGGTCGGTGGTTTCCTCTGCGCCACCATCGACTGGAGCGCGGTGTTCAACGCTACGCCTGCGCCAATGAGCGCCATGATCATCGGCGTCGGCACCATGGCGGCGGGCACCGGGATCGGTTGGGCCAACGCCGGCGCGGACATGTCGCGCTACCAGCATCGCAGCGTCAAAGCCGTGCGCCTGGTGGCGTCGGCGGCCTTCGGTGCGGGAATTCCACTGGTGCTGTTGATCACCCTCGGCGGTTTGCTGTCGGTGGGCAACAACGACCTGGCCCAAGCCACTGATCCGATCATCGCGATCCGCGACATGTTGCCGACGTGGATGGCCGTGCCTTACCTGATCACCGCGTTCGGTGGCTTGCTGCTGTCGAACAACCTGTCGGTGTACTCCGCCGGCCTGACCACGCTGACGCTCGGTTTGAAGGTCAAGCGCGTCTATGCTGTGGTGGTCGACATCGTGGCGATCTTCGCCGGCTCGATCTACTTCATGTTGATCGCCGACAGTTTCTACGGCCCGTTCATCACCTTCATTTCCCTGCTGGCGGTGCCGATCACCGCGTGGGTCGGGATCTTCGTGGTCGACCTGATTCACCGTCATTACTACAGCCCCAAGGATCTGCTGGACGTCAGCCCGAGCAGCGCCTATTGGTATCGCGGCGGCGTCGAGTGGCGCGCGTTCGGTGCCTGGGCGGTGGCGATCGTGCTGGGCTTCAGCTTCACCACCATCGGCACCACGGCAGAAAATGTCTGGTTCAAAGGCTTCCTGTCCGACTCATGGCTGGGCCATAACGGCCTCGGCTGGATCGTGACCTTTGTGGTCGCCGGTGGCATTTATTGTGTACTCGGCGGGGCGAAGGATCGTCGTGCTGCGCTGACCGAGAATGCTCATGCCTAAGATGTTGCACACCGGCCAGGTCATCATCGACCTGGTCATGGCCGTGGATAAATTGCCGCAAGCGGGTGGCGACGTGCTGGCGCAGTCCGCCAGTTTCGAAGCCGGCGGCGGCTTCAATGTGATGGCCGCTGCGCAGCGTAACGGTCTGCCGGTGGTTTACCTTGGTCGCCACGGCACTGGGCGTTTCGGTGACTTGGCCCGTGAGGCGATGAACGTGGAAGGCATCCAGATCGGCATTGCTGATCGTGCCGAACGCGATACCGGACTGTGCGTCGCCATCACTGATGCCTCCGCCGAACGCAGTTTTGTGTCCTATATCGGTGCCGAAGGTGAGCTGTCTGCTGAAGACCTGGCCAGTGTGCCGGCCGAGGCGGGGGATTATGTCTACGTCAGCGGCTACAGCCTGTTGCATGCGGGTAAAGCACAACCGTTGGTGGACTGGGTGCTGATGCTGCCGGAAGGCGTCAACGTGGTGTTTGATCCGGGGCCGCTGGTGGATTCGCCGGATGCGCCACTGATGCAGGCGTTGCTGCCGCGCATCGATGTGTGGACCAGCAATAGCGTCGAAGCGCTGAAGATTACCGGCGCGACAGACATCGCCCAGGCATTGGATCGACTGGTCGCGTACCTGCCGCGCGAGGTGCTCATGGTGGTGCGTGACGGGCCGCAGGGTTGCTGGATCAGCCAGGGTTCAGAGCGCAGGCATGTGCCGGGATTCAAGGTCGAGGCCGTGGACAGTAATGGTGCCGGTGATGCCCATGCTGGGGTGTTTGTTGCAGGATTGGCGCAGGGCTTGTCGGCGTTTGACGCGGCGCGCCGGGCCAATGCGGCTGCGGCGTTGGCGGTGACACGGTGGGGGCCGGCAACTTCGCCGGGGGCTGCTGAGGTTGATGAGTTGATCCGAAATATATTCGGCGCCTGAACCATCGTTATCGCTAGCAAGCCAGCTCCTACAGATTTTCTGTGTCCGACACAAATCCCCTGTAGGCGCGAGCCTGCTCGCGATAGGTCCACCAGCTTCAATACAAAACCCGGCTAAATGCCCGGCAATGTGAAGCGCCGTCAGGCATCCAGCTTGCGCGCCGCCTCAACCCCGGCAGCGCTGAGTTTGATCGGCAGGTTCAGCGTATGCTCGCCCGCTTCGTTGCATACCACGTGCCCATGTTGGATCAGCCCGCGTTCCTGCAAGGTGGCGAGGGTGCTGGCCACGACTTTCTCCCCCCGGTAATTGTCCAGGACCTCCTTGCCCAGGCCACTTGGGTGGGCGTGCAGCAGGCGGGTCAGGACTTCTTTTTCCAGGTTTTTATCGACGTTCATGGTTACCTCTTCATGGCGATGGGTAGGTATTGCGGCGAATTACTGGCTGGCCCCACCTTCCGAGCCCGAACCACCCGTTGTGGTTTTCGATCCCACGCCAGGGCCGGCGTTATCGGGTGTCTTGGTGTCTGGAAGGTTCAAACCACCTTGTCGGCCGGTGTCGTTGCCCTGGGTCCGTGGGTCGGTGCCGGTGGAGGGTGGCAGGCTGTTGTCGACGCCCGTGCCGTCGGTGTTTATGCCGGGGGCGCTTTGGATGGCAGGGGCTTTGGGGCTTTCGACCGGGTTGGTCGGTCCCGTGCCAGCGGCGGTGGTTGCAGCGATGGCGAACGGGGACAGCAGGGCGGCGAGGGCGAGGGCGGTCAACCGGGACGAGATCATGGTGGTGTCTCCATTGATTTAAAGTCCTTACCTGATGTTGGTCCGCCCCCGTTTCGAATTGGTGCCTGACCGACGACGAACGGTTCAGGCCCGTTGCAACGCCCTGGTTGTGCAGACTCGACGCCAGATCAACCGGCCCACGGTGATCAGCCAGTTGAACAGGGCTACCGCCATGACGGTGAGCAGCAATGTCGCCATGCCCTGTTCGACGATGATTTTCCCGGCGAGTAATGGAAAGCCAAACACGCCGATAAAATACGACAGGCTGAACAGCAGCAAGGATTGCGCGGTGGTGCCGTTCGGTGCGTCATTGGCAGCGAGGCCGTTGATCACGGAGTACGTCAGGCCGTAGCCAACCCCAAGCATCGCCGCCGCGAGCACGTAGCTAAAACCGTCGTTGACCGCGAAACCGAACATCAGGATCGAACCCAGCATCAACCCCGACAGCAGGCAGGATGCGCGCAACGGATCGCGCTTGACCACGAAACCGGCAATCAACAGGCGACTGCTGATCGCCGCGCTCATGAAGCCCAGGAAGAACAGCGAATAGTCGAGCGAGCGCGCCGCTGCGTAACTGGTCTGGAAACTCGACAAGCCACCGAAAACGCAACCGCCGAGGCCGACCATGATGATCGCAAACACCGCCCTGGACGACAGCACCTGAGCCGTTGCACGCCAGGAAATCCGCGACACTGCGGTTGACTGCAGCGTCGCGTTTTTCAGTTGTCGATCAAGGCGCCAGAACAGCAGCACCCCAACCAGGCTTGACAGCGCAGCGAGATAAAATGCCGCCGTCAGCGGATAGCCGAGAGCGCTTGCGGCGCGCCCTAGCAACGGGCCGCTGCCGATCCCGGTCATCATGCTGCCCGACAGCAGCGCGAAGTATTTGGCCCGTTGCGCGGGCGTCACCAGGCTCGCGACGATGATCGGCCCAAGCGTGTAGAACACCCCCCAACCCAATCCCAGCAGCAGTCCGAAAAACAGCAGCAGATGGCCGAAACCTGGCGACAAGGCGAAGCCCAGACTGGCGGCCACCAGCAAGATGCCGAACAACGCCACTGAACGCGCGGCACCGAGCACGTCGGACAAGTGACCGGACACAATCACAGCCGCAAAAGTGCTGAGCATCGCCGTCGAAATGACACTGCCGGCATCGTGCTCATTGCCTCCGCGCGAGCCGATCAACAGCGACAGCAAAAAGGTCGAGCCGTAGGACAACGACAGCAGATAACTGGCCAGGCAAAACAAGCCGAACAGTTTGCCGGAGACTGGTGGTGTTGCAGTGGACATGACGCGGTTCCTTGACCCGATAGATACCCAAGTCATTTATCTATCACGCAAGGCGACTATGTTAGGTCCGAGGTTCGCGATGCCAGGGTTAGCGCCGGCCGGAGTAAGTCGCAATAATTCCCGCAGTTGAAAGGTTTTTCTGTGGCGACTTAGTATGGCGTTTTCAACTTTTGACAAGGCATGTCCATGACGATCGAAATCCGCCCGGCGACCCCCAGTGATGCCCCGCAAATTCTCGCGTTCATCACGGAGCTGGCCGACTACGAACGTGCCCGCCATGAAGTCATCGCCAGCGTCGCCGACATCGAGCGCAGCCTGTTCAGCGAAGGCGCGACCGCCCACGGCCTGATCTGCCTGCGCGATGGCTTGCCGATCGGATTTGCGGTTTTCTTCTTCAGCTATTCGACGTGGCTGGGCAGCAACTGCCTGTACCTCGAAGACCTCTACATCACCCCGGAACAACGCGGCGGCGGTGCGGGTAAAACCCTGCTGCGGCACCTGGCGAAAATCGCCTGCGCCAATGATTGCGGGCGGTTTGAGTGGAGCGTGCTGGAGTGGAACACGCCGGCCATTGATTTCTACAAGTCTCTGGGCGCGCAGCCGCAGGAAGAGTGGGTTCGGTATCGCATGGATGGGGCCGTGCTGCGGGATTTTGCTTCGGGTAATTGATCGCCCTTAAAAGATCGCAGCCTTCGGCAGCTCCTACAGGAAACGCATTCCAATGTAGGAGCTGCCGAAGGCTGCGATCTTTTTTTATGCGCACAAACAAATCCCGATATATGGGAGTGACATTTATATATTGAGATTTTCCAGTATCTGGGTTTATAGTCCCGCTCACTCACTGCCAAAAAACAGAACAGGTGAAGCGATGCGGGCGCAATTGATCGCGCTGGATTGGGGGACAACCTCACTACGTGCTTACAAACTTGCCGCGGGTGGCCAGGTGCTCGAACAGCGTTCGCTGTCGTCGGGGATCATGCAGCTGCCCAAGGCGCCGCGAATCATCGCCGGGCGGGAATGCGCCGACGGTTTTGAACTGGCCTTCGACGAGGCTTGCGGTGACTGGCTCGACGAACAACCAAACTTGCCGGTGATTGCCTGCGGCATGGTTGGCAGCGCCCAGGGCTGGCGCGAAGCGGCCTACTGCGATACGCCGGCGAATGTCGCCAATCTCGGAAAATCCCTACAAACCGTACGCAGTCTTCGTGGTGTTGATGTGCACATCGTGCCGGGCGTGATTCAACGCTCGCGCCTGCCGAACGTGATGCGCGGCGAAGAAACCCAGGTACTCGGCGTGCTGCAAAACCTGTCGAGCGAGGCGGGCGCTGACGTGCTGATTGGCCTGCCGGGCAGCCATTCGAAATGGGTGGAAGTCACCGATGGCTGCATCGTCCATTTCGACACCTTCATGACCGGCGAAGTCTTTGCGGTGCTCAGCGAACACAGCATTCTGGGGCGTACCCAGCAGCGCGGCGGATCGTTCGATAGCGAAGCCTTCGATCGCGGCGTGCAAGTGGCCTTGTCGGCGGACGGTGAAATCGGCGTGCTGTCGACCTTATTCAGCGCCCGCAGCCTGGGGCTTACCGGTGAACTGAGCGCCACCGCGCAACCGGATTATCTATCCGGGCTGATGATCGGCCACGAATTGTCGGCATTGGCCAGCGTCCAGCGCCGTCGACGCAACAGCGTGCATCTGCCGTCAATCATCCTGATCGGCAACACCCAACTCTGTACGCGTTATAGCCGCGCCCTCGATGCCTGCGGATTTGCCCGGGTGACCCTGGCCGAGCAAGCCACCGAACGCGGGTTGTGGCAACTGGCGCAAGCCGCCGGCCTGGTCACGCCCAATCCATCCCGTTAAACCTGACTGGAGTCCTGACATGCTTAAACAAGCACTGGCGCAAAACGGTCTGATCGCGATCCTGCGCGGCCTGCGTCCACAAGAAGCAGCGGCTATCGGAGAAGTCCTGTACGCCGCCGGATTTCGCGTCATCGAAGTGCCGCTCAATTCCCCTGAGCCGTACGAAAGTATCCGCATCCTGCGCAGTAGCTTGCCCGCCGATTGCCTGATCGGCGCGGGCACGGTGCTGACGCCGGAGCAGGTCGAGCAGGTGAAAGCCGCGGGCGGTCAGGTGATCGTCATGCCTCACAGCGATCCCAAGGTGCTGCGTGCGGCGAAGGCTGCCGGCCTGTTCCTGTCGCCGGGTGTTGCCACGCCGACCGAAGCCTTCGCGGCGCTGGCCGAAGGCGCGGATGTGCTGAAGATGTTCCCGGCCGAGCAGATGGGGCCGGCGGTCGTCAAAGCCTGGCTCGCGGTGCTGCCGGCGGGAACGATTCTGGCGCCGGTCGGCGGGATCACTCCGGACAACATGCAGGTGTTTATCGACGCCGGCGTCAAAGGTTTCGGCCTTGGTTCCGGTCTGTTCAAACCGGGCATGACCCCGGAGCAAGTGGCGGCCAATGCCAAGGCCTATGTCGCTGCCTGGAAATCCCTTCGCTAAGACTTTTTTGGCGCTGCGAGCGCTGCATCTAACAAGAGAGACAATCAGATGAAAATCACCAAACTGACCACCTTCATCGTTCCGCCGCGCTGGTGCTTCCTCAAGGTCGAAACCGACGAGGGCGTCACCGGTTGGGGCGAGCCCGTGGTCGAAGGTCGTGCCCACACCGTTGCTGCTGCCGTTGAGGAATTGTCCGACTACCTGATCGGCAAAGACCCACGCAACATCGAAGACATCTGGACAGTGCTCTATCGCGGCGGCTTCTACCGTGGCGGCGCAATCCACATGAGTGCCCTGGCCGGTATCGACCAGGCGTTGTGGGACATCAAGGGCAAGGCGCTCGGTGTGTCGGTCAGCGACTTGCTCGGTGGTCAGGTGCGCGACAAGATTCGCGTGTATTCGTGGATTGGCGGCGACCGTCCGGCGGACACCGCGCGGGCAGCGAAAGAAGCGGTCAGCCGTGGTTTCACTGCAGTGAAAATGAACGGCACCGAAGAGCTGCAATTCCTCGACAGCTTTGAAAAAGTCGACCTGGCCCTGGCCAACGTCGCCGCCGTGCGGGACGCGGTCGGCCCGAACGTTGGCATCGGTGTCGACTTCCATGGCCGAGTGCACAAGCCAATGGCCAAGGTGCTGATGAAGGAACTCGACCCGTACAAACTGATGTTCATCGAAGAGCCGGTGCTCAGCGAAAACTACGAAGCGCTGAAAGAACTGGCACCGCTGACCAGCACGCCGATCGCCCTGGGTGAGCGGCTGTTCTCGCGCTGGGATTTCAAGCGTGTGCTCAGCGAAGGCTACGTCGACATCATCCAGCCAGATGCGTCCCACGCTGGCGGCATCACCGAAACCCGCAAGATCGCCAACATGGCCGAAGCCTACGACGTGGCGCTGGCGCTGCATTGCCCGCTGGGCCCGATCGCGCTGGCGGCGTGCCTGCAACTGGACGCGGTTTGCTACAACGCGTTCATCCAGGAGCAGAGCCTGGGTATCCATTACAACGAGAGCAACGACCTGCTGGATTACGTCAAGGATCCACGGGTGTTCGACTACGACAAAGGCTTCGTGAAAATCCCGAACGGCCCGGGCCTGGGGATCGAGATCAACGAGGAATACGTGATCGAACGCGCCGCCGTCGGCCACCGCTGGCGCAACCCGATCTGGCGTCATGCCGATGGCAGCTTTGCCGAGTGGTGAGTGCCACCTGACACACCGCAATATCCTTGTAGGAGCCGGCTTGCTGGCGATAGCGGCGCATCATCCAGCATTGATGTTGCCTGACACTCCGCCATCGCCAGCAAGCCGGCTCCTACAGGGATAGCGCCAGTCTAAGAACGACCTCAATAAACATAAAAAGAGGCACTCCCCATGCAACCGCAAACCCTCACCGGGCAGGCGTCGTTGGCGGCGCCCAGCCGCAAGCGTTTTTTCATCATGGTGCTGCTGTTCATCACCGTGGTGATCAACTACCTGGACCGCAGCAACCTGTCGATTGCCGCGCCGGCGCTGACCAGCGACCTGGGCATCGACCCCATTCACGTCGGCCTGATTTTCTCCGCGTTCGGCTGGACCTACGCCGCCATGCAGATCCCCGGCGGATGGCTGGTGGACCGGGTGCCACCGCGTATCCTCTACACCGTTGCGCTGCTGCTGTGGTCGATTGCCACGGTGATGCTCGGGTTCGCCGGCAGCTTCATTGCGCTGTTCGTCCTGCGCATGGCGGTTGGTGCCCTGGAAGCACCGGCGTATCCGATCAACAGCCGCGTGGTCACCACCTGGTTCCCGGAACGCGAGCGCGCCACAGCCATCGGTTTTTACACCTCGGGGCAGTTTGTCGGCCTGGCCTTTCTGACGCCGGTGTTGGCCTGGCTTCAGCACGAATTCGGCTGGCACATGGTGTTCGTCGCAACCGGCGCGGTGGGTATTCTCTGGGCGGTGATCTGGTACGCGGTGTATCGCGAACCGCGTGATTTCAAAGGCGCCAATGACGCAGAAATTGATTTGATCCGCGAGGGCGGCGGGCTGGTGGATATCCAGGCCGAACAAGCCAAGGTCAAAGCCAAATTCAGCTGGACCGATCTGGGCATTGTCCTGACCAAGCGCAAACTCTGGGGCATTTACCTCGGCCAGTTTTGCCTCAATTCGACACTGTGGTTTTTCCTGACGTGGTTCCCGACCTATCTGGTGAAATATCGCGGCATGGACTTCATCAAGTCTGGCCTGCTGGCGTCGCTGCCGTTTCTCGCGGCGTTTGTCGGCGTGCTGTGTTCCGGGTTCTTCTCGGACTTCCTGATCCGTCGCGGCTACAGCGTAGGGTTCGCCCGCAAGTTGCCAATCATCAGCGGCTTGCTGATTTCTACCTCGATCATCGGCGCCAACTTCGTCGAGTCAACGCCGCTGGTGATTGCCTTCCTCGCGTTGGCGTTCTTCGGTAACGGCCTGGCTTCGATCACCTGGTCGCTGGTTTCCACCCTCGCACCGGCGCGGTTGCTGGGATTGACCGGTGGCGTGTTCAACTTCATCGGCAACCTGTCGGCCATCGCCACGCCCATCGTCATCGGTTTCCTCGCCAGCGGTGATTCGTTTGCCCCGGCAATTACCTACATCTCGGTTCTGGCGTTGATTGGTGCGCTTTCCTACATCTTGCTGGTCGGCAAGGTCGAGCGTATCAAGTTGTAGTCGTGGCACGCGGGCGACCATAATGCCGCCCGTTCACTCGCTCAACGGTAAAGGCTGGATATGCAGGAAGATGCCCCAAAAAACGCCAAGGACGCCGCACCGACCGGTACTCAGACTCTGCTTCGCGGTTTGGGTGTGGTTCAGGCTGTGGCCAGCGGTGCCCGCGATCTCAAGGAAATCGCCCGGTTGATCGGCACCACGCGCAGCACCACCCATCGCCTGGCCAGTTGCCTGGTGGACGAGCGTTATCTGCGGGTGGTGCCGCAAGTCGGTTATCTGTTGGGGCCGAAGCTGATCGAGCTGGGATTCCAGGCGCGCGAGGAATTGCCGTTGGTGACCCTGGCCGGGCCGTACCTGGATGAGTTGTCGGCATTGACCGGCGACACCATTCATCTGGCGATCCGTGAAGGCGACGAGGTGCTGTACCTGCACAAGAATCCGGGGCGCAATGGCCCGGAAATGCGTTCGCGGGTCGGCCATCGCATGCCGTTGGCGCGCACCGGGATCGGCAAGGCGCTGATGCTCGATGACACGCCGCAAGAATGGCAACGGCTGTACGAAGTCAGCCTGCCGGCGGGTGGGAAAAATCTGTTTTGGCCGCAGCACCCGGAGCAGTCCTGGGAGCAATTCCAACAGCGCATGATTGAGTACGTGGCCGGAGGTTATGCCTTCGACCTGGAAGACAACGAACCGTCGATCCGCTGCGTGGCGGCGCCGATCCGTGATGCCAGCAAACGCATCGTCGCTGGCATCAGCATCGCCAGCACCGTGCCGTACATGCCGCTGGAAAAAATGGCCGAGCTGATTCCCCTGATCAAAGGAGTCACGGCTCGGCTCTCGGCGGAACTCGGGGCTAAGGTTTAGAGCTTGAGCGTGGCCATGTCGATGACGAAGCGATACTTCACGTCACCAGCAATCATGCGCGCGTAAGCTTCGTTGATCTGTCGGATGTCGAGCATTTCGATGTCGCAGGTGATGTTGTGCTCGGCGCAGAAATCCAGCACTTCCTGGGTTTCGGCGATGCCACCGATCAACGAACCGGCGAGTACGCGGCGGCTCATCACCAGTTTGCCGGCATGCACTGGCGGGTCCACCGGCTCGATCAAACCCACCAGAATGTGCACGCCGTCGAAGCGCAGCGTATCGAGGTACGGATTGAGGTCGTGCTGCACCGGAATGGTGTCGAGCAGAAAGTCGAAATGCCCGGCAGCGGCTTTCATCTGTTCGGCATCGGTGGACACGATGACGTGGTCCGCACCCTGACGACGACCTTCTTCAGCCTTGCTCGCCGATCGGGTGAACAAGGTCACTTCGGCGCCCATCGCCTTGGCGAACTTGATGCCCATGTGGCCGAGGCCACCCATGCCGAGAATCCCGACCTTGTCGCCCGCCTTGACCCCGTAATGCTTGAGCGGCGAATAGGTGGTGATGCCGGCGCAAAGGATCGGCGCAGCGCTGGCCAGGTCGAGTTTCTCGGGGATGCGCACCACAAAGTGTTCGCTAACCACGATGCTGTCGGAGTAGCCGCCCATGGTGTTGCTGCCATCCACGCGGTCCGGGGTGGCGTAGGTCATGGTCGGGCCTTCGAGGCAGTATTGCTCGAGGTTGGCCTGGCAGGCTTCGCAGCTACGGCAGGAATCGACCATGCAGCCGACGCCAACCAGATCGCCGACTTTGTGCTGGGTGACATTCGCACCCACGGCGGTAACTTTTCCGACGATTTCGTGGCCGGGCATCAGCGGATAGACGGCGATGCCCCACTCGTTACGGGCCTGATGGATGTCGGAATGGCAGACGCCGCAGTAGAGAATATCGATGGCCACGTCGTCGGGCCGTGGACTGCGACGTTCAAATTTCACGGGGGCGAGGGGAGTGGTGGCCGACTGGGCGGCGTATCCGATGGCGGTGTACATGGTGAACCTCGCAAAAGCGTTAACAGGTGAGGCGGCGCATTCTGGGCGTCGGACCCTGTACCGGCCATGGCGATTCCTCCGGGTGTCATGCCTAATCCTCCGGCATGCAGGTGTCAGTCGTCGTATTGGCCGGCGGATCTGCGATGATGCTTTCGTCCCTTTTTCCGTAACTTTTTTTGTGAAGAACGCCGATGCTGTTGACCCGTCACCTTGATGCCAATGCCATGCTGGTATCGCTGATCGAGCCTTTGTCGACCCGCGACGGTTTCGTCCCGACTGCATTGCCGGGCGTACAGGTTTTACGTGCCAGTTGTGATGTGGCCCGTGGACCACAGATTTATGAGCCGAGCCTGGTGATCATCGCCCAAGGCAGCAAACTGGCGTATCTCGGGCCACGCACCCTCGAATATGGCGCCGGGCACTATCTGATTCAGGCACTGCCTGTGCCGTTCGAGTGTGAAACTTTTGCCGCACCGGACGGGCCGATGTTGGGTGTTTCCGTGGCTATCGACCGGGTGATGCTGGGCGAGTTGGTGATGGCGATGGGGTTGGCGCCGGGACGGCATATTCCGGCACAAACGCCGGAGTCCATGACCTCGGCTGTGCTCGACGATGCCATGCGTGGTTGTGTCGAACGGCTGCTGCGTTGCCTGCACGATCCGCTGGAATGCCAGATCATGGGGCAAGCGCGATTGCGTGAATTGTTGTTCGTCGCCTTGCGCGGGCCCCAGGCCGATGTGTTGCGGGCACTGGTTGAGCAGCAGGGTCAATTCGCCCGGATCGCGGCATCGCTTAGCCATCTGCATGCGCATTACACCGAACCCTTGAATGTCGAGACCCTGGCCGGTTGCGCGAACATGAGTGCGTCGACCTTCCACGAGCATTTCAAGCGCAGTACGTTGCTGTCGCCGGTGCAGTATCTGAAGCGTTTGCGTTTGCTCAGGGCGCAGCAGTTGTTGGTGGGGGAGGGCATGGGCGTGGCGCAGGTGGCGCATCGGGTGGGGTATCAAAGCACGTCGCAATTCAGTCGCGAGTACAAGCGCTACTTCGAGCGTAATCCCGGAGAAGAACGCGCGGCTTGAGTTATTGATAACCCCCTGTAGGAGCGAGCCTGCTCGCGATGGTCTCAAATGCACCGCTTGAATCCAGGATCCCCGCGCCATCGTTAACGTCCATCGCGAGCAGGCTCGCTCCTACAGGGGTGGTGTGTGATGCTCTGAATCCCGGGCAACAAAAAGGCCCCCATTCGGGAGCCTTGATGTGTGCGGTTCGGCTTACATGTTCGGGTAAGTCGGGCCGCCAGCGCCTTCCGGCGTCACCCAGGTGATGTTCTGTGCAGGGTCCTTGATGTCGCAGGTCTTGCAGTGAACGCAGTTCTGGGCGTTGATCTGGAAGCGCTTCTCGCCGTCTTCCTTGGTGATCACTTCATATACGCCTGCCGGGCAGTAACGCTGGGCAGGCTCATCGTACAGCGGCAAGTTCTTGCTGATCGGGATGCTCGGGTCGGTCAGCTTCAGGTGGCACGGCTGCTCTTCTTCATGGTTAGTACCAGAGATGAACACTGAGCTGAGTTTGTCGAAGCTGATCTTGCCGTCCGGTTTCGGGTAGTCGATCTTCTTGCAGTCGGCCGCCAGTTTCAGGCAAGCGTAATCCGGCTTGGTGTCGTGCAGAGTGAACGGCAGTTTGCCGCCGAAGATGTTCTGGTCGAGCCAGTTGAAACCACCACCAACGATCGCGCCGAACTTGTGGATCGCCGGGCCGAAGTTGCGGCTGGCGAACAGTTCTTCGTGGAGCCAGCTGTTCTTGAAGGCGTCGACATAAGAGGTCAGCTCTTCCGTGCCATCCTTGTCGGCGAACAGCGCGTCAGCCACCGATTCAGCTGCGAGCATGCCGGACTTCATCGCGGTATGACTGCCCTTGATCTTGGCGAAGTTCAGGGTGCCGAGGTCGCAACCGATCAGCGCGCCGCCCTTGAAGACCATTTTCGGCAGCGAGTTCAGGCCGCCCTTGCAGATGGCGCGGGCGCCGTAGCTGATGCGCTTGCCGCCTTCCAGGTACTGCTTGAGTACCGGGTGGTGTTTCAGGCGCTGGAACTCGTCGAACGGCGACAGGTAGGTGTTGCTGTAGGAAAGATCGACGATAAGGCCCACTACAACCTGATTGTTTTCCAGGTGATAGAGGAACGAGCCACCGGTGTTCTCGGTGCCCATGATGTCCATCGGCCAACCGGCGGTGTGGACTACCAGGCCTGGCTGGTGCTTGGCCGGGTCGACTTCCCAGATTTCTTTCAGGCCGATGCCGTAGTGCTGGGTATCAGCGTCAGTGTCCAGGTTGAAGCGCTTGATCAGCTGCTTGCCGATGTGGCCACGGCAACCCTCGGCGAACAGCGTGTACTTGCCGCGCAGTTCCATGCCCGGGGTGTACAGGCCTTCTTTCGGCTGACCTTCGCGGTCAACGCCCAGATCGCCGGTGATGATCCCGCGAACGATGCCGTTTTCGTCGAACAGCGCTTCCTGAGCGGCGAAGCCCGGGTAGATTTCCACGCCCAGGTTCTCGGCCTGCTGGGCCAGCCAGCGGCACAGGTTGCCCAGGGAGATGATGTAGTTGCCTTCGTTGTGCATGGTCTTGGGCACAAAGAAGTCAGGAATTTTTTGCGCGCTTTCGGCGTTTTTCAACACGAAAATGTCATCGCGCGTGACTGGCGTGTTCAGCGGTGCGCCGAGTTCTTTCCAATCCGGGAACAGTTCGTTCAAGGCCCGTGGTTCGAACACGGCACCGGACAGGATGTGAGCACCGACCTCGGAGCCTTTTTCGACCACGCAGACGCTGATTTCCTTACCGGCTTCAGCAGCCTTCTGCTTCAATCGGCAGGCGGCGGAAAGGCCAGCGGGGCCGGCACCGACGATGACCACGTCGAATTCCATGTATTCGCGTTCCACAGGCTATCTCCTACTCAAGGCTCAACAGTTTTTTTCTAATTTTGGAGGTTGGGTGTCGCATCCTTGAATCCCGGCACAACGTCGGGAGAGGACAATCGATTAACCACCTTTCTCTTTGGGTGGCGCATTATATCTACACCACTCTCAGCGTCCAATACAAACGTTTGTTTGAAACTGCTCAAAGCCAGAGAAATCAAAGTCACCCGGCTTATGAACGGCCATTTTGGCGTATTGACCGGAATAGGTGTTCCGGTCAAGATACGGGCGGTTTTGCGCTCGCCGTAGGCTGACTATAGGTTTCAAGAGCACCTCTAAAGACAGGGCGATGGCAGTGGCAGGTGATGTACCGCGCAGGTTTGGCGCGAAGTTTACACGTCGCGATATTGAATGACTTGTTAGTCACGACTGACGAACGGTCATCAACATCATGAGCGATGATCACTTGACACGAATGCCGGCGTTTTTAGAGGTGCCCTTGCGCCCGATGAGCATCAACCGCCAGGTTCGCCTAGGCGACTTTCTTTTCACCGGAGAGTAACGAGGAATCCATGAAGGTTCTTGTAGCTGTCAAACGCGTTGTGGATTACAACGTCAAGGTCCGCGTCAAGGCGGACAATTCCGGCGTCGATCTTGCCAACGTCAAGATGTCGATGAACCCGTTCTGCGAGATCGCAGTGGAAGAAGCCGTACGCCTGAAAGAGAAAGGCGTTGCGACTGAAATCGTCGTCGTCTCCGTGGGCCCGTCCACCGCTCAAGAGCAACTGCGCACCGCGCTGGCTCTGGGTGCCGACCGCGCCATCCTCGTCGAATCCGCCGAAGATCTGACTTCCCTGGCCGTGGCCAAACTGTTGAAAGCTGTTGTCGACAAGGAACAGCCTCAGCTGGTGATCCTTGGCAAACAAGCCATCGACAGCGACAACAACCAGACTGGCCAGATGCTCGCTGCATTGAGCGGTTATGGTCAGGGCACGTTCGCTTCGAAAGTCGAAATCAGCGGCGACAGCGTTGCTGTGACTCGCGAAATCGACGGCGGCGCGCAGACAGTTTCCCTGAAGCTGCCGGCCATCGTCACCACCGACCTGCGTTTGAACGAGCCGCGCTACGCGTCTCTGCCAAACATCATGAAAGCCAAGAAGAAGCCTCTCGAAGTGCTGACTCCGGACGCTTTGGGCGTTTCCACCGCCTCCACCAACAAAACCGTGAAAGTCGAAGCGCCTGCTGCACGCAGCGCGGGTATCAAGGTCAAGTCGGTGGCTGAACTGGTCGAGAAACTGAAAAACGAAGCGAAGGTAATCTAAATGACTATCTTGGTTATTGCTGAACACGACAACAAAGTGCTGGCCCCGGCCACGCTGAACACCGTCGCTGCCGCCGCTAAAATCGGTGGTGACATCCACGTTCTGGTTGCAGGCCAAGGCGCTGGCGCCGTGGCTGAAGCCGCTGCGAAAATTGCTGGCGTGAGCAAAGTCCTGAACGCTGACAATGCCGCTTACGCACACCAGCTGCCGGAAAACGTTGCTCCTCTGGTCGCTGAATTGGGCAAGGGCTACAGCCACATCCTGGCTGCCGCCACTTCCAACGGCAAAAACATCCTGCCGCGCGTTGCCGCTGCACTGGACGTTGACCAGATCTCCGAGATCATCTCGGTAGAAAGCGCTGACACCTTCAAGCGTCCGATCTACGCGGGTAACGCCATCGCTACCGTGCAATCGAACGCCGCAGTGAAAGTGATCACCGTGCGTGCCACCGGTTTCGACCCGGTTGCCGCTGAAGGTGGTTCGGCCGCTGTTGAAGCCGTTGCCGCTGCTCACGACGCTGGCATCTCCAGCTTCGTCGGCGAAGAACTGGCCAAGTCCGATCGTCCGGAACTGACCGCTGCCAAGATCGTCGTTTCCGGCGGCCGCGGCATGCAGAACGGCGACAACTTCAAACACCTGTACGCCCTGGCTGACAAGCTGGGCGCTGCCGTTGGTGCTTCGCGCGCCGCGGTCGACGCAGGTTTCGTTCCGAACGACATGCAGGTCGGTCAGACCGGCAAGATCGTTGCTCCACAGCTGTACATCGCCGTCGGTATCTCCGGCGCGATCCAGCACCTGGCCGGCATGAAAGACTCCAAAGTGATCGTTGCGATCAACAAGGACGAAGAAGCGCCGATCTTCCAGGTGGCCGATTACGGCCTGGTGGCGGACCTGTTCGAAGCCATCCCTGAGCTGGAGAAGCTGGTCTAAACCTGCTGCTTCACTTATAAAGAGCCCGACCGTATGGTCGGGTTTTTTTTTGCCTTTCCTACAGGGGATATAACGGGGCTTGAGTGGAGTGTATTGCTATGGATGTGCAGCGAGTGTTCGGTTGGTCAATGCTGCTGGGCCTGACGGTGTTTTCGACACTGTCGATCGCCGCGGGCAAGTGCGAACGCCTGGTGGTAACCGGCAGCCCGGATGCGCCACCGTACCTGTGGCAAGACCCGCAAGACCCCAAGCACCTGATTGGCGCCAGTGCCGATTTGTTGCAGCAGGTAGCGGGGCAGTTGGGCATCAAGGTGGAAATGCTCTACTCCGGCAAACGCTCCCAGGCGCTGGACGAAGTGCGTAGCGGACGCATGGACATGTTGGCCGATGCGCCACTGACGGTCGCTGAGCTCGAATCCCTGGACTACATTCATCCGCCACTGCTGGAAAATGATTACCTGGTCTGGACCCGCAAGGATTCTTCACTGGTCTACAACCAGCTACAGGACCTGCACGGTCACTCCGGCGCTTTGTCGGAAAAGTCTCGATTGACTCCGGAATTCGGCACTTTCGCTGAACAGCAATTGACCCTCACACGCACGCCAAACCTTACCCAGGCCTTTCAGAAATTGCTCTTGGGCGAGGTGGAATTTGTCCTGGCCGGTCGTTACTCCGGCATGGCGATGGCGCAGACACTGGGCATGGCCAAGGATCTGATCGCCCGCGCTCAACCGGTTGACCAACCGGGACTATTTCTGGCGGTTTCCCACAACTCCGCCTGCAACGATCCGTGGTTGCGCGGACAGTTGGCCAAAAAGATGACAGAATTGCCCGCGTCCGGACTGACGGAGGCTGTACTGCAACGCAATATCGAGCGTTGGAACGCGCAGCAGAAGCAACCTGTCAGTACCCCAAAACAGTAGGGATTTTTAGTGAGTATTCGACCTCTTTTCGCTGCCCTGGCCGTTCTGGCTCTGGCGGGTTGTGCAGCCGATCCGGCGCCGAATGAACAAATGCGCCTGACCGAACAGGCACTCGAACAAGCCAAGGCCGTTGGCGCCACCGCTGACGAAGTGCCGGAAATGAAACTGGCCGAAGACAAGTTCAACCGTGCCAAGGGCAGCATGGCCGACCAATCCTTCAGGAATGCGCGCATGCGGGCTGAACAGGCCGAACTGGATGCGCGTCTGGCTGAGGCCAAGGTTCTGACCCTCAAGAGCGAAGAGCAGTTGAACATGCTCAATACCCGCATCACCCGTCTGCGCAAGCAACTGGGAGATGCCCAATGAGCCTCAAGACCAAAGCCCTCGGCGGTTTGATCCTGGTCGGTTGCGCGAGCCTTTATGGCTGCGCTGGTCAGCACAGTGAAGCGGCTCTGCAACAGGCGAGTGCTGACTTCCAGAAGGTCAAGGAAGACTCCAACGTATTGCGGATCGCGCCCAAGGACGTGATTCGAGCCGGTGAGTCCCTGGCCCGGGCCGATCGGTTGTCCAGCTATTGGGGCAGTGGCTCGGACGTGGTGCAATACGCCTATTTGAGCCAGCGCTACAGCGAAATCGCCCGCGAGCACACCAATCTGGCGCTCAACGAAGAGCGCGCCGCGAAGCTCGAACTGGAGCGTCAACGCCTGCAACTAGCTTTGCGTGAATCCAAACTGTTCAGCGTGCAACAGCAAGGCAAGTTGCTCGAAGAGCAGATTGTTGCGCTGGCCACCACCCAGACTGACCGTGGTTTGGTCATGACCCTCGGCGATGTGCTGTTCGATACCGGTGAAGCGGAGTTGAAAAACTCGGCCAATCGCGTGGTGCTGAAAATCGTGCAATTCCTCCAGCTCAACCCCAAGCGCGTGGTGCGGATCGAAGGCTACACCGACAGCACCGGCGGTAAGCAGGACAACCTCAAGCTGTCGCGCGACCGTGCGCAATCGGTGGCTGACGTCTTGATGGACCTGGGCATCGACGACAAACGCATCCAGGTTGAAGGCTACGGCGATGAATACCCTGTGGACGCGAACGCCTCCGAGCGTGGCCGCGCCCAGAACCGTCGAGTGGAAATTGTGTTCTCCGACGAAAAAGGCCAGTTGGGCGCCGCCCGATAGTGGGCGCTACCTAACCACGCACTCCGTAGGAGCCGGCTTGCTGACGATGGCATCAACGTGGATTCTCAACAAACCCGGCCTGCGATGCAGCGCCGGGTTTTTTTACGCCTGCCAAATATCTCTCAAAACAGTACAGTTCTTGCTGACACTGCACTGTCCTGTCGACTATTGTGGCAACTGTCCCAGTACACTTCTAAACTGTTCCGGTATTGTTTCACACAAGAATAAAATGCCCGTGAAATCGAGTGCTGCGTCATGACCAATCTCTTGCTTTACCAACGTATTGCTCAACAACTGGCCGAAGACATCCGCCGTGGTGTCTATCAACCAGGGGAGCGCGTGCCTTCGGTGCGCAAGATGAGCTCGCAGCTCAATGTCAGCCATGCGACGGTTTTGCAGGCGTACGCCAACCTCGAGGATCAGGGGCTGATCCGTGCCCGGCCGCAGTCGGGTTACTACGTGCACCAGACACCGGCCCTGACCGCGCCGACACCGGACATCGCCCGGGTCGAGCGCCCGGGCCTGGTCACTCGTAGCAGCATCATCCAGCAGGTATTGGTCGAGTCCCGCCGCGAAGGCGTGTTCCCGTTAGGCGCGGCGGTGCCGAGTGTCGATTATCTGCCGGTGCGGGCGCTTCATCAGCAGTTGGCCAAAGTCACTCGTTTCCATAGCCCGCGTGCATTCAGCTACATGTTCAGCCCCGGTTTTGAACCGTTGCGTCGGCAAGTGGCGATCCGCATGCGCGATGCCGGCGTGGTGGTCGATCCCTCGGAAGTGGTGATTACCCATGGCTGCGTCGATGCCTTGCAGATGTCCTTGCGGGTTCTGACCCGGCCGGGCGATCTGATCGCTGCCGAGTCGCCGACCTACTACGGCCTTCTGCAATTGGCCGATCTCTTGGGTCTGAAGGTCATCGAAATCCCCAGCGATCCGTCCACCGGCATGAGCCTCGAAGCCCTGCAGCTGGCCGCCAACCAGTGGTCGATCAAGGCACTGGTACTGACCACTCGTCTGAGCAATCCATTGGGCGGCACCATGCCCGAAGAGCGGCAGAAACAATTGCTGCGCCTGGCGTCGGACTTCGATATCCAGATTGTCGAGGACGATATCTACGGTGAGCTGATGTTCGAGCAGGGGCGTACCAAGTCGCTCAAGGCTTATGACCGGCTGGATCGGGTGATCTATTGCTCGAGTTTCTCCAAAACTCTATCGCCGGGCGTGCGGATCGGCTGGATGATTGCCGGCAAGTATCAGCAGGAAATCCAGCGCTTGCAGACCTTCAGTACCCATTCAGCCTGCAGCGTTACGCAAATGGGCATTGCCGCCTATCTGGAAAACGGCGGTTACGACCGACATTTGCGCTACATCCGTCAGGAGTACCGCAAGAACCTCAGCGCCTTCCAGTTGGCGGTGCAGCAGTATTTCCCCGAAGGCACCCAGATGACTCGGCCTACCGGCGGTTTCATTTTGTGGGTGAGTTTGCCTGGACGGGTCAACACCCAGGAGCTGCATGTGCGTGCATTGCAGCAAGGCATCAGTATTGCGCCGGGGCTGATTTTCAGTAACACCGAGCAATTCAACCACTGTATCCGGCTGAACTGCGGGATCCCGTGGAACCGTGAAGCCGAGCGTGCGTTGATGACCCTGGGCATGCTGGCCACCCAGCTCTGCCAGGAAATGGCGGGCGGTCTGTAGCAGGTCGGGCAGGTTATTCCTGCCCGTGCTTGTCATGATGACAACAACAGGCGAGCATATGTCCCCTCTGTCGTTCGCGCTGTTTGCGCCGTTGGGTCCATGAAACCGATTTTTCCCGCCGCCTCGCTGATGATTTGCCTGTTATTGAGTGCTCAGCCGGTATCCGTGATGGCCGCTTCCGCTCAGGAAAACCCGCCAGCAAACGCAACTTCGAAAAAACCGGCTCCCGCCAAAAACTCCGCACCTGCAAAACAGAAAGCCCCTGTGGCGAAGAAGCGTCCGTCGATTGCCTCCAAGTCAAAACCGGCCAGTGAGGTGGTGAAAACCCCAATACCCTCAGCCAACCTGGATTTGAGTCTGCCCAAAGACATGGTCGAAGAACTGAAACCGGTCGGCACAGTGCCATTGCCCAAGCGCGAACCGGTGTTGCCGCAGATGTTCGGTGACAAAAGCAGCCAGTTCCAGCTCAACGGAAGGCTGATCAACAACGAAATGCAGTTGCAACTGCGCAACGAAGAGCGCCGAGAAGTTGAAGGTGCGGAGCTGGAATTCGAGTTCAAGCGGTAAATCCCCAGCCGCGAGCCAGACGCTTTGTCGGAGACTGCCCGGTCACGCACGCTTGCAGGTAAAAACCCGAGGTCCGGTAATTTAAAACAACTGTTTTAGCGGTTACTCTGTGCCCCGTCCTTTAATACATCGCCCGTCGCGAGGAGCTCGTCGTCATGAAATGCCGTGAAGGCTGTGGCGCCTGTTGCATAGCCCCTTCCATCAGTTCACCGATTCCCGGCATGCCCAACGGCAAAGCCGCCGGCGAACGTTGCCTGCAATTGTCTGCCGAAAACCTGTGCTCGATTTTCGGCAAACCGGAACGCCCGGCAGTTTGCTCGGCGTTCGAGGCTGACGTCGAGGTGTGCGGCACCAGCAGTGAAGAGGCCATCAGGTTGATTGGCTGGTGGGAGCAAATGACGGCCGCGTGATGTTTTCAACGAACGGAACTTCAACAATAAGGAATAACATTATGGGTTCGCTGCATCGTATTGCTGTGCTGTGTGGTTTGACGGCTGTATTGGCTACATCGGTCGCCCAGGCCGAAGACTGGAAAGTCGCCAAGAACGAAGACGGCATCAAGATTTCCCTGAGTGAAGTGCCCGGCTCCGACTACAAGGCCTATCAGGGCGTCACCCTGATGAAGACCACCGTGGCCAAGCTGCGCGCATTACAGGAAGACGTGGTCGGCACCTGCGCCTGGATTCACGAGTGCAAGTCCCAGAAGTTGCTCAAGCGCGAAGGCGACCAGAGCTGGACTTACACCCAGTTCAATACGCCATGGCCGGTCACGCCGCGTGATTCGGTGGTGCACATCACCACGACTGTTGGCGCCGATGGCAGCCTGACCCGCAAGCTCGAGGGTGTGCCGAATTACCTTCCTGAAGAAAAAGGCTTTGTCCGGGTCGCCAAGGTCGACGGTTTCTGGAAGTTCGTACCCAAGGGCGATCAGGTTGAAGTGACCTATCAGGTACATACCGAGCCGGGTGGCAGCGTGCCATCGATGGTTGCCAACAAGTTTGTGGTCGATGCCCCGTTTAATACGTTGAAAGCCCTGAAAGAACGCGCGGAGAAGTAATGCAGATCAAAAGATCGCAGCCCCTGTAGGAGTTGCCGAAGGCTGCGATCTTTTGCCTTTATTTTGTTTCCGGATATGCGTTGCACGAAATTTTCACGAAGCCTCCAAGACAATTCGCCCGCGCTTGCATCAACGAACAGTTATCAATGGCAATGCTGCGGTTGATCGTGCAACATTTGCGCACCGCGCGAACCCCGGGGCCAAGTACTGGCCAACAGAGGGCAGGGCGCAGCTGTACTTTTGAAACTTCAACTTCCAATGGGTCCTAAAACGACATGGCAATCCCGGACGCCCTGACTCAGCAGCGAGCTTCGAGTCGCCTGCTGCAACCGACCGTCAAATCGCACCTGGCCTACACGCTGCTGTGTGCGCTGGTCATGATGGTGATGTTTTCCGTGCTGCGCGTCGCGCTGCTGGTCTACAACCGTGAAATGATCCTCGATACACCAGCTTCGACGTTCATCGAGGCATTCGCCAACGGTCTGCGTTTCGACCTGCGCCTGGTGGTTTACCTGAGCGTCCCGCTGATTCTGGCGCTGTTCAGTGTCCGGGCCATGGCGGCGCGCGGGTTCTTCCGTTTCTGGCTGACCATTGCCTCGAGCATTGCGCTGTTCCTCGGCCTCATGGAGATGGACTTCTATCGCGAGTTCCACCAGCGCCTCAACGGCCTGGTGTTCCAGTATGTGAAGGAAGATCCGAAAACCGTGATGAGCATGCTCTGGTACGGTTTCCCGGTGGTTCGCTACCTGCTGGCATGGGCGGTGGGCACCTGGCTCCTGAGCCTGGCATTCAAGGGCGCCGACCGGGCTACCCGTCCTCGCGGTCCGTTCAGCGGTGGCAGCATCAGCACCCGCCAAGTGGCCCCGTGGTACACGCGCGCCGCGGTGTTCGTGGTCTGCCTGCTGATCTGCGTGGTTGCCGCCCGTGGCACCTTGCGTCAAGGCCCGCCAATGCGTTGGGGTGATGTCTATACCACCGATTCCAACTTCGCCAACCAGTTGGGCCTGAATGGCACACTTTCCCTGGTGGCGGCGGCGAAGAGCCGGATGTCCGAAGACCGCGACAACATCTGGAAAGCCACGTTGCCACAACCGATGGCGCAACAGACCGTGCGCGACATGCTGGTGATGAAGGACGACAAACTGGTCGATGGCGAAACGGCCGCGGTGCGTCGTGACTACATGCCGCCGGCGGACAAGACCCTGCCGATCAAGAATGTCGTTGTGATCCTCATGGAAAGCATGGCCGGTCACTCGGTGGGCGCTCTGGGCGCACCGGGCAACATCACGCCGTACCTCGACAAACTGTCGAAGGAAGGCCTGCTGTTCGATCGCTTCTTCTCCAACGGGACCCACACCCACCAGGGCATGTTCGCGACCATGGCCTGCTTCCCCAACCTGCCGGGTTTCGAATACCTGATGCAGACGCCGGAAGGCAGCCACAAACTGTCTGGCCTGCCGCAGTTGCTCAGCGCCCGTGATTACGACGACGTATACGTCTACAACGGCGATTTCGCCTGGGACAACCAGTCGGGTTTCTTCAGCAACCAGGGCATGACCAACTTCATCGGCCGTAACGACTTCGTTAATCCGGTGTTCTCCGACCCCACGTGGGGCGTGTCCGACCAGGACATGTTCAACCGTGGCCTGGAAGAGTTGAAAGCCCGCGACGGCAAGGACAAGAAACCGTTCTATGCCTTGCTGCAAACCCTGTCCAACCACACACCGTACGCCTTGCCGAGCCCATTGCCGGTCGAGCGCGTGACCGATCGCGGCAGCTTGAACGAGCACTTGACCGCCATGCGTTATTCGGACTGGGCGCTGGGCCAGTTCTTCGAACAGGCTCGCAAGGAGCCGTACTTCAAGGAAACCCTGTTTGTCATCGTCGGCGACCATGGCTTCGGCAACGAGCGTCAAATCACCGAAATGGACCTTGGTCGTTTCAACGTTCCGATGCTGATGATTGCTCCAGGCATTCAGGAGAAGTTCGGTACGCTTGACCACACCGTCGGCACTCAAGTCGACATCGTTCCGACCATCATGGGCCGGATCGGTGGTGAAGTACGCCACCAGTGCTGGGGTCGCGATCTGCTCAACTTGCCTGAAGGTGACACCGGTTTCGGTGTGATCAAGCCATCGGGTAGCGAGCAGACAACGGCGATCATCACGGCTGACCAGATTCTGGTATTGCCGAAGGACAAGGACATGGCGCCGAAGATGTACCAGTACGAACTGGGTGCTACGCCTCGCGCCGTGGTCGTTCCGGATGCACCGCGCACCGCCGAGTTGAAAACCAAGCTCGAATCGTTCCTGCAAACGGCGACCAAGAGCCTGATCGACAACACCGCCGGTGTGGTCGATGGCAAGCCGGACTAAAACTGGCAAGACCGAGCCAATAGCAACGCAATAAAAAAGAGGCCCTCGAAGGGCCTCTTTTTTACGCTCGGGTCTTCATATTTTGCCGAGTAACAACAAAATCAGTATCACCACCAACACCACGCCGATAATACCGGACGGGCCATAACCCCAACTTCTGGAGTGCGGGAAGACCGGTAAACCACCGATCAGTAACAGGATCAAAATGATGAGAAGAATTGTGCCCATGTCTATTTCCTTGCTGTAAGAATTCAGGAATGACCCAGTCTTTATCGGTCAGCGGGAATGCATTTAATTCGAGCTGCTTAAAACTTCCGACTGCCGCGCAAGGAAGAAAATTCCAAGTTTTTTTAATGTTTTTCGAACAAAGCGTTATTTCGTTTCGACTGGCATTAGTTATGGGCGACGCTTCCAGGGTTTGCTCGTCCCATTCAGCAATCTGATGGAGCGTGGGTCGGGCAATATCCTTCGCTACACTCGACGCATCTTCCCCGGAACAACAAGGCTGTTTGCTATGCAAAATCGCATGATGATCACTGGTGCGGGCTCTGGCCTGGGTCGCGAAATCGCGCTGCGCTGGGCGCGTGAAGGCTGGCAACTGGCTTTGTCGGACGTCAGCGAACCCGGCCTGCAGGAAACCCTGAAACTGGTACGCGAAGCCGGCGGCGACGGTTTTATCCAGCGCTGCGATGTGCGCGACTACAGCCAACTGACGGCGTTCGCCCAGGCGTGCGAAGTGAAACTTGGCGGTATTGATGTCATCGTCAATAACGCGGGCGTGGCGTCGGGCGGTTTCTTCAGCGAACTGTCCCTGGAAGACTGGGACTGGCAGATCGCAATCAACCTGATGGGCGTGGTCAAGGGCTGCAAGGCCTTCCTGCCGCTGCTGGAAAAGAGCAAAGGCAAGATCATCAACATCGCGTCGATGGCCGCGCTGATGCAAGGCCCGGCCATGAGCAACTACAACGTGGCCAAGGCCGGTGTGGTCGCGTTGTCGGAAAGCTTGCTGATCGAACTGGCGCAACAGGAAGTGGGCGTGCACGTGGTTTGCCCGTCGTTCTTCCAGACCAATCTGCTCGACTCGTTCCGCGGCCCGACCCCGGCCATGAAAGCCCAGGTCGGCAAGTTGCTGGAGAGTTCGCCAATCAGCGCAGCGGACATCGCCGACTACATCTATCAGCAGGTCGCTGCCGGCGAGTTCATGATTCTGCCCCACGAACAGGGCCGCATGGCTTGGGCGCTGAAACAGAAAAACCCGCAACTGCTCTACAACGAAATGACCGTGATGGCCGACAAAATGCGCGCCAAGGCCAAACAAACCGCAGGCTGACCTTGCCCACACGCAACACCGTCGTTAGGGTGGCCGCAACTGGCCATCCTCGCGAGACGTTTGCATGCTCAACTACTTGTGGTTTTTCCTCGCCGCGCTGTTTGAAATCGCCGGTTGCTTCGCCTTCTGGATGTGGCTGCGCCAGGGCAAAAGCGTCTGCTGGGTGGTGCCGGCACTGCTCAGCCTGACCTTGTTTGCGCTGTTGCTCACTCGCGTCGAAGCGAGCTACGCCGGTCGCGCCTATGCCGCCTACGGTGGCATCTACATCATTGCCTCGATTGGCTGGCTGGCGGTGGTCGAGCGGATTCGACCGCTGGGTTCGGACTGGATCGGTGTGGCCCTGTGCGTGATCGGGGCGAGCGTCATCCTGTTCGGTCCGCGGTTTTCCGCATCCTGAAGGATCGGTCCTTCATTTGACCGGCTTGTCAGACGTTTCCGTCAGCAGTGATGCCTCTGGGTTGTCAGACCGGTCTGGATTGTTGCTGCTGTCTTGAAGGGCGGTTGTGTGCCGGGCATCTTCAAGGTCCGGTATCCCTGAAGGACAGAAGCCATGCTTGTACTCAGCCGCGTTGTGGGCGAATTGATCTCCATCGGTGACGACATTTCAATCCGCGTTGTTGGCGTCAACGGAGGAAACGTGCGCTTTGGCGTCGAAGCGCCGAAGAACGTCTATGTGCACCGCTCCGAGATCTACGAGCGAATCCAGCGCAAACTGGCCCGGCAGAAAAAATCAGTCGAATAGATGCTTGGGCACATCATGCTTGAGCATCAATTGGCATTGCTCGCTTTCCGGGTCGAAGACAATCAATGCCTGGCCCTTGGTCAATGCCTGGCGCACGCGCAGGACACGGGTTTCCAGCGGCGTGTCATCACCGTTGTCGGTGCCGTCACGGGTGACGAAATCTTCGATCAGGCGGGTCAGGGTGTCGACTTCAAGTTGGTCGTGTGGGATGAGCATAGGCACCTCGAATCAATCAATGGCGCGATGCTACGGCGAATGGTTGGTTGCGGCTAGCCTTTGGGTTCTATGTCGTTTGATCTGACGCCATCGCAGGCAAGCCCGCTCCCACAGATTTTGCGCCGATCACAAAATCCCTGATCGACGGGTAACCTGTGGGAGCGGGCTTGCCCGCGATGGCGTCAAACCAGACGATGAAAATTCAGGATCAGCTGTCGTTGCGCTGACCTACAAGGCTGTCCACCGAAGGCACCCGCGTATCGCTTTCCATCTGGGTTTCGTGTTCGATCTGGTGACTGAACCGGTCCAGCGATCCTTTGGCCGGTTGCGCATCGCTGGCGAATACCGGAGGGCTGAGAATGTAGGCGCCGAGCAGGCGACTGAGGGCCGCGAGGCTGTCGATGTGGGTACGCTCGTAGCCGTGGGTGGCGTCGCAGCCGAAGGCGAGCAGGGCGGTGCGGATGTCATGACCTGCGGTGACCGCCGAGTGCGCGTCGCTGAAGTAATAACGGAACAGGTCGCGACGAACCGGCAACTCGTTTTCACTGGCCAGGCGCAGCAGGTGTCGCGATAAGTGATAGTCATACGGCCCGCCTGAGTCTTGCATGGCAATGCTGACGGCGTGCTCGCTGGAGTGTTGGCCGGGGGCGACCGGTGCGATGTCGATGCCGACGAATTCGCTGACATCCCAAGGCAGTGCCGCTGCCGCGCCGCTACCGGTTTCCTCGGTGATGGTGAACAGCGGATGGCAGTCGATCAGCAATTCTTCACCGCTGTCGACGATGGCTTTCAACGCTGCCAGCAGCGCCGCGACACCGGCCTTGTCGTCGAGGTGACGGGCGCTGATGTGGCCGCTTTCGGTGAACTCCGGCAGCGGGTCGAAGGCGACGAAATCGCCGACGCTGATCCCCAGGGAATCGCAATCGGCGCGAGTTGCGCAGTAGGCATCCAGACGCAATTCAACGTGATCCCAACTGATCGGCATTTCATCCACGGCGGTATTGAACGCGTGCCCGGAGGCCATCAATGGCAACACGCTGCCGCGGATCACGCCGTTGTCGGTGAACAAGCTGACGCGGCTGCCCTCGGCAAAACGGCTGGACCAGCAACCCACCGGCGCCAGGGTCAGTCGGCCGTTATCTTTCACCGCGCGCACGGCGGCGCCGATGGTGTCGAGGTGCGCGGAGACGGCGCGATCCGGGCTGTTCTTCTTGCCCTTGAGGGTGGCGCGAATGGTCCCACGCCGGGTCATTTCGAAGGGGATGCCCAGTTCTTCGAGGCGTTCGGCAACGTAACGCACGATGGTGTCGGTGAACCCGGTAGGGCTGGGAATGGCGAGCATTTCCAGCAGGACTTTTTGCAGGTAAGTCAGGTCCGGTTCTGGGTATTGGCGGGTCATGGAAACTCCTGATGAGTGAAGAGCATCGATGGTTTCGATGAGTGAGATCGTTGTCGTCTGTTCAGCCGCCATCGCGAGCAGGCTCGCTCCTACATTGGACCGCTGATCCCCTGTAGGAGCTGGCTTGCCAGCGATGGCGGCCTGACAGGCGCTACATCACTAGGAAACAACCGGCTGGCTATGCGGAAACAACAAATCCACAAACCGCTCAGCCGTCGGCTGTGGCTCATGGTTGGCCAGTCCGGCGCGTTCATTGGCTTCGATAAATACGTACTCCGGTTGATCGGCGGCAGACACCATCAGGTCGAGTCCCACCACGGGAATGTCCAGCGCCCGCGCCGCGCGCACGGCGGCATCCACCAGCGTCGGATGGAGAATCGCGGTGACGTCTTCGAGAATCCCGCCGGTGTGCAGATTCGCCGTCCGCCGTACGAACAGATGCTCGCCGGCCGGCAGAATGCTGCTGTAGTCGTAATTGGCGGATTGCAAGGTGCGTTCGGTTTCGTGGTCCAGCGGGATTTTGCTTTCGCCACCGGTGGCTGCCTGCCGACGACGGCTCTGGGCTTCGATCAATGCGCCAATCGAGTGCTGACCATCGCCGACTACTTCCGCAGGGCGACGGATCGCAGCCGCGACCACTTCAAAACCAATCACCAGAATTCGCAGGTCGAGGCCTTCGTGGAAGCTTTCCAGCAACACCCGGCCGTCGAACTGGCGCGCAGCTTCGATGGCGTGCTGGACGTCTTCGATGGTTTGCAAATCCACCGCCACGCCTTGCCCTTGTTCGCCGTCCAGCGGTTTGACCACGACGCGTTGGTGCTCGTCGAGAAACGCCAGATTGTCATCGGCATTGCCCGCCAGTTGCTGCGACGGCAGGTTCAGCCCGGCGGCCTTGAGTGCTTTGTGGGTCAGGCTTTTGTCCTGGCACAGGCTCATGCTGATAGCACTGGTCAGGTCACTGAGGGACTCGCGACAACGCACCCGGCGCCCGCCATGACTCAGGGTAAACATCCCGGCGTCGGCGTCGTCGACCTGTACATCGATGCCCCGGCGCAACGCTTCCTCGACGATGATCCGCGCATAGGGATTGAACTCGGCTTCTGGGCCGGGCCCGAGAAACAGCGGCTGATTGATGCCGTTCTTGCGCTTGATGGCGAACGTCGAGAGGTTGCGAAAACCGAGCTTGGCGTAAAGATTTTTTGCCTGGCGATTGTCATGCAATACCGACAAATCGAGATAACTCAACCCGCGACTCATGAAGTGTTCGATCAAATGGCGCACCAGCACTTCACCGACGCCGGGTCGAGAACAATGCGGATCGACCGCCAGGCACCACAGGCTGCTGCCGTTCTCCGGATCATTAAAAGCCTTGTGATGGTTGAGTCCCATGACACTGCCGATGACCGCGCCGCTGTCCTCGTCCTCGGCCAGCCAGTACACCGGGCCGCCGGAGTGTCGCGGAGTCAGCAACGTGGCATCGATCGGCAGCATGCCGCGAGCCTGGTACAGCTGGTTGATCGCGTTCCAGTCGGCGTCACTCTGGGCACGACGGATGCGAAAGCCGCGAAACACCCGGGTGGCCTGACGGTAATCGCTGAACCACAGGCGCAAGGTGTCCGACGGATCGAGGAACAATTGGGTCGGCTCCAGCCCCAGCACTTGCTGGGGCGCGGCGACATACAGGGCAATGTCGCGCTCACCGGGTTGTTCGTTGAGCAACTCCTGGGCGAGGCTGGCCGCATCAGCAAAAGTGTGGCCGATCAGCAACCGGCCCCAGCCGCAATGCACCGCAATCGGCGCCGCGCCCAGCGTGCTGCCGTCTTCGGCCAGGCGCGCCTGCAATCGTTCATAAGAGGGCGTCTGACCGCGCAACAAGCGTTGGTTGATCGCCGTGGCGTGAGGTTTCATCGATCAGATTCCTTGTTCACTGAGCCACAGGTTCAGGGCCGCCAATTGCCACAGCTTGGAGCCGCGCAGCGGGGTCAACTGACCTTGCGGGTCGGTCAGCAGGCGGTCGAGCATCGCCGGGTTGAAGAGGCCGCGATCCTGACTCGGATCGAGCAACAGTTCACGCACCCAGTTCAGCGTTTCGCCTTGCAAGTGCTTGAGGCCCGGCACCGGGAAATAACCTTTCTTGCGGTCGATCACTTCGCTTGGAATGACCAGGCGCGCCGCTTCTTTCAACACTTGTTTGCCGCCGTCGGGCAGTTTGAATTTGCCCGGAATGCGGGCCGACAATTCCACCAGTCGATAGTCGAGAAACGGCGTACGCGCTTCCAGACCCCAAGCCATAGTCATGTTGTCGACGCGTTTGACCGGGTCATCCACCAGCATCACCGTGCTGTCCAGGCGCAGGGCTTTGTCCACCGCTGCGTCGGCGCCGGGTTGTGCGAAATGTTCTTTGACGAAGTCACCGGCAGCGTCATTGGCGGTCAGCCATTTCGGTTGCACGGTGGCCGCGTAATCGTCGTAGGAGCGGTCGAAAAACGCCTCGCGATAAGCCGCGTACGGATCGCTCGCACCGTCCACTTGCGGATACCAGTGATAGCCGGCGAACAGTTCGTCTGCCCCTTGGCCGCTTTGCACCACTTTGCAGTGCTTGGCCACTTCACGGGACAGCAGATAAAAGGCGATGCAGTCATGACTGACCATCGGCTCGCTCATGGCGCGGAACGCGGCGGGCAGTTGCTCGATGATTTCTTTTTCGTCGATGCGCAATTGATGGTGATGGGTGCCGTAGTGTTTGGCGATCAGGTCCGAATACTGGAACTCGTCGCCACGCTCGCCACCGGCATCCTGGAAACCGATGGAGAAGGTCGAGAGGTTTTCCACGCCGACCTCACGCAACAGACCGACCAGCATGCTTGAATCGACACCACCGGAAAGCAATACACCGACATCGACCGCCGCACGCTGACGAATCGCCACCGCGTCGCGGGTGCTGTCGAGTACGCGATCACGCCAGTCTTCGAGTGTCAGATTTTTCTCGTCAGCGTGTGGGCCGTAGGGCAGGGTCCACCAGGTTTTCTGCTCGGTGCGGCCATCCGCGTCGATGCGCATCCAGGTGGCCGGCGGCAGTTTTTCGATGCCTGCCAGCAAGGTGCGTGGTGCAGGGACGACCGCGTGAAAATTCAGATAGTGATTGAGCGCCACCGGGTCGAGGATCGGGTTGATGTCGCCGCCCTTCAGCAATGCTGGCAGCGCTGAGGCAAAGCGCAGGCGCTCACCGGTGCGGGACAGGTACAGCGGCTTCACACCGAGACGGTCGCGGGCGATGAACAGGCTTTGCGTGTCGCGCTGCCAGATGGCGAAGGCGAACATGCCGTTGAGTTTTGGCAGCAGCGCTTCGCCCCAGGCGTGAAAGCCTTTGAGCAGCACTTCGGTGTCACCACCGGAATAGAAGGCGTAACCCAGGCTTTCCAGCTCAGTGCGCAATTCCGGGAAGTTGTAGATCGCGCCGTTGAAGGCCAGGGACAAGCCCAATTGCTGGTCGATCATCGGCTGCGCCGAGCCGTCCGACAGGTCCATGATTTTCAGGCGTCGATGGCCCAGGGCAATCGGACCCTGGCTATGGAAACCCCATGCATCAGGGCCACGGGGCGCCAGGTGATGGGTGATTCGTTCAATGGCTGCAAGGTCTGCAGGTTGATTGTCAAAACGTAACTCGCCAGCTAATCCACACATATTCCAAAAGGCCTTGTGTCTGCTGGGCCTAAGCGCATCTACCGTGATTCAAGTACCAATTTTGTACCGTTTTTAGGTAAATCCAGCTTTTCAAGCTCCGCGAAATCACTCGAAGAACTGATCCACTTGGCATAGGTTGAAAGCAACACCTGAACGCTGTGTCCAAGCTGCGCAGCGATGAACGCTGGATTCATTCCTGACATCAAGCACATCGTTGCGTAGGTGTGCCTGGTGTCGTACATCCGGCGATATCGCATTCCAATCTTGCGCAACGCTGCCAACCAATAACGCTTAGCCCCTGTTTCGGATCGGATGTACAGCTCTGATCTTTCACCCGATCCTTCCGGCGCGAAAACATAATCAGAGCGCGCCGCCGTAAGGAGTCTGGCTTTTTCGAGCGCCTGCAAAGCGCGATCGTTCAATAAAACTTCCCGCGACACCTTCGTTTTCGTCCTCTCCTTGATCTTGCCGTACAACCTGATACGGCAAACCTTGGCACGCTTCGAGCGTGCATCAACCTCGCTCCAGCGCAAGGCCATAGCCTCGCCTGGACGCATTCCTGTATAGAAAGAAAACTCAAAAAAACACGCATAGATTGTCTGTAGACCGCTCGTCACTTCGTACAGTTTTGCAATTAGCTCGTCCGCTTCTTCGCGACTGAAAGGGTCGATCTCTCGCTTGGTCACCCGTGTCGGCGGGATGGAATTGGCAGGATTCCTCAGGATCAGTTCATCGTTGACAGCCTGGGTTAGCAGGCTGGTGACAAGCCGGATCGCGCCCTTCCTGCGGATTGGCGAAGTCCACGTAATCCCGTTGACAATTTTGCGCATCAGTACCGGTGTGATTTTATCGAGCGGGTACTGGGCCAGGTGTGGAACCCAGTAGTTTTGCATGGTGCTGCGGTAGTTCTTGCGTGTGCTGTCTTCGATCTGAAGGCTGTTCAGCCAGTCCTGGGCATAGTCGAAAAAAATCGGCATCTGCCCAGTCGAGTCGCTTCGGCTGTTGGGGAACAGCTCGCGGTATTTTTCAGGTGTGAGGGCGCCGAGTTTGGCCAGTTGCGTCACTTGAGAACGTAAAGCCTCGGCTGCTGCGATTCCCTTTGCGGTTTGCGGGAGAGCGAGCGTTTCGCAGTGCCGCTTCTTGTTCCAGGAGAACCTGATCCGGACCGATTTTCCGACAAGCTCAACGCCGGTTGGCAGCTCCATTGGCTCTCTAGCCATTCGTCATACCTCCATTTGCTGTACATGATTCGCCCGTCGATTTTCGACCAGACGCCGGCGGGGATGATGTTACGTTCTCTCTTTCGCTGTAGGGCTTTCGGTGTGGTGCCCAGCAGTTCGGCCATCCGCTTTTCGGTGACCTTGTCGTGGCCGGACTCATCGCCCAGCTTTTCGGCTGCCGCCATAGTGATGCTCCATGCCGCGCGCGGCGGCCGAAGGTGATTACGGTTAAAGGGTGACGAATTGACTGTTGGGGTCGAATTTCTTCCCATCAGGGTCAGGCACCAATCTCGGTACATGCCGCTGGATGAATTCATCGAAACATTTTGGGCAGTAACCGCCTTTTGCGGTCTCACGCAGGGCGTGCCCGGTGTAGTCGCATTTGGGGCATTTGACGGCGGCTGGAAGAATGAAAGCCATAGGGATTCCTCGCCCGCCGTTCACCGGCAGGCTGGTAGGTTGAAGAGGGTTACTTGCGGCGCTGGAAGTCAGTGCAGCGGACGATCACCGTTTGCGCATCGCGGGATAGCGGCGGCATGGTACTGAAGGGAAGGTGGCTGCAATTGCGGTGGGCGTGGGCGCAGGTGGCGCACATGCCGCCTTTGGGTTGGTGGATCATGGCGTCACCGCTTCAGGCTTGTACTTGGTGAGCCGCCACTTGGTGTTGTTGCTCTGGCTGTGATCCGACTCGACCAGGCCCTCGCGCTTCATCAACTCCAGCTCATGGCGAATTTGCTTGGTGGTGAACGGCTCGACGTGAAACCTGAACCACCAGGTGCAGAACCAGTTATCCCGGGAACCGCCAGCGCCGCTCATGTAGGTGGTTATCTGCTGGCGAAGACTCATGGCGTCACCTTCGCACCTGGAAGCTTCGGGACTGGCACCGCTCGACGGCCCCAGATGCAGACAGGACCGTCTTCGGCGTCATGTATCGACAGGATGAACCAGCCCGATTCGGCTGGATGCTGGATATCCCAAGCTGAGCAATCGCATTGACCGTCATCCATGTAGGAATCGAATACGTCGATGGGCACATCGCTTTCCATGTAGGTGATTTTGGTTTCCACTTGGTGGCGGAGACACCATTCCTGAAACTGCGCCTCAGTGATCTCGTCGTCGAACTCCGACAGGTAGTCGGGATGGGACCACCAGCCTTGTGCATCGCGTTCGACTGGGAGGGCATCAATCAAAACAGTTTCTTCAGGCATGACTTCGTCCTTGCCGCTATAGCGGCTGACTTTGAATTAAGGAAAATTGAGGGAAAGTGCCGAAAATTAAGATTTTCTAGGCGGAGTTAAGATTTTCTGTTCCAGTCAGGATGCGGCTGACTTTGAAGGGGGAGGGAGTTACAGGGGGATGGAGTACAGATGTACTCCTTTCGTTATGCTGCCAGACGCTGGTAGAGCTCAATGATGTCGGCGGCGTTGGCACTGACCAGTGCCTCGGCTTCGTCCGGACAGACGCTATTGCCGATCAGCCGGACCTGGTCGGTCTTGTTGATGTCGCGCCATTCTTCGGCGCCGGTCACCGGGTCGACGAACAGCCCGCGATCAATGATGTAGTCCTTATCGAAGCCTTGGGCTGCCTTCAGCTCAGGCGGTTGCAGCATGCGAAGGGTGATGTCGACCAGCACATAACCGCCGACCATTACCAGGTCCGCCGGGTCTTTGAAGTGTTCCGGCAGATGTTCATGCATGAAAGCAGCGCAGCGGCGCGCACCCACCAACTGCTCAGGCGTCAAGGTGTCCGGCACCTGCACGACCTCAACTAGCGCGACTCGATCTTTCGTCGGCAGGGTGTGCATCGGCTCGGTGAGCGAGATGCCGTCCTTCTCGTTGCCGTAATACTTCACCAGGTAGGCGTTGACCAAGCGCTGGTTGGCACCGGACTGGCAGATGGTCGAGAGCGGCGCATCGGCTGCGCGGCCATCTCCATTGTAGAAGCCACCATTCGCCTGCTCGAAGAAAGCGGCAACGACTGCCTGTTCGCCGCGGTTGGCACCAGTAACGGTGCGCGCCGGCTCATTTAACGAGTACCCGCTGCGGTCGCCATGATGGGTCAAGTGAGTCAGGTGTCCGGCGACCATGGCGAAGTGACCGCCTTTGACCTGGGCGACTTGCGTGCGAAGCGGCTCCTGTACATCGAAGTTGCGCTGTGATGAGCCGTTGGCGCATTCGGTAAGGAAGGGCGCCGCTACGGGTTGCACTAAGGCGTGATGCGTACCGCCGGCGCTGATGGTCGACAATGCCTCGTCGACGCCGTGGGTGCTGGTGTGTGCGTTCGAGGTACCGCGCATCGGCACAATGAACGGCTTCGCGCTGGTCAGCACGTGCCGCCAGCAACCCTTGGCCACCCGGCGCATGGTGTTCACCGCCATCGGCTTTTCACGGAAGATCGTGCGGCCAAGGTTGCTCCAGTCAATGCACTCGGCGGCGGTGCGCCAAGGCTGCTGTTTCGCCGTCGGCACTTTGTGGCGCGTTGGTGCTGGCCAGACAATCGGCTTTCCGTCGCTGCGCGCTACCAGGTACAGACGCTTCCGAATTGTCGGGGCGTTGGCGTTTGCCGCGATGCGTTCGCGCCATTCGACGTTGTAGCCTAAGCCGCGAACAAGCGCCTCCACTGGAACGAAATCACCGATCGACTCAAGAATTTCCGGCATGTCGGGGTGATCGGCCGGCAGCCCGGTGCTGAGCGCAGCAATAAACGATTTGAAGGTGCGACCGCGCTCGGCCTTGATTGGCTGGCCTTCCTCGTCAACCGGTCCCCAGTCGCAGAACTCTTCGACGTTCTCCAGGAACATCAGGCGCGGCCGGGTTGCGTGCGCCCACCGGACTACAACCCATGCCAGCCCGCGAACCTTGCGATCACGCGGCGCACCACCCTTGGCCTTGCTGTGGTGCCGACAGTCCGGCGAGGCCCAGAGAATGCCGACCGGCTGACCGCCCGTAGCATGGACCGGATCCACCTCGAACACATCTGCAACATAGTGCGACGTCTGCGGGTGGTTGGCGCGGTGCACGGCCAGGGCGATCGGGTTGTGGTTTACGGCCACGTCCGGCTCCCGATATGCCCGGGCTATCCCGGTACTGGCACCGCCGCCGCCGGCGAACAGATCCACCACCAGTTCCTTTTCGAATGGCAGGCCCATGCTTGGCTGGCGGTTGATGAACTGAGGCAGTTTCTGTTGTGCGGACATAGAAGATCCTCGCCGGCTGGCGTGATTCGTAAATTGGGATGATGATTTGCACTTGGCGCAAACCTGACGGTGGCCGCGATGAGTGCGAAAGTCGATGTGATGGCGTTACGGCTGATCGGCGATGAAGTGGTGCGGCTGCTCAGCCTTCCCGATGACCAGCTTGAGGAAGCAGATACCCGCGCAGGGCTCAAAGTGATTGCCGAGCTGGCCCGATGGCGGGATGTTGTCTACGCGGATGAGCTAACGCTTCAGGGGAAGGGGTGAGGGCGGGTTAGGCGGCAGCATCACCGAGAAGCGCTGCGGGTATTTTCTGATAGGTCTCGCACAGGCCGTAGGCGCTGGCACACTTGGTTGGAGCGTCTGCCCTATCGATCATCTTCAGCATGTCGAACTCCCGACCGCCACGCGTTGTGTTGGCCCATTCAATCATTCGATCAATGCCATGGGTCTTGAAGTCGATGTCGTCACGCTTATGGACTGTCGGGTCGTTGGTGGCAGTGAAGAAAGTGGACGATCCGCGCTTACTGGCCAGGCTTACCAAGCGCTCCCATTCGCGCAATCGCGCCACTTCTTTGGGCCAGCGGGCGCCGATCTCCCTCAGCTCGTCCTTACCGCAGTTGACGCATGGCATGCAGCCAACGCGCCCAGCACCCTGCAGGTAAAGCGGGTTCGGTTTGATGCCGGCATAGCGATGGGCTTCAAACACCGCGGCGACATCCCACTTCAAGATCGGTCGGTAATTGAACAGTCCGCCACCGACCTCGTCGCATTCGGGCAGGAATCGTCTATCAATCGATTCGTCCGCTCGCACACCCTGCCATGAAATAACCATGTTCTCCGGGCTCATCAGGGGGATAAACACTTGTTCGATGATCGGGTTTCGCTTGAGCTCCTCGGTGCAGAAGCGAACCTTTGTGCTTGGGAACCGACCTTTCCAGATGCAAAGGTCAAGAAATGGGATGCCGGTCGGGTGAAGCACTTCAAGTGCCGCCAACACGATGCTTTCCGGCACGTCCTGTTTTCGCCAGGTAACTTCGACGTACCGGCGTTTTCTCGCAATCTGCTCCGTGAAATCTGCCCTGACCCGGCGGATGGGGAAGCTGAAGACCGTTTCGAGGTAGCGAATATACTCGTAGGTCAGTTCATGCTCATGGCCTGTGTCCGCGAAAACGCCCTGGAGGTTGGGCACTTCCAATGCCTGGGCCACCAAGCCGGTGGCAACGCTGTCCTTTCCACCGCTCAGACTGATGATGTTGTATGTGGTCATAAGTGATTTCCAGGCAGACGCCTGCCTCGCCGGCTGGCGTGATTCGTTGAAGTGGGGTATTTGTGTTCGGCCCGGCATGGAGCCGGAAACGGGAGATCTATGAGTCTGTATCTGTACCTAAACGAACATTGGCATGCAGATACCTGGGTGGTTGGCGGGGTAATACCGATCAATCCGGCTAGCTTTTACAGACGAATGGAAAGGGGTGGGATATTTACCCCTGACGAGAATCTCATCCATAAATCCGAAGTCGATCTCACGGGGCTTAGCCCATTTATTCACATTGACCCAGGTGCGGAGGTTCGCGGCCTCACAGTAACGAACAGCAGAATGAACGGCATGCCGATTCCAGATATTCACGATGCACACTATTACCATGAGGATGGCTTAATCCTTTCCTTCAGCTACCGCCTAACGGGAACGCTTGCGCGGAAAATGAAGAAGAAAGCGTGCGTTAAAATCGTAGATATGGACCTTTTGAAAAGACATTTGGACAATCAAATTGGCGTCGTGTCAAAGGCCGGGCCGTGTTACTACACTGCTGACCATCAGCGAAACCACTTCCTGAAATCCAATCTTGATGAGTGGCAAGCTGAATACAGACTTTTCTGGCCCGCGGACAAGAAGGTTGAAGTTTCTGTGCCGCCAGGAGCGGCAGAACTTATCTGCGTCTGGTGATCATTCGTCGTGACAGATGCGCAGGGCTTCGCGGTTGTAGGCGAGCTCAAGTTTGCGCGACACGTTTTCGGGGATTACGTATTCGTGGCGCGGCGGGGCGAAGAAGGGGGCAGAGCCTTTCGGTCCAAGGGCGTGCAGATGATGAAGGGCCAAGGTCATTGCCTCGCCTTGCTCATCGATCTGATGCCACTCCATCAAGTCGGCCAGCACCTGCCGGGTTCCAGCCATGGCATGCATTCGCAACTCTTCCTCGCCGCGAGCCTTTCGCTTCGTCGCAGTCTTTGCCGATCGCTCTTTCGGTAGGGCTGCCATGGGACACCTCTTCTATGCCGCTGGCCGGCAATGCCAGCCAGGTTTGTCGTTTGCGTTGTTGCACGCGTGCCATCCTGCGCATCAGGCTGATGCCGGGAAGTCGATTGAGTAGTCGGCGATCAACCGGCGGCATAGCGTTTCGCTGATATCCAGATGCCTGCTGGCCTTGTAGCGCGTCATGCCGACTGCTTTGCACTCCACCAACTGAGCGGCGAGAGCGGCCTTTTCATCGTCGCTGATGAGTCTTCCGCGCTTACTCTTCGGCGCCTCGATGTTCCGATAGCCGTAGGCCGGTTTCGGTACTTGAGCGATGCCGGGGCTGTCCTTGCCGAGGCCAGTCGGGATCAGTTGCGCCTGACCCCCAGAAGCAAAGAAGGCAGCTTTCGCCGCCTCCAGTCCGCTTTGCCGCTTCGCGGCTTCTTCGAATGCTTGGTCCATGTCAGACACCGTTTAAATGGTGGAGGGGCGCGAAGGGGATGTCGTCGTCGAAGCTATCGGGCGGGGCGGCCTGCTGGTTTTGCGCTGGCCGGTTCGCCGCCTGGTGCCGGGGTTGCTGTGGCCTGGACTGCTGCGGCTGGTTGGCGGCCTGAGGCGGCGAGCCGACGAACTTGATCAGGATGATCTTGCCCGTCAGCTTGAAGCCCTCACCGCCGCCGGTCTTGGCGTACGTTTCGATGTGGGCGTCTTCCATGGTGAAGTAGAGCTGCTGGCCCTTGAGCAGATAGGGCGCCATGGCTTCAGCCTGCTTGCCCCAGAGGGTGGCGTCAACCCATTGGGTCGGGCGCTTGCCGTCCTGGCCTTTGCGGCCGTAATCGCAAGCCAGCGCCAGATTGATCACGGGGTCACCGCTAGGGGTGAAGCGCAGTTCAGCGTCACGACCAATGCGGCCGACGTCGGTAAGTGTTGGCATGGAATGTCCTTAAGCGGCGATGCCGAGCACGCGATTCATGCGCTCGTCGAGGATTTCATAGAAGGTTTTGACCCGTTCGCTCATCTTGCGAATCATCACTTCGTCGCGGTAGGCACGCTTCACGAACAGCTTCATGCCCGGCCAGTAGCTGACGAAGTCGATCCACTCGCGATCCGACACCCACAGGCCACCCTGGCACTGCGCGACGTGTTCCTTGGGGATCTCGCCGGACAGGATCACTTCCACCTGAAACTTCGGCAGCTTGGTCTTGATCTCGCACAGGCCGTCCTCGCTGATCAGGGAGTCTGGCGAGTAGCCAATCCCGTGATTCAGGATGATGCCAACCTGCTCGGTGGTGACATCCAGTTGCGACTGGTACAGGCCGCGGGCGATGCCCTCGTATTCATGGCCGCGCTCGGTGTGCCGGTTACCCTGGAACGGATCGGCAGCTTCACCTGTGATGCGCTCGCCGATCAGCGTGTTCATGTAGGTGAATGCGCCGGCGCCGAAGCCTGCTTCGCCCTTGCCATTGACCAGCAGGGTGTCCAACTCCGAGCAGGTCACGATACCCAGGCGCAGATCCAGCCACTCTTGAGTCCCTTGCTCTACGTTACTGATTATTTTCATTGCCTTTATCCTCGGCCGGTTTGCTGTTTTGGGTCGCTGACTTGGTGAGCATTGCGAGCACCTGGTCGAACAGAGATTTCTCAACCGATGCCGGGGTGCCGTGCATCTTCTTGAAAGCCTCTTTCGCCTTGTCGCTGCATTTCTCCAGCAGGATGGCGAGCTGCGCGGCCTGCGCTGAAGTCACGCGCGGCGTCACCTGCGCGGCTGGGCCGTTGCCGTCGTCGTCTTCGCCGGTGGTGGTGAAGTTCAGCAGCAGGCCTGCGGTGTAGCGTTTGCCGTAGCTGACGCTGGAGGCGACTGCCTGCACACCGTTTTTGCTGCCCGACGCGTCGACAGGCAGGACAATCGAAGTCACTTCCCGGTGGCCAGCGCGATGACTCAGCACACCTTCAACCTCGATGCCTCGCTCGTTGCGAGGGGTGCGGAAGGTAATGGCGAATCCATACTTGGCCATCACCGGCTTGATCATTTCGTTGACGTCTTCCCAGAGCGCATAGGTGCTCTGTACTCGCCCGTTCTTGTCCTTGATGCCACCGCGCTCGCCGATCACCGGCATTTCTTCCTGCATTTGAGCCAGTGCATCGTCGTACTGCTGCTTCGCCTGCTGAGCCTGGAAGCGTTCGTGCATCAGCATCAGTCGCTCCATCTTGTCGATGTCAGCATCGGGGCTCATGGCCACCTGCTGGATGATCGACATGATGGTCGCCGACTCGGTTTGGATGGCCGGCAAACGCTCGACCTGGTCTTTCACTGCAAGATTGCTCATGGCGACCTCAGTATTGAATTGAAATGGCGGGGATCTGGCGGCTGGCGATCAGCGTGATTGCCTGCTTCGCGCATTCTTCGGTCATGCCGCCCTTCACGAAGGCTTGAAGTGCCGCAAGGTTGATTGAGCGGCGGTGCTCTTTGTCCTGTTCGCGCAACCGCTCTTGTCGCAGGATTTCGTCAGCCGCTGCTTTCTGGCGGGCCGCTTCTTCCTGCTTGGCTTGCTCAACGGCCGCCTTCTGGCTTTCGATGGCTGCCAATCGGTCGCGCTCCGCTTTCTGCTCGGCCTCGATCTGTTCGCGCTTGGCCTGCTCAGCCTTGCGTTCGGATTCGGCGGCTGCCAGCTTCAGGTCGCTCTCTCGCTTCTCGGCGGCAGCCTTCTCATCACGGATGCGCTGTTCCGCAGCTTCACGCTCAAGCCGAGCCTTCTCTTCTGCTTCACGAGTGGCGCGCTCGGCAGCCTCGCGGGCGATTCGCTCTTCGTGGTCCTTCTTGTCGCGCTCTTCTTTCTCCTTGCGCAGTCGCGCCAGTTCCAGCTGCTCTGCTTCGTATTGCTGGCGGGCGGTGAGGGCAGCGCGAAGCACCCCCAGTGCCTTGTCCTTGGCGCGAGCGGCTTCCGGTTCGAACTCTTCCCAGTCATCACCCATGGCAACTGCTTCAAGCTGAGCTACGCGGTCGGCCAGATCTTCCGCGGTGATGCCGTCCAGATCTACGGCCAGCAGCCGGATACGTTCGATCGCGTCGTTGTGCTTATCGACCCGGGCATCCTCGGCAGCCTGCCATTCGTTCAGTGGGCGCCGAACCTCTTCCTGCCATGAGTCCAAGGTGTCGCGAACGCGTTTGCGCTCGGCGTCGATCTTCTTGGGCACTTCCTTCAGGTCGGCCACCAGCTTCTTGCCGACGTCGTCCAGAGCGGTCTTGGACCGGGCCACCTTGTAGGCCATGGAGGCGATCGCATCACGACCCTTGCGGGTGCTGATGTCCGGCGTGAAGCCGTCGATCTCGGTGCGGATCTTCTGTAGCCAAGGCTCAAGACCTTTTTCAGCGGAGTAGACGGCGAGGGCGGTTTCTTGCGGCGGCACGACGGCCAGTTGCTGTTCTGCGGACATGAGAAATCCTTGGCCGCGATGCTCGCAGCGTTTGAAGGTGTGGGTTATTGGGTGAGCTGAGAGCAGTAGGAGCTGGCCAGCATGACGAAGGTAGAGCCGGCCAGAACAATGGCCGAGCCTCGCCAGACGTAGAGCCTGCGGGCTTTTTGGTAGGCGGTCATTTCGGCATATCCGGGATCGGCAGCCAGTGTGTGATCCTGGTGTGGCAGGTATCGCCGTCGATGTATTCCCATGGCTTCAGTTCGCGATTCTTCCTGACTGCAAAGAACGGCTGGTGGCGGGTTTTGCCTACGCGACACACCAGAACCGTTTTGTTCGGCGCTGGCAGGCTGTCGGTGATGCTGATCCAATCGCTCATGTCCGAACCTCATATGCCAAAGTCCATTCACCGCACAGGCAGGCACGCCGGCTCCAGGCCTGCGGGTTTTCAATGTGCGCCCGCTCAGCTGCTTGCATGGCGTCCCACATCGTCAGCCCCTTGAACACCATCAGCAGGCGGTCGCTTGGCACGGCCATATGCTCTGGCAACTCGTCCAGCTGCTCATCGATCAGCGTTTTAACCGGTGCAGTGCTCATTGCAACTCCTTGGCCGGCTCGCAACCGCACGATTCAGCCTTTCGCAGTAGTGGTGGAATTCTTCGATGGTGATCGTGTTCGCCTGCAGGAAGCTGGCGATGTTGCGCAGGGCCAGCACCTCGTAGAGAGGAGGGCAGGTTTCGCGGGTCAGTTCATCGATGTCTTTGTCTATCTGGATGTGAGGGCTCACAACTCATCGTCTTCGGCTTTGGCGACGAGCGCGTCATCAGCGAGCGGCTCAAGCAGGACTTCGGCAATCTCGCCAAGCTTGCCCAGCGGGTGGTCGCTGCGGCCTAACAACTCGGCCACCGCAGTCTTGTCTGCATTCCCAATCGCCGCCGTGATCAGCAGCCAGCCAAGTGCCGACGAGTGCACCTCACTATCAGCAAGCCGGTTATTCACGTACTCGTCGACCGCCAGAGCGAATTCCTCAGCCGTCACACCCTGCGGAGCGCGCATACGGCGCTGGAATGACACATTGTTGCCGCGCAGCAAGTCCTCGGCTGCGTTGTAAATCCATTCCGCCCGAGCGTCATCGTGCGGGCTTTCGCTCACTGGAGGCGGCAGGCGGCGTTCAAGCCTCAACTGAGCAAGCTGTGTTGCGTTCATGATCGCCTCCAAGTGGCGAGGTGGAGTAGGCGAGGGCCGCCCATCCGTTTTAAACATATGGACCGCGGGCTATTTGGCGCGATCCACTTTTCAGATAAGCGATGCAGGGGGCCGCATTGCGCGGTGCAGAATCGTCCGCATCGGAGAGCGATCGAAACACCAGGGCGCTACGCCTGCTTGTTTCCCGCCGCGTTTCTGGTATTGGCCGGCAGATCCGGCTCAGGAGATTTCCGGGGCTTTGCGATCCTAGCGCTGCAGCCCGCTTGGGCACGCTTCGATCACTCTCCGATGCGGCCTGGTGCTGGGGAGTACCAGGTGCTCGGGTGGGTTAACCGGATTAGAAGTGACCACCCACTTCCTCAACCATCACCGGTATAGGGCAGTTACCGTCAGGCTGACGTGGCGCTGGTTGTTCAGTTGTGCGCGTTCGGGTCTTTCAGATGCTTGTCGAACAACTTTCGATGCCGTCGAGCAAATCGTGCGACGTAGGCAACGACCAGAAGGGTCAGCGCAGTCAGCAGAAGAGGGTAAAGCTTGATGCTCAGATAGATCGCAAGCGGGGCGAATATCGTTATGGGAAAGAAGAAGAGCAAAACGTCGGGATGCGACTCGCCCTTCTTGTCCTTCCACCACAAATACTTGCTGCTGCCCTCGGTGTCGTATTGCGTCCAGCCGCGCAGCCTTGCCATGAATTCAAGGACCGGGTTGCGGCCAGGCTCTGAATCATCGATCCAGCCCCAAACATGGCGCCAAACTTTTCCAAGCCCGACGATCAGGAGCATTGCGCAGAAACATGCCCCCCCGACAAGGAGGCAGGCCAACAGCTGGCCGGGCAAACTTTCGAGCGGATTCATCTTTGTTTCCTCCAGTTGATTTCCCGTCTGGCCCTGTCGCCAAGGCCAGCCAGTGAAATCTGTTTTCCGCCCCATGCTCGGCGCCGCGGTTTCCCCACCTGCCCAGGTCACGCATTTCGTGTTCGGCGTTCTTCCCAGGTGGCTTGCATGGTTTGGCGTTCTCCCTTGTAGGGAGCCCGGCCAGTTCCAGAGCTGGCATGGAGATCGAAATTTGTGTTTCGCGCTGTGCCCGTTGCCGGGGATCGATCCGCGAAGATTCCTGACTGTTAAAGAGCGGTCAGGCCCTTTGAGGCCCTTCGCAGTGACTGTGTGTCGCTGCGATGGGTTAACAATACCGATGGCATTATTATTGGTCAATACCAATGGCAATAATATTTTCAATGGGAATAAAAAAACCCGCTCAAGGCGGGCTCTTTATTTGCAGTAGCTTATGGGGCGTGTCCGAATTGAGATCTGAAATCTCCTTCCAGTTTTTCGCAAGCGCCGGTGATTATGCTTCGAGCACCAGCGCCACCTGCGTAGCTACTTTCTTCATGCCGACACAGCTCGATAGCGTTTCGCGCGCGAGCTTTAGCCTTGCCTTCTGGCGTGTTGCCAACGATCGCGCCAAACGTAAGAAAGAGTGCGATGGCAGCCACCAGGCCGATCACAACTTTGCCAAACATCCCCATGCCTTTTTTTGGCGGATCTGGAAGTCTGGCTGGGGTTGATTCGAGATTTGCCTGGCAGTGCTTGCAGCGAATTGCCTCGGCCTTGATGACTTCGGCGCAGTAAGGGCAGCTCTTCTCTCCAGCTTCCATGCTTGAATCTCCATCTACTTGATAGTGCTACTAAATAGGGAAGAGCGATAAATCGTTAGGGTGCAGAGATTTACTGGTTACCAGAGGACTGAAGACCAAAAGACGCGACCAAGAATCTCGATCCCGGCATCTGCCATTTCCTGCGCGGTGTATTCCTCATCCGGGTGTTCTTCCCGATTGAAGCTGCGCATTCTCACACCACCACCAGGAAGCCTATAGAGCGTCTTCACCCGGAGCTGCCCGGCATGGTCAATAGCGTACATCTTCCCATCGCTGATAGACGTGGCGCCCCTGTCCACACCTACGGTGCTTCCATCTGGAAGGACGGGCTGCATGCTGTTGCCGCTGACGCTCACGCATACGGCCTCTGAAGGCTGAACCCCTTGGCGCCTCAGTGTGATTTTGCCAAATCGAAGTTTTTGTTTAGGTGAAACCTGAACCGCACTGCGTCCGCTACCTGCGGATAGCTCAACTTCCTTGAGGAACGGCACATACACCTCGTCATCATCGAGCGGAGTCTCATCATCCCATACGTCAAGAGGGCCTAGCAGTACTGCGTTAGTCAAATCTGATCGGGCGGGCGCCGCCCCAGCCATCGCTGCTATTTCTTCTGCCAGGCGCTCACTGAAGGTCGAAACCTCTACGCCCAGAATTCGAGCGAAAGCCGCCGCGACATGAACGTTGAGTGGATTCACGCCATTCAGATAGTGGCTAACGGAGCTCTGGTTCATTTCCAAAGCGTGCGCGAGCTTCTCCTGGGTCAAGCCCAGTTCTGATTTGCGTGAGTTAAAGATTGCCTTCAAGCGAAGGCATTCCTCTTTTCTGTCTGGCGGTAAAGGTTTTTTGCTCATCTCCAAATGTTATTCCTTCCGGTAATAATGCAACAAATGCCATAGGTATTTACTTTTAAAAATGCCAAAGGTAATATTTGGTCATTAGAACCCGTGGAGGCATCCCATGAGCCGGATACACATCAAACAATTCGCAATTGATAAAGGGCAGGCAGAGGCCGCCCGGCTGCTCGGAATGACCCAGGGCGGGCTTAGTAAGGCGATTCGCGTCGGACGCGACATCTACGTAACTCAACAACTCGACGGCAGTTATACCGCCGAAGAAGTCCGGCCCTTTCCCTCGCAAGCGCCCGAAAAAAGATCCGCAGCCTAAATAAATTTCCAGTGCAGCAAGGAGCAACAAATGTACGAAGACCCAAAACACCTAAATCACAACGAAACCAAGGTTCGTCTTAGCGATGAGTACGACGAATACCTGCGCTCGCTTGCAAAGATCCACGGCACTCAAAAAGCCGTGCTGGCCCGTGAAATTCTGAAAGCTGCCATTCAGCAGATGAGGGATGAGCTTACCCGGATTCAAGACATCGCCTGAAGGCCCCCAATGGAGGCTTTATGCCTGAGAACCAGAGCGAGCTGCTTCTGCGGCAGATCGCGGACGTAGACGACATCAAATTTCTTGACGAAGTCGCCACCATGCTCGGAATCCCGATCGAGCAGTTGGCCAAGGAGAGGATTGAAAAGCTCATCGTCACCAGGACGAGACCCAAGACGATGACGGGGACGGTCCAGCCGTTCAGGCGACCCTATTCCCAAACAAAAAGCCGGGCTGATGAGGCCCTGAAAAGTGTTTGACCCCAAATCGCAGGCACAAAAAAACCGACGGACTAGGTCGGCTTTTTCAGTTGCGTACTGCGTAAATCTCTGTGAGGCCGATTATGCATACCTCTAACAATGATGTACAGGGCCTGAAAAAGTCCGCGACACATTTTCTCCATCCGCAAAACGTGTCGCGCACAATTTCCAGCATCGAACTTCGCGACATGGTCAACGAGGCGCGCAGCCAGGCTGGCGAGCCGAAAGTCCGGAACGACCAGTTCATTATCCGCGTGCAAGACGAGCTCGGCGATGAGCTGGGGGAGTGCAAAACAATTGCACACCCCCAAAGCCGCGTGGATATGGCCAGCTACGAGCTGACCCTCGATCAATGCATGCTCGTAGGCATGCGCGAATCGAAAGCCGTTCGCCGATCCGTGCTGCAAAAGCTGAAAGAGCTGGAGGGGCCGCGGGTTATTGCCACGCTCCCTGACTTCTCCAATCCGGCCGCCGCCGCCCGTGCCTGGGCGGAACAGTTCGAGCTGCAGCAGGCTGCCTGTCAGGCCCTGATTGAGGCAGCTCCGAAAATTGCCTTCGTCGAGAAGTACGTCGATTCGACGGGGCTCAAGGGCTTTCGCCAGACCGCCAAGCTTCTGAAGGCCAACGAGTCGCGATTCCGTGAATTCCTGATCGACAAAAAAATCATGTACCGCATGGGCGGCGAATGGCAGGCGTATCAGCCTCACATCGACGCAGGGCGCTTTGAGGTGCGAGCCGGCACCACTGACGGCGGGCATGCCTTCAACCAGTCCAAATTCACCCCCAAGGGCGTCACCTGGGTTGCTGGCTTGTGGGCTCAGTATCAAATTCGGGAGGTCGCATGATGCATTACTTCAAACGCAACATCGGTGACTACCACAAGAAGGCCGGGCGCCTCACCATGCTTGAGCACGGCGCGTACACGCTCTTGCTCGATGCGTGCTATGACCGTGAACGCTTCCCTACGCTGGAAGAAGCAATCGACTGGTGCTGGGCCAGAAATAAGGACGAAGTCGACGCAGTTGAGCTTGTTTTGCGCAAGTTCTTCGAGCTTGTTGATGGTCGTTACGTCCAGACCCGCATTCAGGATGAAGTTAGCGCCTATCACGCTACAGCCCTGAAAAATAAGGAAATTGCAGAAAAGCGTGAAGCGGACAAGCGCACGAAGCGTGCAGGAAACAACACGCAGCGTGCACCAGTCGTGCACGAATCGGCACCTAACCAAGAACCACTAACCACTAACCATGAACCAATAGATCAAAAGCATACGTCGCAAGCGACGGCCGATGATCTGTTCCCGAAGTTCTGGTCGCTGTACCCACGCAAGCAGGACAAAGCCAAGGCGCAGAAGGCATGGGCGAAGCTCAAGGTCACCGATGATCTGTTCGCCGTGATCGCCAATGGACTGGCTGCGCAGGTCGTGTCCGCTGACTGGATCAAGGATGGCGGGAAGTACATCCCAATGCCGACCACCTGGCTCAACGGTAAGCGCTGGGAGGACGAGGTCAAGGTGTACAGCAACGTCCACCCGTTCCCGCCACGTCGCCAGGCCAACGGCCCCGACTTCGACGACCGGAGTTGGGCTGATGATTTGGGGGTTCTGTGATGAAGACCCCGAATCAGCTCATGCAGACCTTGGGCAACCTGCCTTCCGTGGAGACTGCTCCGCTCAAGATCGACACCGGTACCGCCGACGTCGTGAACTCGCTGTTCAAGGAGTTGCAGGCGATCTTCCCCGCTTGGCGGCAAGCGTGGCCAACCGATGAAGCGCTCATGACCGCCAAACGCACTTGGGTGAAGGCGTTCATGGCCGAAGGCATTAAGCAGATCGAGCAAATCCGCTTCGGCCTGCAGAACTGCCGCAAGCTCGGTAGCGACTTCGCGCCATCGGTGGGCAAGTTCATCCAGATGTGCCAGCCAACCCCTGAAGCTCTCGGCATTCCATCCCACGAAGCCGCCTACGCCGAATCCGTTGCCAATGCTCACCCGAGTAAGGCGGGAGGCAGGGAGTGGTCGCATCAGGCCGTGTACCACGCCGCCAGCCAGTGTGGCTTCAACGCGCTGAACACGATGAAGGCCGAAGTCAGTCGCAAGCTGTTCGACCGTAACTACGACATCACCATCCGAATGATGCTGGCCGGTGAGCGTCTGCGGAACATTCCGCTTGCGCTGCCTCAGCGGGTCGACGGTCGCGTGACCGCGGCGATCGGCAACAAGGCCTTGGCTGACTTGCGCAAGAACCGGGGAGGGCATGCCCATGGGTAAGCCGACGACCAACAAAACTATGACCACGCTGGCCTGCACCATGGCTGGTTTCTCCATCGGCGTGTTCTGCGTCCTGATCACAATGGCGGTGACGTCATGAGCGACAAGATCAGCGTCAACTGCCAGGCCAAGCTGTCTGAGGCCATTACCAGCCTGACCACCATGTTCCGCGAGAAGAAGTTCGTCGTTGTGTCGCTGCGCCCGGGGAAGGATCGCACCCTGGACCAAAACGCACTGTGGTTCTCGCTGTACCAGCGCATCGCTGCGATGACGCAGATCGGTGACGTGGAGGACGCCCGACGTTACTGCAAGCTGCACTTCGGCGTGCAGATCTTGCTGAACGAGGAAGACGATTTTCGTGCGGCTTGGTACCAGACCATGCGTCACCTGAGCTACGGGCAGAAGCTCGAGATGATGGGGGGGTGCTCGCTGTTCGGTCCGGACGGATTTCCGGTAACTCGGTTGTTCAGCCGTGCGCAGGGCATCGCCTACACCGATCGCATCGTGTCCGACTTCACGGAGCGCGGGGTGGTGTTCACGGATCTGCTGGGCGAGGTGGCGGCATGAGCGCGACCAATAGCGTTTCCATGTTGGTCATGGTCACCGCCTGGGTGTGCGGCATCGCTTTGGCGAAAGGCTTCTGGATGACTGCGGTCTGCTTCGTGCTGCCGCCGGTGGCCTGGGTTCTGCTGGCCGAGCATTTGATGGGGGTGGCTGCATGAGTCTCGTCGCAAAACAGCCACGCCCGAAGAAGTGCAAGAACCCAGCCTGCGGCATCAGCTTTCCGCCGCAACGTCTGGGACAGGCTGTGTGCAGCCCCAAGTGCGGCCTAGCCATCAAGGATGTGAATCAGGAGAAGGCGCGCAAGTCGCTGGCCCAGATTGAACGCCGGGAAATCAAGGTTCGCAAGGAGAAGCTGAAGAGTCGGGCCGAGCACCTCAAAGATACGCAGATCGCCTTCAACGCCTGGGTGCGCGAACGTGACGCCGAGCTGCCATGCATCAGCTGCGGGCGGTACCACGATGGCCAATATCACTCCGGCCATTATCGAACTGTGGGAGCGAACCCGGAATTGCGGTTTGAGCCTCTGAACGCCTGGAAACAGTGCGCCCCATGCAATAACCACCTCTCCGGGAACCTGATCAATTACCGAATCTCGCTCCTACAGCGAATCGGGGAAGAAAAGGTGGTTTGGCTGGAGGGCCCTCATGAGGCCAAGAAGTACACCGTCGAAGAGTTGAAGGCGATGACCGCCGACTACCGGGCGAAGACCAGAGACTTGAAAAAGGGAGCAGTAGCATGACCAAGAAATTAATTTCTGCATTGATCAGTACCATGTTCAGTTTTGCGCTTCTGTCAGGCATAGACACTCTGCATCAGTTCGCTTTCTACGTGACGGCTGTCATGAATGGCTGTGCCTGGCTTGCTCTGTTTTGCGGTAGCGTCAAGGACGATGTTGCGGCCGGGCTGCGATCTTACTTGTGGATAAGCTTGCCGAGCTCAGCATTCAGCCTTTACGCAATGATCTTCACGGGCCATACCGTTCTGGCTGCATCGAGTTTCATGGTCACGTTCTTCATCCTGATTCTGGCGTTCAAGAAGCCGGAGGTCGCAGCATGAAGATCAATTCTGCACGCCAGGCATGGCACGACTGCACGTACAACCCGGCCCCTGGCCAGACCTCCGACGTTGCCGTGCTGGGGGTTGTGGTCCAGAGCACGGAGCGTGGGCCGACCGCAGATCACGCAGTGCACGGCGCACTGGCTGGACAGATTCAATCGGCTATCGCACGGCTTCACCAACAGCTGCGCGCATTCGGTAATGCGATGTACGCGGCCGAGCCGACCGATGATGACCGGGAGGAGGCTGAAGAGGCTGTATTCAATCTGGCGTGCAGCCGGGCGCCGCGCATGACCGCCGACAAAAGGGAGCGTGCCGAGTACGTGGCCAAAGGGGTGTTCCGTCGGTACCGCTACATGCACCAGGGCGGCCAGTCGGCCAACGATGACCCATTGATCAAGCCTGAGTTGTTCAGGGCGTGGGTGAATGCCGAGTATGGGGTCAAGCTTCCATCCGCTGCCTGGGGCCGAGACTGGGAGCCGTTTGTGCAGCTCTGCTTCGACGCCTGCTACAACATCGACGCGAAGGCGTTGAGCCCTATCGGCGGGGTGATTTACAAGATGCGAGAGGCTGCTTGACTTCCCGCACGGCTGAGGGCATCATTTCGCCATATTGAGTATTTTGCCTACGGCAACTTGCTCCACTAACCCTGCTTTCGAGCGGGGTTTTTTGCGTCTCCAGTTTCTCACCATGCCCTCAGCGCCGTGCTTCGTCGCGTGCCAAGAGGGCCTCATTCAGGCCTCTGTATTCGCAGGGGCCTTTTCGTATCTGGTACCCACGCCATCGTCTTTGCTCCGAGCGGATGAGAGAGGCGGGGAGTGCCGGACCTATTCTCGCTCTCCCCGAAAGGGAGGAATCCGGATGCCAAACATGCCCGACAAACCAGACACCTGGCTCATCGTCATGGCCTGGCTCAGCCAACACGCCCCGATGTTCTACGCCGCGGCGCTGTCATGCTGGATCGCCTTCTTGCGCGTCATCTACGGGGGAGGGGGGCGGCGACAGGCTTTGCTTGAGTCCTGCCTGTGTGGCGCGATTACGGCGGGGGCGTTCCCTTTGCTCGAATATTTCAACCTTCCATCGAGCCTTGCGGCTGCCGTCGGTGCTGTCATCGGCACCCTTGGCGTGAAGAAAGTGGCCGACCTGGCCGACCGATTCACCGACTTCAAATTGCCTAAGCGGCAGGAGTGACTCATGCAACTGATCGACAACTGGAAACAAGCGCTGAGCATGACCAGCGTTCAGGCGGGTGGCGCCATTGCGGCGCTGGGTGTCGCTGAGCAGCTGATGCCGCAGCTCCAGGCCGTGCTGCCACCGGTGGCCTATGGCGTGCTGGGGCTGCTGGTGATGATCGCCCGCGTGGTGCTTCAGCCGAAGCTGAGCAAATGAGCAGCGTCACTCGGCTACATCACGCTTTACCACTGTCGCCGGATGTTCACGGAGCACTGAAGGGCTTGGACGACACAATCGTGCAAGCCATCAAAGCCGCAAAGTCTGCCGGCCTGCCGCAAGGTTTGATCGTTGCAGTGCTGCACGGGCACGCTCATAGCGAGACGGCAAAGATGGTCGGTTAACGAATGAGCGTTGAATGACGTTCGAACGACGTTGAATGAATCGTTCTGCGAAAACACCCCATGAATGAGGCAAGCCCATGGCCCATTGCGGCGCTAAAACGCGCTCAGGGGAACCATGCAAGCGGCACGCAGTTCCGGGTTCCTCGAAGTGCAAGCTACACGGTGGTGCAGCATCGAAGGCCAACAAGGGCAACAAGCATGCAGCCAAAGCCGGATCCATCTACAGCAAGTTCCTGACTGATGCCGAGAACGACATGCTGGCCAGCATAGAGCTGGGTCGAGTCGACGATGAGCTGCGCCTGACCCGTGTCCGGCTGATGCGTGCACTGGCTCGGGAGAACGAGCACGGCAACACGCTGGAGATCGACAGCGAGAAGATCGACACGGGCGAGCAGGGCGGTACATCGACGACCAGCAAGGTTCGAGATTATGCCGGGCTGATCGACCGCCTGACTGCGCGTGTCGAGAGCCTGGAGCGCACCCGCGCCGAACTGCTCAAGGCGAACCCGCCAGAACTGCCGCCAGTGGCCAAGATTGAAATCGAGGTGGTCAGTGGAAGGGCGAGTGTTAAGGCTCCAGATGACGGAGCCGCAGCTTGAGTTCTACCAGCTGAAGGACAAGTACCCGGCGTTCGTGGGTGGCTTCGGCACGGGCAAGACAGAAACACTGGCCAATTGCGCAATTCGTGATGGCCTCATGTCCTCATCTGCCCTGATCGCGCTGTACGAGCCGACCTATGACCTGGTGCGCCTCATCCTTGCCCCGCGCATGGAAGAGAAGCTGACGGACATGGGCATCCGGTACAAGTACAACAAGCAAGAGAACATCATCTACACCAGCTCTGGCCAGTGCGGTGACTTCGTGCTGCGTACCTTGGAGAACCCGGCGCGCATCGTTGGTTACCAGTCATACCGAGCCCACGTCGACGAGATCGACACGCTCAAAAAAGAGCAGGCAAAACTGGCCTGGCAAAAGATCATTGCTCGAAACCGGCAGCAGCCCGACGACGTGGCCGACCCACTCAACCGAGTGAGCGCCTACACGACGCCAGAGGGTTACCGGTTCGTGTACGACACCTGGGGCCGCAACCCTAAGAGGGGTTACGTCATGGTCCAGGCCGCGACGTACAGCAACCCGTTCCTGCCTGATGACTACGTCGACACCCTGCGCGACAGCTATCCGCCCGCGCTGATCGATGCCTACATCGAGGGCAAGTTCACCAACTTAACCAGCGGCAGTGTCTATCCGGACTTCTGCCGTCGCCTCAATCACACGAATGAGGTTGAACGCCCGGGCGAGCCTCTGCTGATCGGCATGGACTTCAACAGGCTGAAAATGAGCGCCGTGGTCTACGTGCTACGCGATGGCTGGCCCGTGGCAGTGGATGAGATCACCGATGGTCGCGACACCCCGTCGATGGTCGAGCTATTCCACCAGCGCTATCGCCTCAAGGGGCACGCACTGAAGGTGTTCCCGGATGCGTCCGGTCAGAACTCCAGCAGCAAGAACGCCAGCGAATCCGACCTGAGCATCATCCGGCAGGCCGGCATGTCGGTGCAGGTCAACTCGACAAACCCCGCCATTGCTGACCGCGTCAACGCCGTGAACGCCTTGATCCTGAATGGCGACGGCGAGCGCCGGCTAAAGATCAACACGCACCGATGCCCGCACCTCACGGACGGACTGGAGCAACAGGCCTACGACAAGAACGGCATGCCGGACAAGTCGAGCGGCATAGACCACCTGAACGACGCAGCCGGCTACCCGTTGGCCAACCTGTTCCCAATCATTAAACCCGCCGTCAACTTCAAAATGGGATTCGCTCGATGATCAACGACGTTACCTATCGGCGCCCTGAGTACGTGGCGGCCCTCGACCGCTGGCGCCTGGTGCGTGACGCCTGCAAGGGGTCGGATGCGATCAAGGCAGGCAAGACGCTGTACCTGCCCCAGCCGAACCCGGACGACAAGAGCGCGGCCAACACCGAGCGCTACAAGGACTACATCAAGCGCGCCGTGTTCTTCAACGCGACGGGGCGCACCAAGAATGGATTGGTCGGGGCAGTGTTCCGCACGGTTCCAACATTCACCGCTCCCGCGTCCCTAGCCTACCTGACCGAAGACGCCGACGGCGCCGGGGTCAGCATCTACCAGCAGTCGCAAATGGTGCTCGCTGATGTGCTGGAAACGGGCCGATCATTCCTGCTGGTGGACTTCCCCGATGTGGTGAAGACGGACGGCAGCAGCGACAGCAGCGTCAAGGATCTGCAAGAGGGTGGTGTGCAAGCGACCATCAAGGCCTATCCGGCCGAGGCGGTCATCAACTGGCGCACCACCAAGGTCGGCGCGAAGCATCTGCTGAGCCTGGTCGTGCTGGTCGAGACGCACGAAGTGGAAGGTGATTTCGAGGTCGAGACCTGGCCCCAGTATCGCGTCCTTCGGCTGGTCTACGGTTCGTACCTGGTCGAGGTCTGGCGCCAGGACGAGAAGGGCGGCGACTTCGGGCTGAAAGAGCAGTACATACCAACCCGGGGCAACGGCCAGAACTGGAACGAGATCCCGGGCGGCTTCGTCGGCAGCCAGAACAACGACACCTCTCCGGACGATGCGCCGCTGTATGACATGGCCGAGGTCAACGTTGGGCATTACCGCAACAGCGCCGACTACGAGGACTCGGTCTACATGGTCGGGCAGCCTCAGATCTACATGGCCGGCCTCGATCAGACCTGGGTCGACATGCTGGAAGGGAAGGGCATCTACTTCGGCTCCCGTGCACCACTGATGCTGCCGCAGGGCGGTACCGCCGGAATCCTTCAGGTCGAACCAAACTCGATGGCGAAGGAAGCCATGGACGGCAAAGAGGTGCAGATGGTTGCCCTCGGTGCTCGACTGGTCGAGCAGGGCAGTGCGACCAAGACCGCCACGCAGGCCGGGGCCGATAACGCCGCCGAGCATTCGGTACTATCCCTGGTCGCCAGCAACGTCAGCGAGGTTTACACCAAGGCTCTGCAATTCGCAGCTGACTTCATGGGCGTGACTGGCAAGTGCGAATACGCGCTGAACCAGGACTTCGTCGAAGCCTCTGTCGATCCGCAGGTTATCTCCGAACTGCTCAAAGCAGTGCAGGCCGGCCAACTCCCGGCGTCTGACTTCTGGACTGAAATGCGCCGCATCGGCCTGATCAAGGCCGAGAAGACCGACGAGGAAATCCGCGACGAACTGGAGACGAGCTCAACGGGCCTTGCTTTGGACATGAACGATGACAACGATCGAGCAGCTTGATAGCACCATCCGCAACATGGTCATGCTGGAGCGGCTGAAGTCGGGAGAGGCGAAGAAATTCGGCCCCTTCCTGGTGAGGATCGACCAGAGCATCCGGGAAAGGTTGAGCGGCGACGAGCTGACCAGCTTCACCCGGGCGCGCCTGGACAAGCTGCTGAAGGAAGTCGACACGGTCCTGACCGAGATTCTCGGCCGCTACACCGATCAACTGCAGCTCGACCTGATGGACATTGCGCAGTCGCAGGCCAGCTTCGAAGCCAAGCTGCTGACGAATACGCTACCGGTCGGCATCAGCCTTGAAGCGGCTGTGCCAGCGCTACAGACACTCAGGACAGCAGCTTTCAAGAACCCGCTCAGCATCAAGGGCAATGGCGGCGGCAAGTTGCTCGAATCGTTCATCAAGGACTGGTCGAGCGCCGAGGTCGAGAAGATCAGCGGGGCTATCAGGCAGGGATGGTTTGAAGGCCAGACCAACGCCGAGATAGTCCGGCAGATCCGCGGCACCAAGGCGCTCGCCTACTCTGACGGGATACTCGCCACGACCGAGCGCAATGCCGGCACGGTGGTTCGCACCTCGGTGCAGCATGTGGCCAGCCAAGCACGCAACGAGGTAGCCAAGGTGAACGACGACTTCGTCACCGGTGTGCAGCTGATCGCCACCCTCGACAGCAAGACGACGCCTTACTGCCGATCGATTGACCATCAGGTCTATCCGGTCGATTCAGGGCCTCGACCACCGTTTCACCCGAACTGCCGCACCAGCTTCATCTTGCTGACCAAGTTCAGCGCGATGTTCACCAAGGGCGCGATCCGGGCGAGTGTCAGCGGCCAAGTGCCAGCGAGCCTCACGTATTACGCCTGGCTGAAGACCCAGCCGATGAGCTTTATCGAGCTGGCCATCGGCCCCAACCGCGCCAAGCTGCTGATGAACGGCGGCCTCGACGCTGACAGGTTCGCCGCCCTGCAGCTGGGCAAGAACTTCAAGCCGATCACCCTGGACCGCATGCGCGAGCTTGAACCGGAAATGTTCAAGCGCGCCGGACTGTAGCGCGACACAAAACGCCGATACGCAAAACGTGTCGCGACAAATCACCAGGCCCCGCCAAGTGCGGGGTTTTCACATCTGCGGGCTGGGCCTGCACATCAAATCCCCAGGGGGGAACATGCTCGACTACACACGCGAAAATCTGGATGGCCTCGACGCATCACTGCATGCGCTCTATGAGCAAGGCGAAGGCGGCTACAAGCTGAAGGTAAACGGCATCCCGCAGGGCGAGGACGTGACGGGCCTGAAGAAGCAGCTCGACACCCTGCTCGGCGAGAAGAAAACCGAAGCCGCCAAGCGCAAAGAGGCCGAAGAGACCGCTCGACTGGCTGCTGAAGAGGCTGCTCGTAAGGGTGGCGACGTCGCGGCGCTCGATAAGTCCTGGCAGGAGAAGTACACCAAACGGGAGCAGGAATTGCTGGCTGATCGCGACGGCCTCGGCTCGCAGATCAAAGAGTTGACCGTCGGCCGCACTGCCAACGAACTGGCCTCTGAAATGGCTGTGTCTGGTAGCGCGAAAGCCCTCCTGCCTCACATCCAGTCGCGCCTGAGCATGGACACCCGAGACGGCAAGCCTACGGTCGTCGTTCTCGACGCCAACGGCCAGCCATCGGCCGCCACACTGGCGGAACTGAAAGCAGAATTCGCCAGCGATCCGGCGTTCGCGCCTCTGATCGTTGGTAGCAAGGCCACTGGCAGCGGGGCTGGCGGGGCAAAACCAGGCGGCGGGGCCGCAGGCGTGCCGAAGTCTCTTGCCGAGTGCAAGGGCGATCCGGCGCAAGAAAAACTCTACTACGACTCCAAAATCCCAAGCTAAAGGAAGCCCCAAATGGCTCTCACCGATATGAAGGTATTCAACGACCAGCTGAAAAGCGCGATCGTTGAACGACTGACCCAAAACTCCCAGGCGTTCAACGCCGCCTCGGGTGGCGCGATCCTGCTCCAGAACGCCGGCAACATGGGCGACTTCTCGCAGGTGTCCTTCTGGAAAAACGTTTCCAGTGCGATCCGCGACGTGGATGCATACGCCGCCCAGGCTTCGGCTGCCGCCACCGCTCTGACTCAGGGCATCTTCTCCACCGTGAAGGCCATGAAAGCGTTCGGCCCGATCGTGTGGGAGCCGAACCAGCTCACCTGGATTCAGAACAACCCTGGCGATGCGCTGCGCGTGATCAGCCAGTCGCTGGCCGAGGCAATGCTCGAATCGCAGGTTAACCGCGCCATTGGCGTGACCCGCGCTGCGCTGGCCAACGTGGCGAACCTGACCCACGACGTATCCGCGACTGCTGGTATCAGCCAAGCCACCCTGAACGCCGCTCACGCAAAGTTCGGCGATGCCTCGCAGCAACTGATCACCCAGGTGATGACCGGTGCCGTGTATCACAAGCTGATCGCGCAGAACATCACCAACGCCGCTCAGCTGTTCCAGGCTGGCAACGTCACCATCGTGGATATTCTCGGCAAGCGTTCGATCGTTACCGACTCCCCGGCCCTGCGCATCACCGGCACTCCGAACAAAAACTACGTCCTGTGCCTGACTGCCGGCGCAGTGAAGGTTGAGCCGAACGGCGACTTCAAGTCGGTGATCGATGAAACCTCGGGCGTAGGTCAGACCCGCCTGGAAACCAAATACCAGTCTGAATGGACCGAGAACGTCGGCCTGAAGGGCTTCACCTGGGACGAAACCAACGGCGGTAAATCGCCGGTCAAAGCTGCTCTGGAAACGGGCACCAACTGGGACAAGGTTTGGGCAGACAAGCTCTGCGCAGGCGTGGTCCTCATCGGCGACGAGGCTAAGGACTGATCATGAGCAACGTTATTCGCGACACCCGCAAAATCTGGCTCGTAGCTCACCCGCTGCACCAGTACAAGGAAGACGCCAAAGACCTGGCTCGGCGCAACAACCTGCGCATCATCGATGTCGAGCACGAAGCCGATATCGATCCGGAACAGATCGCGGAAAAGACTCCGAAGCTGACCAAGTTGGCCGAAGACAAGCCAGCCCAGGCCAGCGAGTAACCAGCAGCACGGCCCCTCTGCGGAGGGGCTTCGCCCGGAGGGTATCCAGTGTCACTGATCATTGAAGATGGCACCGGGAAGCCGGACGCCGACAGCTTCGCCACCGCCGCCGAGCTGGTCGACTATGCCGCCAAGTACGGCGCGACTATCCCTGCCGAAGAGCCTGCTCAGGAATCCCTATTGCGCCGCGCTGCACTGGCTATGGACGGATACAACTGGAAAGGCACCCGCACCAACGGCGATCAGGCACTTTCGTGGCCGCGCCGAGATGTAACCATCGACGAGCGAACGCTGCCGTCCGATTCCATTCCTGTTCGGATCAAGTCCGGGCAGATGGCGCTAGCCGCCGAGATTCACGCTGACGACATCGACCCAGTCGACAAGCGCACTGGTGCAGTCACCAAGGAGCGCGTCGAGGGTGCGGTCGAAGTCCAGTATGCAGCTGCATCGAGCGGCAGCCAGAAACCCGCTGTCACGGCCAGCCCGAGCAGCCTTCAGTTCACCGCGCACATCGCCCGCAAAGGCCTGTTCGCCATCAGGGCCTGACCATGAGCGCGTTCTACGACCGAATGGCCGCTACGGCCTTGCGCCTCATCGCGCAGTACGGACTGACCATCACCCTGCGCACCGTAATGCCGGGCGGGTACGACCCCGAATCGGGCGAAACCTCGCCCGAGACGATCACCGAGCAAGACGGGCAGGGCATCCTTATCGACTACACCGGGCTGGAGTTCCAAGCCAACAGCCTGATCAAGCAAGGCGACAAGAAGCTGAAGCTCGCGGCCAAGGGGCTGACTTCGGCGCCTTCGCTGCTGAGCAAGGTCATTGCTGACGGCAAGACCTGGTCAATTGTGCCGCCGCTGAAAGAGATCAATCCGGCCGGCACTCCGCTTCTGTACGAATTGCAGGTGCGAAGCTGATGGCCAACATGAAAGCCAAATATGGTGGCAAACAGGGCGGCTTCGCTCTGGAGCTGGCCAAGTTCGCCGAGCAAGCAACTGAGGCGATCGACGCCAGTCTGCGCGAGATCATCATCGAGGTTGCCGGCTCACTGATCCGCATGTCGCCGGTGGATTCCGGGCGGTTCCGCGGCAACTGGCAATTCAACCTGATGACGCCGGACAACAGCACCAGCCTGAATGTCGACCCGACGGGAGCAGAGACACTAGGCCGCATTGTTGCTGAGGCTGGAGCCTTCAATGCGGGCCAGGTGGCATACATCACCAACAGCCTTCCCTATGCCATCCCGCTGGAATACGGCCACTCAGAGAAGCAGGCGCCGCAGGGCATGGTCCGCGTAACACTTGCTCGCTTTCAGCAGATCGTCGACGAGGCGGTCAGGAATCACCACATATGAGCCATCGAACCATTCGCCAGATCTACGAGGCTCGTCTTGCTGCGTGGGCTGCCGCCAGAACGCCGGCATTGCGCATTGCCTATCAAGGCGTGCCCCTCACCCCGAACGACGGCGAGACCTACCTTGCAGCCTTCACGCTACCGGCTGGAACCAGCAGCGAGACGCTTGGCGGTGACCACAGGGCCTTTACCGGCCTGTTTCAGGTCAGCGTCGTGACGCCAGCCGGCGCCGGCACCGGCAAGGCTGAGGGCATCGTCGACGAGCTGGCCGCGCTATTCCCGCTGAACGATCGATACGCAAAGGCCGGCCTCACCGTCATGACGCTGACGCCGTTAGAGCCTGGTCCCGGCGTTCCAGAGGGCAACACCTGGACAATCGCCGCCAGTTTCCAATACCGCGCCGACACCGACTGACCCGCAGAGCAACACCGGAGCCCGCCTAGTGCGGGTTTTTTCATTTGTGCATGAGGAAAACCCATGTCTGTTTCGCTTCCCAACGGCGCGGTAGTCGCCGCGGCCTCGACGTATCAAGCGCCGAAGACCGTAACTGCCATCAGTAACGCCGCTGAGGCGTCCTGCAGCTCTGTCGGCCATGGCTTCGTAGTCGGCGATATCTTGGAAGTCACTTCCGGTTGGTCCCGCCTGAACTCCCGCATCGTGCGAGTGAAGTCGCAAACGGCTGACGCTTTCGTACTCGAAGGCGTGGACACCAGTAACGTCAGTTTGTACCCGGTCGGTGGTGGCGCGGGCACGGTTCGCAAGATCCTGACGTGGGTGCAGATCACCCAGGTGCTGGAGTTCACGACCTCGGGCGGCGAGCAGCAGTTCGTTACCTACTCATTCCTCGAAGAGGACGTAGAGCACCAGATCCCGACCGTGAAGTCGGCGTCGAGCTTCGCCATGACCATCGGCGATGACGCCTCGCTGCCGTGGTATGCGCTGCTGTCTGCTGCCAACGATGACCGCATCCCGCGCGCCGTGCGCATCACCCTGCCGTCGCAGTCGAGCATCCTCTACAACGGGTATGTGACGCTGAACAAAACCCCGACCCTGACCAAGAACGAGATCATGGGCTTGCAGGCCACTGTCTCGCTGACGTCCGAGCCGATGCGCTACTCGGCATAACCATCCAGCCCGCCACTGCGCGGGCTTTCCTTTTGGGATAGAACATGACTGTTAAATTTAGCCTGAAGGCTGCCCCGACGTTCAAGAAGCCAGTCGAGCTGCCTATCCATGGTGGTGACGCCGCTGTCGTAGTCGTGGAGTTCAAGCACCGCACCCGTGACGCGCTGGACGAGTGGATTAAAGAGATTCAGGGCAAGACTGATGCAGAGGTTTTGGCAGGCTGCGTGGTCGGATGGGATCTTGATGACAAGTGCGAGGCCGAGAGCTTCGAACTGCTGTGTCAGAACTACGCAGGCGCCGTTCGCGTTATTTCCCAGGCCTACACCGACGAGATCGTGCAGGCCCGCCGAAAAAACTAATCGACGCTGCCCGTAGGCTTTACGCGAAAAGCCCCGCCAAGAGCGAGCTAGCCGCGTTCGGCTTCACGCCAGAGGATATGGGCAGCGACGAATTCGAGATATGGCCCGACAACTGGCAGGCTCTGGGTGTCTTTATGGCGATGGAGACGCAGTGGCGCACGGGCATGGGTGGGGCTACGGGGCTTGATTACGGGGTGCTGCCCGACGTGATGCGTCTGCGCGGCGTGCCCAAGTCCGAGCGTTCCGAGGTGTTCGACTGGGTCCGCCTGATGGAAGGTGAAGCGCTCGATCAGATGCGTGAGAAGAAATAGCTCAGCCGAACAACACAGCCCGCCATGCGGGTTTTTTATTGCCTGGAGAACTGCATGACCTCGATCGCCGAACTGGGCATTCGCGTAAATTCGGCCGAGGCCGCTCAGGCTGCTAACGACCTGGACAAGCTTGCCCAGTCGGGCGCAAAGGCCGAGAAATCAACGCTCGGCCTGACCCAGTCCACCGAGAAGTCCGAGAAAGCCGTCAAGGGCATGGGTGCAGGGGCTAAGGGTGCCGAGAAGTCCACCGAAGGGTTGACCAAGCAGACCGAAAAGCTGGGCCTATCCGCCAAGCAGACGGCTGCGGCCCTCCGCGGTGTACCGGCGCAGTTCACTGACATTGCTGTATCGCTCCAAGGTGGCCAGGCGCCGCTGACGGTTCTCTTGCAGCAAGGTGGCCAGCTCAAAGACATGTTCGGCGGTATTGGTCCAGCCGCTCAGGCGCTGGGCGGGTACGTCGCCGGACTGATCAACCCGTTTACCCTTGCCGGCGCGGCGGCTGTAGGTCTGGCTGTCGCCTACAACAACGGCACTCAGGAGGCGGTCGCCTACAACAAGGCGCTGATTCTCACTGGTAATGCCGCGGGCACGACGGCAGATGCACTGGGCACCATGGCGCGAAACATCGGCGCTAGCGTGGGGAATACGGGCGCTGCGGCTGAAGTCCTAGCCCAGTTGGCCGGTAGCGGAAAGATCGCCTCAGATAGCTTCGAGGCGATCACTATTGCTGCCCTGTCCATGCAAGAGGCTACCGGCAAAGCCGCGGCGGAAACCGTCGCCGAATTCGTCGAGATTGGCAAAGACCCGGTTGCCGCCGCCAAGAGGCTGAACGACCAATACAATTTCCTCACCGCCTCGATCTATTCGCAGATCGTTGCCCTGAAGAAAAGCGGCGATGAGACCGGTGCAGCCAAGCTACTCGCCGATACCTATGCAGACACGATCCAGAACCGCTCCAAGCAGGTCATTGAAAACCTGAGCCTGTGGGAGCGAGCATGGAAAGGTGTCGCAGCAGAAACAAAAAAGACCCTCGACGCCTTCAATGACATTGGCCGCGCCGAAGAATCCTCGAAGCGGATCGCCGATCTCAGTCAGCAGATAGCTGCCGCGCAGAGCGCTTTAAAGGGTGATCCGGACGACACCGATGCGCAGAAGAAGCTGGCGAACTCGAAGCTGGAGCTCGATTTCCTCGTCAAGCAGCGTGACACCGCGGCAGCAATTGCCGCTGCCCAGGCGTTGGATGGCAGTCGCCAGAAGGATGCTATCGCTGCTGCTGAGCGTATCGATGCGCTGACCAAGTCCGCCTTCACCAATGAGCAGTTGCGCGGCGCGGAAATCAAGAAGTACAAGGCGGATCTGGACAAAATTCGGGAGGTTAACCCGAACGACACCCGACTCAATCAGGCGGCGGTCGATAAGAACATCGCCAACATCAACGACAAGTACAAAGACCCGAAGGTCGCCGCTGTACGAAGTGATGCCGGCGCCCAGATGCTGCTGACACTCCGCGCTCAGGAAAGCTCGCTCTCTGCTCAGCTGAAGAGCGACGACAAGCTGACCGAGGCTGAACGCAAACGCGCCGAGATCACCCAGCAGATTGCCGATCTCAAGACGCGGTCGGTGCTGACTGCAGATCAAAAAAGCCTGCTGGCCAGCGAGGCTGGCATCAAGGCCCAGCTCGACAAGAACGTCGCGGTGGCTGAAGAGGTTCGGCTACACAACGAGACGATCAAGCTGCAAGAGCGGTCGGCGCAGATTCAGGCGTCGATTACATCGGCCAGCGAGAGCAAGAATGATCAGCGCACTTCGCAACTATCGTTCATTGGGCTGGGTCGTCAGGCTGCCGAGCGTGCCGCAGAGGATGCAGCCACCCGCAAGGAGTTCCAGCGCTATCAGGATCAGTTGAACAAGGCTACTCCGGCTGATCAGTTGGGTGGCTCGGCCTACAACGTCGAGTCCGGCAAGATTCGCGCAAAGCTGGACGAAGCGTTGGCCGCCAATCAGGACTATTACGACCAACTCGCCGCCAAGCAAAGCGACTGGAAAAACGGCGCAACCGCTTCTTTTCAGGACTACCTGGAGTCGGCGCGTGACGTTTCCAGCCAGACCTATGACCTGTTCAGTAACGCATTCAGCGGAATGGAAGACGCGGTCGCGAATTTCGCCATATCTGGCAAGTTCGCGTTTTCCGATTTCGCCAAATCGATTCTGGCGGACATGGCGCGCATTGCTACACGGCAGGCGGCCTCCGGACTTCTTTCGAGTCTTGCCGGCACTGCCGCCAGCGCGTACTTCGGTGGCGGTAGCGGCGCAGCATCTTCGGCGGGGTCGACCCAGGCCGGCTACAGCAATGTCGACTTTTCAGGGTACCGGGCTGCTGGTGGTCCGGTTGCAGCGAACTCGCTTTACGAAGTCAACGAACTCGGCCCTGAGCTGTACAACGAGGGCGGGCGCTCTTACCTCATGACCGGCGCGAATGGCGGCAGCGTCACGCCGCTGACCTCTGGCGGTGGTGCAGGCATTCAAGCCATGGGCGGTGGCGGCACTACGCAAATCAGCGTGCAGGTGAATGTCGCGAGCGATGGCAGCACCAGCGCAACGTCGAGCGATCCGTCGTATCAGCAGTTCGGCAAAGAGCTTGGCGATTTCGTCGAGCAGAAGTATCGACAGTTGCTGCGCAAGGATCTTAGCCAGGGCGGCAGCATAACGAGAGCAATCAAAGGGTGATCTATGGCAATTGAGCGCTTCACCTGGCAGGTCGAAAAGGGTGCCGAGGGCGAGGTCAGTCAACGGGTGCGCACCAAGCAGTTCGGTGATGGCTACAGCCAGTCGGTGTCGGACGGCATCAACAACAAATCGCAGTCCTGGCCGTTCAGCTACACAGGCAAGGCCGCCACGGTAAAGCAGATCATCGCCTTTCTCGACCGTCACGCTGGAGCGAAAGCCTTCCTGTGGACGCCGCCACTCGGTGAGCTCGGCCTCTACAAATGCACTGGCTACAAGCCGGCGAACAGGGGTGGGGATGTTTACGCCCTGACCGGTACCTTCGAGCAAACCTTTCATCCATAAGGAACTGCCACATGGCACTGATAACGGACATCCAGAAGCTGGAGCCCGGCGGGGAAGTGCGGCTTTTTGAAATTGACGGTACGGAATACGGCGCCGATGTGCTGCGCTTCCATGGTCACGCCATTCCGCATACACCCGCCGAACTGCTCGCCTATGAGGGATCAGTCGACGAACTGCCAGCCAAGTCGATTTGGTGGCAAGGCAACGAGTACGCGGCGTGGCCGGTGCAGATTGAAGGCCTCAGCTCGGACAGTGACGGCAGGGCGGCTCGACCGGTATTCAGCGCGGGCAACGTCAACGGGCGAATCACGGCGCTGTGCCTGGCCTTCGAAGACCTGCTGAAGTTTCAGCTGACTGTCCGCGAAACCATGGCGCAGTACCTCGACGCGGCGAATTTTCCGGGTGGCAACCCGACTGCTGACCCGACGCAAGAGGCGCTGGAGATCTGGTTTATCGACCAGAAGACCGGTGAAGACGGCGAGTTTGTGCAGTGGGAGCTTTCGTCTCCGGGCGAGATCGACAACCACGGACTGCCCGGGCGCCAGATGACGACCTTCTGCCACTGGGCCATGACCGGAGGCTACCGTGGGCCGAACTGCGGCTACACCGGCGGTGCGATGTTCGATGACGACGACAACCCAACGGATGACCCGAGCAAGGACGAGTGCAAGGGCGGGCTCAAGTCCTGCAAGTTGCGCTTTGGTGACAACAACCAACTTCCACACGGTGGATTCCCCGCCGTCTCACTGATCGCCCGGAGTTGATCATGCGCAAGCACATCCTGTTGGCGATCCAAGCGCACGCCGCAGCGGAGTACCCGAAAGAGTGCTGCGGCCTGCTGCTGGCGGTTGGGCGAAAGCAGCAATACTTCCCGTGTCGGAATATTGCGGCCGATCCTAGTGAAGAGTTCCGGATTGATCCGGAGGACTACGCCAAAGCGGAAGATTTGGGCGAGGTCATCGGCATTATCCATTCGCACCCGGACGCCACCAGTCGACCATCGCCGCACGACCTAGCCATGTGTGAGGCTACCGAGTTGCCCTGGCACATAGTCAGCTGGCCGGAAGGCGACCTGCGCAGCATCACCCCAGTCGGCATTACGCCGCTGCTCAATCGCCCATTTGTGCACGGTGCGTGGGACTGCTGGCAGGTCTGCGCCGACTGGTACAAGCGCGAGCTGGGGCTTGAGTTCGAGTCCTTCAAGCGCGAGGACGGTTGGTGGGAAAGCGCGGACGCTGTCAGCCTGTACGAAGCGAACTACGAGGCGGCCGGCTTTGTCCGTGTCGACCATCCGCAGCGCGGCGACATGATCGTCATGACGGTAGGCCGAACAGCTCACCCGAACCATGCGGGGATCTACCTCGGCACCGATCCAGCCCTACCAGAGGAAAATGCGAACACCTTCGGGCCTGGTCCTTTCCTGTTGCACCACCTGTACGGGCGGCCGAGCGAGATCATCGTCTTCGGCGGGCCGTGGCTGGACCGAACACGCCTGGTCCTCAGGCACAAAGATGCACAATCAATCACATGACGCGGCAGGGCCGCAGGAGTGGTATATGAATATGAAAAATTCGAACCAACGGAAACCTGCAGTTCCGTTTCTGGCTGGGAGTGACGGTCGAATCTATATCAATGAAGCCATGATCAAATCTTCGACCGTCACTAATGCAAAATTACTTGCCTAGTTCAGCCTGTTTTGCTGCGAACTCTTCAGGTGATAAAGCAACAGGAGGCTGAGCACCTGGGAAAACTATATGAAAAATCTCCTTAACCAGATCATCGCCATGGCCAGCGCGCTTAGACCCCTCCATTGCTATAGCCAGATATCCCTGGGTGAGCTCTGGATGTGCTTGAGCTGAAACTTGAGCCAACGCCGTTACCGCGTTGGCAAGTTGGTAGATAGCGGATTCATTGCTTACGTTGTAGGGGTTGCTCACATTGACCTCCAGGTCATTAACGCGCCGAAATTGGCGCAATCCCAGTCCTTGGGCTTGCAAGCAAAGGACTGGGGGTATCCGTTGCATGAAGGCGAGAGGCTACTATCGGCGGGCGGTTGAGCGTTACTGGGGATTCGTACAGGCTCAAACGGGTGATACAGTCTGCGTTTTCAGGACAAGGAATGATCATGCGGATTTTGATCGGGGCGGTTGCAGTGGCTTTGTTGGCGGGGTGTTCGACTTCTCAGGTTCCTGCCGATAAGGCGAGGCCTGTGCCATCTGATAGGATTATGGCGTTCTCAGCTAAGCCTGCCGGCCCGCACGGAACCGTAATCGTAACGCGTGACACTGGTTTTGTTGGCGGTGCGTGCTACGTCGGAGTTTTGGTCGATGGGAAGTTTACGGCTCGAATCGATACCGGCGAAGTGGTCCGCCTTTACGTTCCTGCTGGCGAGCACATTATCGGTTTGTCGGGCGACAAAATCGGGGGCGGTACATGCAGCTGGGGTGAGCTCCGAAAGGAGCAGTCCATGGTTGTGGTAGATGGGCAGGTAAAGAAATTCAGGATCGGCGGCGATACTCAAGTAGGGCTTGATATACGGCCGACATCTATTTGATTCGCCAGCCAGAATCTAAAGCCACCTTCGGGTGGTTTTTTTGCATTTAGAGGAAAAGGAATGACTGCGTCCCCTAACGAATATCAGCCAATGACCACGATCCTACTTTATGGGCAGCTTCGGCAATTTGGTCGAGCATTCAGGCTGTCCGTTAGTTCTCCAGCTGAGGCAATTAAAGCGTTGTGCATCCAGATCCCAGGGCTTGAGCGCTTTCTCTCCAATGCAAAGTCGAGAGGCCTGGAGTTTGCTGTCTTTCGCGGGAAGACGAATATCAGCGAGGGCGAACTCTCTTTCGGCGGGATGGGCGATATTCGAATCGCTCCAGTGTTATCTGGCAGTAAGCGTGCCGGCGCTCTCCAGACTATTGTGGGTGTGGCGCTGCTCGCTGTGGGAGCTGTTATGACTTTCGCTTCTGGCGGTACGGCGACACCTTTCACTTCTGGCCTGATGCTGATGGGTGCATCAATGGCCCTTGGTGGCGTAGTCCAGATGCTCAGTCCCCAAGCCCAAGGCCTGAAGACCAGCGCAGCCCCAGAGAACACCCCGGGTTATGCCTTCGGCAGCGCCAAGAACACCACCGCATCCGGTAACCCTGTCCCGCTCTGCATCGGGAAGCGCCGCTGGGGTGGCGCGATCATCAGTGCTGCCATCTACGCCGAAGACCAAGTGTAGCCACACCACCAAACACCACGACCGCCCATGAGGCGGTTTTTTATTGCCTGGAGAACAGCATGGGCGCAGCACAGCAGGTTGAAATCTTCGGCGCCAAAGGCGGATCGGACAAGCCAAAGACCCCGACCGAGGCGCCGGATAGTCTGCGCTCTGTAGCGATGGCCAAAATATTGATAGCCATGGGCGAGGGCGAGTTCGCCGGCAATCCGACCGCCCAGGACATCTACCTCGACAACACGCCGCTGCAAGACCCTCAGGGCAACATGAACTTCCCGAACGTGAAATGGGAGTTCCGTAGCGGTTCTGTCGAGCAGAGCTACATACAGGGCATCCCATCGATCGAGAACGAAACCACCCTAGGCATTGAGCTTCGCAGTGGCACGCCTTATGTGCGTGCAATCAGCAACACTGAGCTATCGGCCGTACGCCTACGCTTCGCCTGGCCTGCGTTGCAATCGGTGGACTCAAGCGGCAACACAAACGGCTACCGAATCGAGTACAAAGTTGAGCTGGCCACCGATGGCGGCGCCTATCAGCAAGTGCTGAGCGAAGCTGTAGACGGAAAAACCACCAGTACCTACGAGCGCACGCGCCGCATCGATTTACCGGCAGCAACCAGTGGCTGGCTGATGCGCGTGACCCGCATCACGCCCAATCAGAACAACAACAAGATCGCCGACACCATGCAGATCGCGGGCTTCACTGAAGTCATCGACGCCAAGCTCGGCTACCCAAACACCGCGCTGCTCTACATTGAGTTTTCGGCCGAGCAGTTCCGCAACATCCCGGCTGTCACCGTTGATTGCCAAGCCCGTAAATGGCAGGTGCCGAGCAACTACGAGCCCGAGACTCGTTCCTACACAGGTATCTGGGATGGCACCTTTAAGCTCGGCTGGACCGATAACCCTGCGTGGGTGACCTACGGCATTACGGTAAATGACCGCTTCGGCCTTGGCCGTCGGATCAAGCCTTGGCAGGTGGACAAGTGGGAGTTGTACCGGATCGCCCAGTACTGCGACCAACTGGTGCCGGACGGTAAGGGCGGGCAAGAGCCTCGCTTTATCTGCAACTTAAACCTGCAAGGCAAGGCCGACGCTTGGTCACTGCTGCGAGACATCTCGGCGATTTATCGTGGGATGACCTACTGGGCGCAAGGGCAACTGTTCAGCCTGTCCGACATGCCGCGCGCAACCGACTTCGACTTTGCCTATACCCGGGCAAACGTCATTGACGGCAAGTTCACTTACTCGAGCGCATCGGAGCGCACCAGGTACAGTCGGGCCCTGATCAGCTACGACAACCCGGCGAACAACTACGACACGGACGTTACCTCGGTGACCGATCCGAAGCTGCAGCGCCGTTACGGCGACAACCCACTGGAGATCAGCGCAATCGGCTGCACCCGCGAGTCGGAGGCGCAACGCCGGGGCAAGTGGGCGCTACTGACGAACTCCAAGGATCGTGGGATCACGTTCAAGGTCGGTCTCGACGGACGCATCCCTCTGCCTGGCTACGTTATTCCCGTTGCCGACGAGCTGCTGGCGGGCCGTGCGATCGGTGGGCGAATCTCCACGGTGTCTGGCCGCACCATTACCCTCGACCGCGACACACAAGCCAAGGCTGGCGATCGACTGATCCTGAACTTGCCCAATGGCAAGTGCGAAGGGCGCACGGTGCAGGCCGTGGCGGGGCGCGCAGTTACTGTCACTGTCGCCTATTCAGCAGTGCCGGAGAGCGAGCTTGTCTGGGCGCTCGACGCTGACGATTTGGCCGTGCCGCTGTACCGCGTGACCAGCGTTTCACGTCCCGAGCCTGGCGTATTTGAAATATCGGCCATCCAGTACGACCCGAGCAAGTTTGCGCACATCGACACGGGTGCTCGCCTGGAAGAACGGCCGATCAGCGTAATCCCGATCGCCGTCGTTCCGGCGCCGGCCAGTGTGACGCTCACTTCGAGCTCGGTTGTCTCCCAGGGTATCGCAGTCGCCACCATGTCCATCACCTGGCCAGCGGTCAACGGTGCGGTCGCCTACGAGGTCGAGTGGCGCAAGGACAATGGCAACTGGATCAGGACGCCGCGCACGGGCTCGACCAGCATTGACGTAACCGGGATATACGCCGGGGCTTATTTGGCCCGCGTCCGGGCGGTCAGTGCTTTCGATATCTCGTCGGTATGGAAAAGCTCGATCCTGACCAATCTCGCCGGCAAGCAAGGGTTGCCGCCAGCGGTGTCGTTCCTCACGGCCGCGCCGCTGCTGTTCGGCATCTATTTGAAGTGGGGCTTTCCTGCCGGGGCTGAGGACACGCAACGAACTGAAATCTGGTACGGACCAACCACCAGCTTGGAAGCAGCCACCAAGCTGACGGACCTGTCGTACCCACAAAGCGATTTCTCCATGCTCGGCCTGGCTGCCGGGGTCACGTTCTACTTCTGGGCGCGGCTGGTGGATCGGATCGGCAACATCGGGCCGTGGCATCCAATCAGCATGGGCGTGCAGGGGCAGTCGAGCGCTGACGCTGGGGCCATTCTGGAAATGCTTGCCGGTCAGATCACCAAGACGGAACTCGGCGAGGACCTGTTGGCTGAAATTGAGAAGATCCCCGGGCTTCAGGCGCAGATCGATGCGCTCGACGGCCTCAAGGGGTATGACCCGGAAATCACCTACGTTGAATACGACCTGGTGGTAGTGGGCAAGCGGATCTATCAGGCGACCGGCAACGTGCCGCTCAATACTCCGCCACCGAACGCTGCCTACTGGCTCGACGTTGGCCAGACGGTTGAAACGGCCAACGGCTTGGCGCAACAGGTCGCCACCAACACCGCCGAGATCAGCGAACTCGACGGCGTGATGACTTCCCAAGCGACGGCCTTCGAGGCTTTGCGTGCATCGTCGAGAGACGACAACGGGGAGGGCGATCTGGCGGATGCTTTGAAGGGCTGGGACAGCACCGCATCGGCTGCCACGGAAACCAAGGTTCGCACCTCCGAATACGAGGCGACATCACAACGACTCACCACCTTCGACGCCTCGATTGGCAAGAACGCGGCCAACATCACCGGACTGGAGAAGGTGGTCGCGACCAACAATTCGGCGATGGTCACGAAGACCGATCAGTTGAGCGTGGCGGTGGGACAAAACTCGGCAGCAGTACAGCAAACCGCTACGGCACTTGCAGACACCAACGGCAAGCTGTCCACGCTTTGGTCGGTAAAGATGGAGACCACGGCGGGTGGGCAGAAGTACGCCGCTTCTTTCGGCCTAGGTCTTCAGGTCGATCCATCCGGCGTGTCGTCCCAGTTTGTTGTGCGGGCGGATACGTTCATGTTGCTGAATCTGGCCAATGGCACACCTGTCTCGCCGTTCGCGGTGGTCGGTGGGCAGACGTTTATCCGAGAAGCATTTGTCCAAGACGCCAGCATCACCAACGGCAAAATCGGCGGCGCCCTTTATTCCAGTGATTATGTTTCAGGCCTGTCCGGCTGGGCGCTTCCGAAGTCTGGCCCCTGGGAGCTGAACGGAAACAATGGCGCCGGACGGATGCAGATCGTCAGCACGGCAATCAAGCTCTATCACGCCAACGGCGTGCTGGGCATCG
>NZ_JAGYGD010000033.1:0-74248 GCF_019947275.1 Pseudomonas sp. GL-RE-29
CGATGAATTCCTTATCGGCGCTTCGGGTAGAAAGGGCGGGACGAGAAGTCTCCCACGGTCCGTACTGGCTAGAGTCGGAATCGAGCTTTTAGTCCCGCCCACCCCTTCAAGTCTAAACATACAAGCGAGCCTGCTCGCGATAGCGGTGTGTCAGACAAATATTCGTCAACTGGACGTCCGCTATCGCGAGCAGGCTCGCTCCTACAGGGGGTAATCGCCGACGACCGTAAAATCCGTGTTAATGCTCTTCAAATGGATAGGGTTGTTTCCAGCGCTCGAAGATCGGCTTCAACTCGCCACTTTTCACCAGTTGTTCCATGCGCTGGTCGAACAACGCCATCAGCGTGCGGGCCTGCGGGGTCTTGGCAAAGCACAGATACAGCGGCAATTCGGCGATATGGGTGCGGCGCAACTGCGATGGATCCTTCGCCCGTCTGACGACGTAATCGACTTCAGTCAGTGCATCGATGTAAAAATCGGCACGATTTTGAGTCAGCATCGAGACGATGCCGGTACGCCGTAGCACTTCGTTATAGCGGCGAACGTTGGGCAGGTAATGCTGGTAGTCGTAGCCGCGGACCCAGGCCAGACGAAAATTACCCAGGGTTTCCCGGGTCGGCACCGGACTGGTGGTCAGGCCCAGGGCATAAATGTGATCGGTGTCGAAGTTCCAGCGCGGGTAAAGCAGCTCATCCGACTCGTCACGATAGGAACCGACACAGGCATCCACTTCACCACGCTCGGCCAGGCCCATGGAGCGCACGTAAGGCTCGGTGCGGATATCCAGTTTGACGCCCGCCGGCTCGAAGACTTGCCGCAGCACGTCCCAGCCCAGCCCATGACCGTCGGCAGCGGTGTAGTCTTCCCAGTCCTCGCTGGCCAGGTGAATCACCGACGGCGTCGGCGCGGCCTCCCCCGCGCAGGCAAGCGAGCAACACAACGCGAACACCATCACCATCAAACCGCGTAGAGCCATCCCTAGTTCTCCCACTTAACGCCCCAAAACCTCTCTGGTCAGGCGAAAAACCACACCAGTCCTTGCATCGCCAACCACGCAAACACCCCGGCCAGTACGTCATCGAGCATGATCCCGACGCCGCCGTGCACATGCCGGTCGACCCAGTGAATCGGCCATGGCTTGAGAATGTCGAAGAAGCGGAACACCAGGAAACCCGCGAGCAACCACTGCCAACCTTCCGGCACCAGCCACAGGGTGATCCACATCCCGACCATTTCGTCCCAGACGATGCCTTCGTGGTCGTGCACGCGCAAATCATCGGCCACCTTGCCGCACAGCCAGAAGCCAAACAGCATGGTGATGCCCAGCATCAGCCAATAGCCCCAATCGGGCAACATCTGCCACAACGGGATGAAAGGTAGCGCGACCAACGACCCCCAGGTGCCCGGTGCCTTTGGCAAGGTGCCCGAGCCGAAGCCGAACGCCAGGAAGTGCCATGGATTGCGCCAGACCGACGGCGGTACGAATTCCGCCGGGACCTGTTTGGGATGATCTGTCACGGTGTCTCCCGAAAATGTTGATAGCCCCGGCTCTGCGGGGTGATGTCTTTTCCAGCGGCGTCCAGCAGTGTCACGCCTTGCCCGCTAACGACTCGCCCGACCACATGGATTGGCCAGCCTTCAGCCAGCAACGCCGGTAACTCGCCGGACGGCAAGGTGAAGGCCAGCACGTAATCATCGCCACCACTCAGGGCCGCAATTTGTGCGCCCGACTGGCCGAGGAAGGCAACCAGCGCTTTCGACAACGGCAAGCGCTCAATGTCCACCTGAAGTCCGACCTGCGACGCGAGGGCAATGTGCCCACAGTCCGCGAGCAAGCCGTCGGAGATGTCCAGCGCCGAAGTCGCCTTGCCGCGCAATGCCTGGCCCAATCCAAGTTGCGGTTGTGGCGACCAGTAATGCGCCAGCAACGGATCGGCGATGGCCGCATCAGCGCTGCGCTCGCCCAGCACCAGTGGTAACGCGCCGGCAGCATTGCCCAGGTCGCCACCGACACACAGCAAGTCGCCTGGTTGCGCGCCGCTGCGTGTCAGTGCCTGGCCGGACGGCACTCGACCAAACACAGTCACGGTCAGGCTCAACGGCCCGCGAGTGGTGTCGCCACCCACCAATGCCACGCCGCAACTTTGCGCCATGCGATTCAAACCACGGGCGTAGGCATCCAGCCAATCGGCGGTCACCGTCGGCAAGGTCAGGGCAAGGGTAAAGGCAACGGGAGTGGCGCCCATGGCGGCCAGGTCGCTGACGGCCACGGCCAGCGAGCGCTGACCGAGCAGAAAGGGGTCGCAAGGATCTGCGAAGTGCACACCGGCCACGAGGGTGTCGGTGGAAATCGCCAACTGCTCCCCTGGGGGAACAGCCAGCAAGGCGCAGTCATCGCCGATCCCGAGGGCAACGCCTTCGCCGCCCTGCGCACAAGGCGCGGCGGCGAAGAAATTGCGGATCAGCTCAAACTCGCCCATTGCTGATTCAAACGCCAATCAGCGCTTGAACGCCTTCACTTCAGCTTCACGCAGACGCGGGGCCAGCTTGTCGAGTACACCGTTGACGAACTTGTGGCCGTCGGTGGAACCGAAGACCTTCGCCAGCTCGATACCTTCGTTGATCACAACGCGGTACGGCACGTCGACGCGCTTGAGCAGTTCCCAGGTGGACAGGCGCAAAACCGCCAGTTCAACCGGGTCCAGCTCTTCGATGGTCAAATCGAGGCAAGGCGTGAGTGCGGTGTCGATTTCGGTCTTGAACTGCGGAACCCCGTGCAGGATCTCGCGGAAGTACGCGCCATCGACATCGCTGAAATCGTTATCGACCCGGAACTGCGCTTCGATCTCGTTCAGCGATTGCTTGGCCATGTGCCATTGGTACAGCGCTTGGGTCGCGAGCTGACGAGCTTCGCGACGCTTGACGCTTTTCGATGGCTTGCCGGCGTCCGCAGGCTTTGGATCGCGCGGGTTGAAACGATCGCTTTCGTCGCTAATCACTTGGCCTCCAACTGCGCCAGCAGGCTGACCATTTCCAGAGCGGACAGGGCAGCTTCGGCACCTTTGTTACCGGCCTTGGTGCCGGAACGTTCGATGGCTTGCTCGATGGAATCAACGGTCAGGACGCCGAAAGCGACCGGAACGCCGAACTCCATGGACACCTGGGCCAGGCCCTTGGTGCATTCGCCCGCCACGTATTCGAAGTGCGGAGTACCGCCACGAATGACTGCGCCCAGGGCGATGATTGCTGCGAACTCGCCTTTCTGAGCGACTTTCTGCGCAACCAGCGGGATTTCGAAGGCGCCAGGCGCACGGATGATGGTGATGTCGCTTTCGCTCACGCCATGGCGAACCAGGGCATCAACTGCACCGCTGACCAGGCTTTCAACGACGAAGCTGTTGAAACGGCCCACTACCAAAGCGTAGCGGCCTTTAGGGGCGATGAAGGTACCTTCGATGGTCTTCAGGGTCATTCGTTAGATCTCTTAAAGAGCCGGGACGCGTCTCGTACGCATCCCTCAGTGATATTTGAACCGCGAATACAGCGCCGGATCCCACATCGGTGTTCACTTATAAATCTCGTGGCGAGGGAGCTTGCTCCCGCTGGCTGCGTAGCGGCCTCTTGTGGGCGCTGCGCACCCAAGCGGGAGCAAGCTCCCTCGCCACAGTAAATCAAACAAGCCTTAAGTGAACAACGATGCCAAAACCCGGTGCATTATTCGGAGGGCACGTATTCTACAACTTCCAGATCGAAACCGGATATCGCATTAAATTTCATCGGTGCCGACATCAGGCGCATTTTGCGCACACCGAGGTCACGCAGGATCTGTGAACCGGCACCGACAATGCTGTAGGTGGTCGGTTTTTTCACGACCGCGTGGTCGGCGGTTTCGCGGATGTGCGCCAACAACACGTCGCCATCCAGCGGGTGACCGAGCAACAACACCACGCCACTACCGGCCTCGGCGACCGCAGCCATGGCGGCGCGCAGGCTCCAGCGGCCCGGTTGCTTGACCATCAGCAGGTCGCGCAGCGGGTCCATGTTATGCACGCGAACCAGGGTCGGCTCTTCAGCGCAGACGTTGCCCAGGGTCAGTGCCATGTGCACGTCGCCTTCCACGGAATCACGATAGGTCACCAGGTTGAATTGGCCCAGTTCGCTGTCCAGTGGCTGCTCGGCAATCCGCTGAACGGTACGTTCGTGGATCATCCGGTAGTGAATCAGGTCGGCGATGGTGCCGATCTTGATGTCGTGTTCGGCAGCGAAAGCTTCCAGTTCGGCGCGACGGGACATGGTGCCGTCGTCGTTCATCACTTCGCAGATCACGCCGCTTGGCTCGAAACCGGCCATGCGCGCCAGATCGCACGCGGCTTCAGTGTGGCCGGCGCGGGCCAGCGTACCGCCAGCCTGGGCCATCAGCGGGAAGATGTGGCCAGGGCTGACGATGTCTTCAGCCTTGGCATCACGGGCGGCGGCCGCTTGTACGGTGCGTGCGCGATCCGCGGCGGAGATGCCGGTGGTCACGCCGGTGGCCGCTTCGATCGATACGGTGAACTTGGTGCCGAAACCGGAACCGTTGCGCGGCGCCATCAACGGCAGCTTGAGCAGTTCGCAGCGCTCGCGGCTCATCGGCATGCAGATCAGGCCACGGGCGTGCTTGGCCATGAAGTTGATGTGCTCGGGCTTGCAGCATTCGGCGGCCATGATCAGGTCGCCTTCGTTCTCGCGGTCTTCGTCATCCATGAGGATGACCATCTTGCCTTGGCGGATGTCTTCAACCAGTTCTTCGATGCTATTGAGCGCCACAAGGCACCCCCCTTCTTTCGAAATTAGAGCTCAGGATTTGAGGTAGCCGTTGGCGGCCAAAAAGCTTTCGGTAATGTTACTGGAAGTCGGCTCTGCGGCCTTGTCGCCCAACAGCAAGCGCTCCAGATAACGGGCCAGCAAGTCCACTTCCAGGTTCACCCGGCGACCCGGCTGATACGACGCCATGATGGTTTCGCTCAGGGTGTGCGGAATGATCGTCAGCAAAAACTCGGCGCCATCGACTGCGTTCACGGTCAGGCTGGTGCCGTCGACGGTGATCGAGCCTTTATGGGCGATGTACTTGGCCAGTTCTTTCGGCGCGCGGATGCGGAATTCCACGGCACGGGCGTTCTCGGTGCGGGCAACCACTTCGCCCACGCCATCGACGTGACCGCTGACCAGATGCCCGCCGAGGCGAGTGGTCGGGGTCAGCGCTTTTTCCAGATTGACCGGGCTGCCGCTTTTCAGGTCGTTCATGGCGGTGCAGTCGAGGGTTTCGCGGCTGACGTCCGCCGCAAAGCCGTTGCCCGGCAGTTCAACGGCGGTCAGGCACACGCCGTTGACCGCGATGCTGTCGCCCAGTTTGACGTCGCTCAGGTCGAGCTTGCCGGTTTCGACGTGAACCCGTACATCACCGCCCTTTGGGGTCAATGCACGAATATTGCCGATGGATTCGATGATGCCGGTAAACATGAGGTTCTCCTCGAGAACAAAGCCAGCGCTGTAGCGATGGCCGGGAATTATACGCTCGCTACTGGCACAGGAATGGCGATGACTCGCCAGTCATCGCCAACCGCACGAATTTCGGTGATTTTGAGTTCCGGCGCATCCTTCATTTGCGCGAGCGGCCAGTCCAGCAGCGGCCGCGCCGAAGAGCCCAAGAACTTGCCGGCGATGAAAATCTGGAACTCGTCCACTAACCCGAGCTGGGCAAACGCACCGGCCAGACGCGGACCGGCCTCGACCAGCACTTCGTTGACCCCACGAGCGGCAAGTTCGATCAGCAGCTGATGCAGGTCGACCTGACCGTCGTAGCCGGGCACGATCAGGCATTCCGGGCCGTTGGCATATTGCTCTTCGACCGCCACGCAGGTAGCAACCAGCGCCGGGCCGGCCTTGAAAAACGGCGCATCCAGCGGCACCCGCAGGCGACCGTCGACCAGCACGCGCAGCGGCGGCCGGCTCATGGCCAGGGCGGTTTGTTCGGCGTCCAGGCCGAGTTCATCGGCGCGCACGGTCAGGCGGGCGTTGTCCGCCAGCACCGTGTCGGCGCCGGTCAACACCACGCTGGCCTGGGCGCGCAGGCGTTGAACCGCCGAACGCGCCGCCGGGCCGGTGATCCATTGGCTCTCGCCGCTTTCCATCGCCGTGCGACCGTCGAGGCTCATGGCCAACTTGACCCGCACGAACGGCAAACCGTGTTCCATGCGTTTGAGGAAGCCTTGATTGAGCTTGCGCGCCTCGCCTTCCAGCACGCCGCTTTCGGTGGCGATACCGGCCTGCTCCAGGCGTTGCAGACCACGACCGGCGACTTCCGGGTTCGGGTCCTGCATCGCCGCGACAACCCGTGCCACACCGGCATTCACCAGCGCATCGGCGCATGGCGGCGTACGGCCGTGGTGGCTGCAAGGTTCGAGAGTGACGTAAGCCGTCGCGCCCCGGGCCAATTCACCGGCGGCGCGCAAGGCATGGACTTCGGCATGGGGCTCACCGGTCCGCTCGTGCCAGCCTTCGCCGACGATCTGCCCGTCACGCACGATGACGCAACCGACCCTAGGGTTGGGGTGCGTCGTGTAATGACCTTTGCGCGCCAGTTCCAGCGCGCGGGCCATGTAATGGGCGTCGAGGATGGATTGCTCGGTGGACGTGGTCATTCTTTCACCGGTTCACGGGCCAGGCGATCGATCTCTTCGCGGAACTCGTTGAGGTCCTGGAAGCGGCGATACACCGAAGCGAAGCGGATATAGGCGACTTCATCGAGTTTTTGTAGCTCGGCCATCACCAGTTCGCCGACCACGAGGGATTTGACCTCGCGCTCGCCGGTGGCGCGCAGTTTGTGTTTGATGTGCACCAGCGACGATTCTAGACGCTCGACACTCACCGGGCGCTTTTCCAGCGCACGCTGCATGCCGGCGCGGAGTTTTTCTTCGTCGAACGGCTGGCGACTGCCGTCGGTTTTGATCAGGCGCGGCAACACCAGTTCAGCCGTCTCGAACGTCGTGAAACGCTCGCCGCAGGCCAGGCATTCACGCCGGCGGCGCACCTGTTCGCCCTCGGCGACCAGACGCGAGTCGATGACCTTGGTGTCGTTGGCACCGCAGAAGGGACAGTGCATGGTGGCAGGCAACAAAAAAAGGGAGGGCCATGGTAGCGCATCCCCGTGGCAAGACAAGCCATAGGGTTTGCGGTATACAGACTGGCTATATATGGATCACGTCTTGCCGGAGCCGCAAATGTCCCTAAGACCGCTCGTTTTGCTCAGTGTTTTCAGCCTGCTGGTGGCCTGCAGCAGCGACGCACCCAAGCCTCAGCCGCCGACCCCAGGCCCCGCGCCGGAACAGGCGCAGAAGAAAGCCAGGGAATCGGCCAACCTCGGGCCGCTGCCGGCGTATCAGCGTGAATTGAGCGGCACCTTGCAAGGCGTGCCGGCTGGTGCTGAAGTCGAGCTGGCATTGCTGGTGATCGATGAAAAAGACCGCCCGCAACAATTGCTCGCAAGTTCCAGCCTGATCGGCACCAATCAGATTCTGCCGTTCCACCTGCGCTTCAACCCGGAATCCTTTCCGGCCGGTGCCCGCGTTGAACTGCGTGGTCGCGCCAGCCAGTCCGGTCAGTTGATCCTGCATTTGCCGTCGCAAGTGATTTCCCAAGCGACCACTCAGGCGTTGGGCCAGCTGCAATTCGTCAAAGCCCCATGAGTGCACCGCTCGACCTGCAACAGGCCTTGGGTGAACTGCTGGGCGATGCACGGCTGGTAGCGTGTGAGCTGCCGGGAACCGATCTGAAGTTGTGGCTGATTGACGGCGACAACATGGACCGCGCTTTCAGCCCGGAAGAAACTCGGCGCATCCTGCATGAGCCGCCGTACTGGAGTTTCTGTTGGGCCAGCGGTTTGGCGGTGGCGCGTTATCTCGCCGAGTTCCCGGAGTGGGTCAAAGGCAAACGGGTGCTGGATTTCGGTGCCGGTTCCGGCGTCGCGGGAATTGCCGCGGCCAAGGCTGGCGCACTGGAAGTGGTGGCCTGCGACCTCGACCCGCTGGCGATTGCCGCGTGTCGGGCGAATGCTGAACTCAATGACGTGCAGTTCACCTACTCGAGCGACTTTTTCGCCGAAGCCGATCGCTTTGATCTGATCCTGGTGGCCGATGTCTTGTACGACCGGGCGAACCTGCCGTTACTCGATGAATTCTTGAGTCGTGGCAAGGAAGCCTTGGTGGCCGATTCGCGGGTGAGGGATTTTCGCCATCCGCTGTATCGGCGCATTGAAATGCTCGAAGCGATGACCTTGCCGGATCTGGCCGAGCCGGAAGAGTTTCGGCATGTGAGCCTCTACCACGCAATCCGTTAAAAGATCGCAGCCTGCGGCAGCGCCTACAGGGGAACACGGTTTAACCTGTAGGAGCTGCCGAAGGCTGCGATCTTTTGCGCCACGCCTTATAGTGCATCTATCCACGCTTTTACGAGATTGCCCATGAGTCAGGAAACGCCGTACATCTTCGACGCCACGACTGCCGATTTCGACCAGTCGGTGATCGAGAACTCTTTCCACAAACCGGTGCTGGTGGATTTCTGGGCCGAATGGTGTGCGCCGTGCAAAGTGCTGATGCCGATGCTGCAGACCATCGCCGAGAGCTATCAGGGCGAATTGCTGCTGGCCAAGGTCAACTGCGACATCGAGCAAGACATCGTCGCTCGTTTCGGCATTCGCAGCCTGCCGACCGTGGTGCTGTTCAAGGATGGTCAGCCGGTCGACGGTTTTGCCGGTGCACAACCGGAATCGGCCGTGCGGGCGCTGCTTGAGCCACACGTGCAAATGCCACCACCGGCCGCCGCCGATCCGTTCGAACAGGCCCAGGCGTTATTCGATGACAGTCGTTTTGCCGACGCCGAAGCCATCCTCAAAGTGCTGCTGGGCGAAGACAACACCAACGCCAAGGCGCTGATTCTCTATGCGCGCTGCCTCACCGAGCGTGGCGAACTGGGCGAAGCGCAAGCCGTGCTCGACGCGGTCAAGACCGATGAGCACAAGGCTGCATTGGCCGGTGCCAAGGCGCAGATCAAGTTTCTTGGCCAGGCCAAGGACTTGCCGGACGCCGCTGACCTGAAAGCGCGTCTGGCAAAAAATCCGCAGGACGACGAAGCGGTCTATCAACTGGCGGTTCAGCAACTGGCCCGTCAGCAGTACGACGCCGCGCTGGATGGCCTGCTCAAGTTGTTCGTCCGCAACCGCAGCTACAGCGAAGGCTTGCCGCACAAGACTTTGCTGCAGGTCTTCGAATTGCTGGGTAACGATCACCCGTTGGTGACCACGTACCGTCGCAAGTTGTTTGCTGCGCTTTATTAAAAGAGCAAAAGATCGCAGCCTGCGGCAGCTCCTACAGGGGTATGCGTTCCTCCTGTAGGAGCTGCCGCAGGCTGCGATCTTTTGCGGTTTATTCGATCCAGCGGTAAAGCGGCGTATCTGCGCCGCTTTCCACCTTCACATCCGGGCTATGGCGCAAACGCACCAACAGGCGTTTTCCCGCCGCCGCGCTGCCGGTCAACCCTTCCAGTTGTTCGAGCAAGTCCGGCCCGCTCAACTGCCCCGCCTTGCGCAGCAAATCCCTGGCGATCTGCCACGGCGCATCATCCTGATTCAGCGTTTTCGGTGCCGGCGTCGCACTGACTTCGGTTTTTTCCACCTGCAACTGCGCGCCGAGCCGCGCCCAGTCGGCGTCATCCATTTCCAAGGTCAAATCCACCGGCCAGTCGCCGATGCTTCCGCGAATTCGCAACATAGGTCTGCTCCTGCACATTTCTGACTTGCATGCTCCCATGGGACTTGTGCAACGCCAAGCAGACGGTCAAACTCTCCGCACTTACGTTATAAGATTACATAACAATCTTTTCATTTTACTTCCGGAGATTCCTCATGCGCCGTCTGCTGCTCGCTTTGCCATTTGCCTTGTTGCCGCTGGCCGTCGCACACGCGGCTGACGAGCATGATCATGATCACGACCATGAGCACGGCAGCCTCAGCGCTCACGAACATGGCGTGGGTCGCCTGAACGCGGCGCTGGACGGTCAGACTTTAGAGCTGGAACTGGAAAGCCCGGCAATGAACCTGGTGGGCTTCGAACATGCCGCCACCAGCGATGCCGACAAAGCCAAAGTCGCCGCCGTTCGCGCTCAACTCGAAAAACCGCTGGCGCTGTTCAACCTGCCAACAGCCGCCGGTTGCGTGGTGGCGAGCCAGGAACTGGAAAGCCCGCTGTTCGGCGGCAAACCGGATGCCGATGACGATCATGACGAAGACGCCAAGGACGAGCATCACCACGACCACAGCGAAATCCACGCCCACTACCACTTCACCTGCGCCACGCCGGGTGCGCTGAAAACCCTGAATCTGGCGAATATTTTCAACACTTTCCCGGCCACCCAAAAAATTCAGCTACAACTGATCGGCCCGAGCGGGCAGCAAGGGGTTGAAGTGACATCGAAGGCTGCTGCCCTCAAATTCTGAAATCACCCTATCCCGTAGGAACCGGCTTGCTGGCGATGAACGATAACGCGGTTCAATTTACAGGCCGCGTCGTAGCCATCGCCAGCAAACCGGCTCCTACGCAGGTCATCAACATTTATGAAATCGGCGCTATGACCCAAGCACTCATCGAATTGTCCGACCTGGGGTTCAGTTGGCCCGGTCACCCGCCGTTGCTGGACATTCCGGCGTTTCGCCTGGAACCGGGGGAAACCCTGTTCCTCAAAGGCCCCAGCGGCAGCGGCAAGACCACCCTGCTCGGCCTTCTCGGCGGCGTGCAGAAGCCCAATCGCGGCAGCATCCGTCTGCTCGGCCAGGAACTGACCGAACTCTCCGCCGGTGCCCGCGATCACTTTCGCGTCGACCACACCGGCTACATTTTCCAGCAGTTCAATTTGCTGCCGTTTCTCTCGGTGCGCGAAAACGTCGAGTTGCCATGCCACTTCTCCAAGTTGCGGGCGAAACGGGCGATCCAGCGCCACGGCAGCATCGATCAGGCCGCCGCCACGCTCCTCGCGCATTTAGGCCTGAAAGATGAAAGCATCCTCAGTCGCCGCGCCGACTCGCTGTCCATCGGCCAGCAACAACGCGTCGCCGCCGCGCGCGCATTGATCGGCCAACCGGAACTGGTGATCGCCGACGAACCGACTTCGGCCCTGGATTACGACGCCCGCGAAAACTTCATTCGCCTGCTGTTCGCCGAATGCCGCGACGCCGGGTCGAGCCTGTTGTTTGTCAGCCATGACCAGAGCCTTGCGCCGCTGTTCGACCGCCACCTGTCGCTGGCCGAACTCAATCGCGCCGCCACCCCGTCCGAGGTCTGAGATGTATTTGTTTCGTCTAGCCATGGCCAGCCTGGCTAACCGCCGCTTCACCGCGATCCTCACCGCATTCGCCATCGCCCTTTCGGTCTGCCTGCTGTTGGCGGTGGAGCGGGTGCGCACCGAGGCCAAGGCCAGTTTTGCCAGCACCATCAGCGGCACCGACCTGATCGTCGGCGCCCGTTCCGGTTCGGTGAACCTGCTGCTGTACTCGGTGTTCCGCATCGGCAACGCCACCAACAACATCCGCTGGGACAGCTTCGAACACTTCGCCAACAACCCGAAAGTGAAGTGGGCGATCCCGATGTCCCTCGGCGATTCCCATCGCGGTTATCGCGTGATGGGTACCACCGAAGCCTACTTCGAGCATTACCAATACGGCCGCCAGCAACACCTGGAACTGGCCGATGGCCGCGCCTTCGCCACCGATCCGTTTGAAGTGGTACTCGGTGCAGAAGTGGCCGAGGCGCTGCACTACAAGCTCGGCGAAAAACTGGTGCTGGCCCACGGCGTGGCGGCGATCAGCCTGGTCAAGCACGACGACAAACCGTTCACCGTGGTCGGCATTCTCAAACGCACCGGCACGCCGGTAGACCGCACGTTACACATCAGCCTCGGCGGCATGGAAGCGATTCACATCGACTGGCACAACGGCGTTCCGGCCCGTGGCGAGGGCCGAGTCAGCGCCGATCAGGCGCGCAACATGGATCTGACGCCGCAAGCGATTACCGCGTTCATGCTCGGCCTCAACAGCAAGATTTCGACCTTTGCCTTGCAGCGCGAAATCAACGAATTCCGTGGTGAACCGATGTTGGCGATCCTGCCGGGCGTGGCGCTGCAAGAGTTGTGGAGTTTGATGAGCACGGCGGAAAAAGCCTTGTTCGTGGTGTCGTTGTTTGTGGTGTTGACCGGGTTGATTGGCATGCTCACGGCGATCCTCACCAGCCTCAACGAACGTCGGCGCGAGATGGCAATTCTGCGTTCGGTCGGCGCGCGGCCGTGGCATGTTGCGACGCTGCTGGTGCTGGAGGCGTTCGCCCTGGCACTGTCCGGCGTGGTCGCCGGAGTTGCCCTGCTTTACGTGGGCATCGCCGTCGCCCAGGGTTATGTGCAAGCCAATTACGGCCTGTTTTTACCGCTGGCCTGGCCCAGCGAATATGAATGGACGCTGCTCGGTGGCATCCTGATCGCCGCGCTGCTGATGGGCAGCGTGCCGGCCTGGCGCGCGTATCGCCAATCCCTGGCCGATGGCCTGTCGATCCGTTTATGAGGACGTTGAAAATGCCCCGCGCTCTGCTTGCGCTGTTGATGCTGGTCGCCCTGCCCCTGTGGGCGGCCGAGCCGAAAGAGCTGACCTGGTCGGAAATGATCCCGCCGGATGCCCCGGCGGAAGTGCCGAACATGACACCGTTGCACGACATGTCGAAAATGAGTGACGCCCTGTCCGCCGAGTCGGCGCCTGCGGCCCGGCAGGACATGCCCAACGCGCCGGTGGTCAAGGCGCTCGACGGCAAGAACATTCGTCTGCCGGGGTACATCGTGCCGCTGGAAGTGAGCGAGGAAGGTCGCACCACGGAGTTTCTGCTGGTGCCGTATTTCGGCGCCTGCATCCATGTGCCGCCACCTCCGTCGAACCAGATCGTGCACGTCAAAAGCGAAGTCGGCGTGAAGCTCGACGAGTTGTATCAGCCGTACTGGATCGAAGGCGCGATGCAGGTCAAACCGTCCACCAGCGAACTCGCGGACGCCGGGTATCAGATGGAGGCGGACAAGATTTATGCGTATGAACTGCCGGAGTGAACCCGGCAGATTTGCGCAGTGAGTAACACCGTCATCGCGAGCAGGCTCGCACACATTTGGAATGCATTTCCCTGTGGGAGCGAGCCTGCTCGCGATGAGGCCATCAAAAACACCACAAAACTACCCCCATCCCACTTTCATTGAGCTGGATCAACAGACCGAATCGTTAGCAGCCTTACCATTGGACATCAAAAATTTTTAACGTCCTTTGGAGCCCCCATGAACAAGTCCTTGCTCGGTGCCGCGCTGTTTTCCCTCGCGCTCGCAGCCCCGCTCGCCCACGCCCACGAGGCCGGTGACATCATCCTTCGTGCCGGCGCGATTACCGTCAACCCGAAGGCCGACAGCTCCAGCGTCAAGGTCGATCAAGGCCCGCTGAGCGGCGCCGACCTGGGTGGCAAGGCGACCATGAGCAGTGACACGCAATTGGGTCTGAACGTGGCCTACATGATCACCAACAACTGGGGGATCGAGTTGCTCGCGGCCACGCCGTTCGAGCATGACGTGAAACTCAAAGGCACCGCCCTGAGCGCCGCCAATGGCAAACTCGGTACGCTGAAACACCTGCCACCGACCCTCAGCGTTGTGTACTACCCGCTGGATTCCAAATCCGACTTTCAGCCGTACGTCGGCGCCGGTATCAACTACACGTACATCTACGACGAGCATGTCGGCAGCGAAGCCCAGGCCAAAGGCTGGAGCAACTTCAAGGCAGAAAACTCCTGGGGCATGGCGTTCCAGGTTGGTGCGGACTACATGATCACCGACCACATCATGCTCAACGCCCAGGTGCGCTACATCGACATTGACACCCGCGCGACCGTAGAAAACGACGCCGTAGCACCGGGCACCCGCGCCCGGGTCAATGTGGATGTCGACCCGTTCATCTACATGGTGGGGTTGGGTTACAAGTTCTAACGAGCAATCACGTGGTGGTGACTGCGGGCATTTGTGGCGAGGGAGCTTGTCGGATCGCCGCACCGTCCCGCTGGGCTGCGTAGCGGCCCCAGGATTGGCGACAGCGGTGATTCAGAAAAACCGTATTTGCCGGATATGCGGCTGCTGCGCAGCCGAGCGGGAGCAAGCTCCCTCGCCACAGATTTTGTATGTAATGCCCATGAAAAAGGCGCCTTCAAGGGGCGCCTTTTTTTCGGCTGCTTGCCTCAGCGGCCCAACAACCGCGCCAGCCCGACACTCATCGGCGTCTGCTGCGGACGGTCGAAGCGTTCCAGCAAGCGCCGGTTGTCCGCCCGTGAATGACGGATGTCACCGGAGCGCGCCGGGCCGTAGCTCACGGGCGGCAGTTTGCCGACCACGACTTCAAGGGCTGCCAGCATTTGCTTGAGGTTGGTCGCCTGGTTCCAGCCGACGTTGACCGCGCCCTCTTCCACCTGAGTTTTCTCGATGGCCTGCACCAGCAAGTCGACCAGATCCTCGACGTAGACAAAATCCCGCGTCTGTTCACCGTCACCAAACACGGTGATCGGCAGGCCTTTCTGCGCGCGTTCGCTGAAAATGCTGATCACCCCGGAATAAGGCGAGGACGGATCCTGGCGCGGGCCGAAGATGTTGAAGAAGCGGAAAATCACCGGTTCCAGTGCATGCTGGCGCCGATAGAAATCGAAGTACTGCTCGCTGGCCAGTTTGTCCGACGCGTAAGGCGTCAACGGTGCCTTGGGCGTGTCTTCGTTGATCGACTCGCCTTCGCCATTGTTGCCATAGACCGCCGCGCTTGAGGCGAACAGCACGCGCTTTACGCCGGTCTGGCGCATGGCTTCGCAGACATTCAGCGAGCCAATGAAATTGCTTTGATGGGTCTTCACCGGGTCGTCCACCGAAGCCTGCACCGAGGCCACTGCCGCCAGGTGCGCCACGGCGCTGCAACCGAGCATCGCTTGGGCAACCAACGCGGCATCGGCAACGTCGCCGACGATCAGTTCGACCTTGGGATTGTCCAGCGGCAGATTGCTGCGCTTGCCGGTCGACAGGTCATCGAGAATCCGCACCGAATGGCCCTTGGCAAGCAACGCGTCGGTCAGGTGCGAACCAATGAAACCGGCACCGCCAGTGATTAAAACGGGGCGGTCAGCCATGACGATAGAACCTGTCCAGTAAGCCGGGAAGCGCCGCACGCCAGGCGCGTGGCTTGATCCCGAAGGTGTGCAGAATTTTCTTGCAGGCCAGCACCGCGTGTTGCGGTTCTTCGGCGGCGTCCGGCCGCGCGGCATGGGCCTGGGCGGTCGGGGCTTCGATGGCCAGCGGATGCAGGGCGCGCGCTTCGGTGAGGATCGCCTGACCCAACGCCAGCGGCGTCGTCGCCTCATGCCCGGCGTAGTGATAGGTGCCCCACAACGGCGCGGCGCAGTCGAGTTGCTTGAGTACCGAAATAATCACCCGGGCGGCGTCATCCACCGGGGTCGGATTGCCGCGACGATCGTCGGCCATCAGCAGCTCTTCCGGATTTTCCGCCCGGCCGAGGAAGCGCCCAAGGGTGCCGTCGGGGCTGTCATCGAGCAGCCAGCCGAAACGCAGCAGTACGTGTTGCGGACACGTGGCGCGTACGCTCTGTTCGATCCGCCACAAGGCCTGACCGCGCAGGCCCAACGGCACTGGCTCGTCTTTTTCGCTGTAGGCGGTCGCGCGGGAACCGTCGAACACGCGATAACTCGACGGTTGCAGCAGAACGATGTTGTGGTGCTGGCACAGTTCGGCCAGGCGCTCGATCGCCCGCTCCTGCCCGGCCAGACGCTGTTCGCTGACCGCCTCGGCCTGGAACCAGTCGAAGTAGTAGGCGAGGTTGATCAACGCGTCCGGGCGGGTGTCGTCGAGCAGTTGCGTCAGGCTCGCGGCATCCCAGCCGTCTTGGGGTGGGCGGGGGGCGAGGAAACCGATGTCTTCCTCCGCACCGAGGCGAATCAGCGCCTGCCCAAGGGCATTTCCGCCGCCCAGTAACATAAGGCGCATTCGCATAGAGTCAGCAGGCCCAATCTGATTGAAACAATGGCTTTGTCGACAACGCTTGCGGGCGCTGTCGTCGATAGATGCCGGAATCGTTGCATTTTGCGGGTTTAGTGCGCAACCGTCATCCGTAAAGTGTAGATGTGCGGGATTTCAATGCAGCCCCAGTGGCGAGGGAGCTTGCTCCCGTTCGACTGCGAAGCAGTCGCCAACAATTTGGGGCCGCTTCGCAGCCCAGCGGGAGCAAGCTCCCTCGCCACAGGGGCTGTGACAACCGAGCGGTACTTGCAACTTCCCCGCCCCACCCGCATAAATCAGCACATGAACCTGCCCATCCCCGCAGACAGTGCCCTGAGCGGCTTCCACCCCGCCGTCAGCGCCTGGTTCAGCAAGACCTTCGCGACGGTGACCGCCGCCCAGGCCCGGGCGTGGCCGTTGATCCGCCAGCGCCGTTCGACCCTGATCGCCGCGCCCACCGGATCCGGCAAGACGCTTACCGCGTTCCTCGCCGTGATTGACGACTTGGTCCATCGAGGCCTGGAGCACCCTGAAGGTTTACCTGACGAGACCCTGGTGGTCTACGTCTCGCCGCTCAAGGCGCTGTCCAACGACATCCGCATCAACCTGCAAAATCCATTGGCCGGCATCACCGAGCAATTGCACGCCATGGGCCTGCCGCCCTTGCAGATCACCACCGCCGTGCGCACCGGCGACACGCCGCAAAAAGACCGCTCGGCGATGCGCAAAACAGCGCCGCATATTCTGGTCACCACCCCGGAATCGCTCTACGTGCTGCTCGGCTCCGACTCCGGACGGCAAATGCTCAAGACCACGCGCACGGTGATCGTCGATGAAATCCACGCCATCGCCGCCAGCAAACGCGGCAGTCACCTGGCCCTGAGCCTCGAACGCCTGCAGGCGCTGTGTACTGAGCCGCTGGTGCGCATCGGTCTGTCGGCCACGCAAAAACCCATCGAAGCGGTCTCTCGATTTCTGGTCGGTCGTGATCGCCCCTGCGAGATCATCGACATCGGCCACGCCCGCCCGCGAGACCTGGGCATCGAAGTGCCGCCCGTGCCGCTGTCGGCGGTGATGGCCAACGATGTCTGGGAACTGGTCTACAACCGCCTCGCCGCCCTCGCCCGCGAACACCGCACCACGCTGATTTTCGTCAACACCCGACGCCTCGCCGAACGCTTGAGCCGACACTTGAGCGAACGCCTCGGCAAGGACGCCGTGGGCGCGCACCACGGCAGTCTGGCCAAGGAGATTCGCCTGGACGCCGAGCAGCGACTCAAGCGCGGCGAACTGCAAGTGCTGATCGCCACGGCGTCGCTGGAACTGGGCATCGATATTGGCGATGTCGATTTGGTTTGCCAGATTGCCTCACCGCGCTCTATTGCTGGGTTTCTGCAACGAGTCGGTCGCTCCGGGCACCAGGTCGGTGGCACGCCCAAGGGCCGCTTGTTCGCCACCACCCGCGACGATCTGATCGAATGCGCTGCCCTGCTCGACTGCGTGCGTCGGGGCGAACTCGACACGCTGCTGATTCCCGAAGCGCCGCTGGACGTGCTGGCGCAACAGATCATCGCTGAAGTCAGTTGCCGGGAGTGGTCGGAGGACGCGTTGCTCGCACTGTTCCGCCAGGCTTCGCCCTACGCCGCGCTCGACGAAAAGCACTATCAAGCGCTGCTGCAAATGCTCGCCGAAGGCTACAACGGGCGCCAGGGTGTCCGCAGCGCGTACCTGCACCGCGACGCCGTCAGCCGTACCCTACGCGGTCGTCGGGGTGCCAAATTGACCGCCGTGACCAGCGGCGGGACCATTCCGGACAACGCCGATTACAGCGTGCTGCTGGAGCCGCAAGCGTTGAACATCGGCAGCGTCAACGAAGACTTTGCCGTGGAAAGCATCGCTGGCGACGTGTTCCAGTTGGGCAATACTTCGTATCGGATCCTGCGGGTCGAAACCGGCAAGGTTCGAGTCGAAGATGCCCACGGTCAGCCACCGACCATTCCATTCTGGCTCGGCGAAGCGCCGGGGCGCAGTGCCGAACTGTCATTTGCCGTGGCCCGCTTGCAAGCGCAGCTTGATGAACTGCTCGGTGCCACGCCGGGCAACTTGCAGCCCAGTCTCGACTGGCTGACCGACACCCTCGGTTTGAACCTGGCCAGCGCCGAACAACTGGTCGAATACCTCGCCCGTGCGCGCCAGACCCTCGGCGCCCTGCCCTCACAAGACACGCTGCTGATGGAGCGGTTTTTCGACGAGTCCGGTGGTACGCAACTGATCATCCACAGCCCGTTCGGCAGCCGCATCAACCGCGCCTGGGGCCTGGCTCTGCGCAAGCGTTTTTGCCGCACCTTCAACTTCGAATTGCAGGCCGCCGCCAGCGAGGACGCCATCGTCCTGTCGCTGTCCACCAGCCACAGTTTTGAACTGGATGACGTCTGGCGTTACCTGCACAGCAACAGCGCCGAGCACACGCTGATCCAGGCCGTGCTCGATGCGCCGCTGTTCGGTGTGCGCTGGCGCTGGAATGCCGGCGTGGCCCTGGCGTTGCCGCGTTATACCGGCGGGCGCAAAGTTGCGCCGCAGATCCAACGGATGAAAAGCGAGGACCTGATCGCCAGTGTGTTTCCCGATCAGATTGCCTGCGTGGAAAACCTCGTAGGCGAACGGGAAGTTCCCGACCACCCGCTGGTGGAGCAAACCCTCGACGATTGCCTGCACGAAGCGATGGACAGCGAAGGCTGGCTGACCTTGTTGCGGCGCATGGAGCGTGGTGAGGTGCGGTTGATCAGCCGCGACCTGCCCGCGCCTTCGCCACTGGCGGCGGAAATTCTCAGCGCCCGGCCCTACACCTTTCTTGACGACGCGCCGCTGGAAGAGCGCCGGACCCAAGCCGTTATCAACCGGCGCTGGAGCGATCCACAGTCCACCGACGACCTCGGAGCACTGGACGCCGAGGCGATTGCCGCCGTGGGCGAAGAAGCATGGCCGGCACCAGGTAGCGTCGACGAAATGCACGAGGCGTTGATGAGCCTGGCCTGCATCACCGAGGCCGAAGCCAGCGCCAACGCCGGTTGGCTCGATTGGTTAAATGCCCTGGCCGACAGCGGCCGTGCCTGTCGCATCAATCACTCACTTTGGCTGGCGCGGGAACGACTGACCTGCCTGCGGGCGATTTATCCACAGGCCATTTTTTCGCCGCCGCTGGAGGCGTTGCCGGGATTCGATGAAGCTTGGCAAGCAGACGACGCCGTACTCGAAGTAATTCGCGCCCGGCTCAGCGCGTTTGGTCCCCTGCCACTGCCGGCGATTGCCGAACCGCTGCTATTGCCGACGACACAAGTCACCCACGCACTGGCGCATCTGGAGCGCGAAGGTTATGTATTGCGCGGCCGCTTCACGCCGGGCAGCCATGAAGATGAATGGTGCGAACGGCATCTGCTGGCGCGGATTCACCGCTACACAGTCAAGCGCCTGCGCCGGGAAATCGAGCCGGTGGCGTTGCAGGATTTCATGCGTTTTCTGTTCGACTGGCAGCACTTGTCCAGCGCCACCCGCGGCCAGGGCAACGCGGTGTTGCTGGCGATCATCGCGCAGTTCGAAGGCTACCCCGCCGCCGCGTCGGCCTGGGACAGCGACGTCCTGCCAGCGCGTCTCAAGGATTATTCGCCGACCTGGCTGGACGAGCTGTGCCGCAGCGGCAAACTGGTCTGGACTCGGCTCACTGCGCGCAACAAAAGCACCGGCACGGCCCTGCGCAGCACGCCGATTCTGTTGTTGCCGCGCAATCGGGTCGGGCTCTGGAGCGACTTGACCGAACAGACGCCAGTCAGCGAACTGTCGCCGAAAACACAAAAGGTCCACGCCGCGCTCAGCCAACACGGCGCGCTGTTTTTCGATGAGTTGATTCACGAGGCGCATCTGCTGCGCGCGGAACTGGAAATCGCCTTGCAGGAATTGGTGGGCGCCGGGCTGGTGAATGCCGACAGCTTCGCCGGCCTGCGGGCGCTGATCACGCCGGCCAGCAAGCGCCAGCAGCGCAGTAGCCGACGTGGGCGCGGCGCGTTTGTCGGCGGCATGGACGATGCCGGGCGCTGGGCGCTGTTGCGACGTGGTGTTGGCGCGCCGGTTGTGGATAACCAACGTCCGGCGCCCACGCCTGCCGAGACCCTGGAACACATCGCCATGACGCTGCTGCGCCGCTACGGCGTAGTGTTCTGGCGCTTGCTGGAGCGCGAGGCGGACTGGCTGCCGAGCTGGCGGGAATTGCTGCGTACCTTCCATCGGTTGGAAGCCCGGGGAGAAATTCGCGGCGGGCGGTTTGTCAGTGGTTTGGCGGGCGAGCAGTTCGCGTTGCCCGAGGCGATTCCACTGCTACGCGAGGTACGGCGTCGACCCCATGACGGGAGCTTGATCGCGGTGTGCGGGGTCGATCCGCTGAACCTCGCCGGCACGCTGTTACCCGGCGTGAAAGTGCCGGCGCTGGCGAGTAATCGGCTGGTGTATCGCGATGGTTTGCCGGCGGCTGGGCAGATTGCGGGTCAGCCGTATTTTTGGCTGGAACTGGATCAGCAGGCGATGGCTGAAGTGCACAGTAAATTGATCCGGCATTGATGTTGGCTGGGCTGCCCTCGTCGCTGGCAAGCCAGCTTCCACAGAGATTTCTGTTGTTCACAAAACCCTGTGGGAGCTGGCTTGCCGGCGATGAGGCCATCACAACCGACACATTTACTGAGGCCGCGACCCCTCCGGCAATAACACCGCCGAATGCTCCGGCTCAGCCGCCCCATCCTGCAACGGCTCAGCCGGATGTTGCCTCGGCATCAAAACCTGCTGTGGATAAGTCTGCGCGAAATGCACCCACGGGCTGTTATCCACAAGCTTTTTCAAACGCTGGTTGAACGCCCGGCTCACCGCATATTGCCCACCGGACACGGTACGAAACTGCGCCGTCAGCACCACGCCGTTGAGGTCCATTTTGTCGACGCCGAACACATCCAGCGGCCCTTGCAGGTTGTACTTGAGGAACGGGTCGTCACTGATGGAATGCCCGGCCTCGCGAATCAGTTCGATGGCCTTGTCGACATCGGTGTCGTAAGTGAACTGCACCGAGAAGAACGCATAGGCAAATTGCCGCGATTGGTTGGTGACAGCCTTGATCTGGCCAAAGGGCACCGAGTGCACGAACCCTTTGCCGTCGCGCAGGCGCAAGGTGCGGATGGTCAGGCCTTCGACGGTACCGGCGTGCCCGGAGTCGAGCACCACCCAATCGCCGATGGACAGAGTGTCTTCGATGATGATGAACAACCCGGTAATCACGTCCTGGACCAGTTGCTGGGAACCGAAACCAATCGCCAGACCGATGACCCCGGCACCGGCCAGGAACGGCGCAACATTGATGCCCAGATTGGCCATGGTGGTGATGGCGCAGATCACCACCAGGATGATTTTGACCGCGTTGCGCAGCAACGGCAGGATGGTTTTCACCCGCGTACTCGGCTGGCGTGCTCCGCGTTTGCTGGCCGGAGGTTTCAGGGCTTCCTGGATCGCCGTGTCGAGCACGACCCAGACCATCCAGGTCACCAGGAAGATCAGCCCGATGTGGCTCAGGGAATCACTGATCGCCCGACCCACCGCATTGCTCACCGCGAATTCGAACAGCGACACGCCCCAGATTCGCCCGAGGATATCGATGAACACGATAGCCATGGCGATGCGCAGTAACGCGTGGGAAAGGCTCAGAAAGCGTTCTTTGTAGGCGCCATTGCGGCGTACGTCGGTCTCGCTGCGGGTCTTGAACAAATGGTGCAGCGTGGTGCTGAGAAACACCGTCGCAATCAGCAACACCGTAGTAAACAGCGCGCTGCGCAGCACTTGCTGATTGTCATCGCCGATGCCGATCAGGTTGATGATCGAGACCAGCACCATCAACAGAATCGGCCAATACCAGAGCCCGGAAAAAATCCGCAGCGTTTCGCGCAACGCTGGCTGCGATCGACGTTGGGCCAGCGGCAGAATCCGGATCACATGGGCGACCGGGCGGCGCATGCGGATCACCAGCAAACCAAAGGAAATCGAGGCCGCCAGACCGGTAAACACCGCGATGCTGCTGGTGAGGTTGTTACCCAATTGATGGGCGATCTGCGGGCTGGTCAACGCATCGCTCAGGGCCACGAGGAAACCGATCGCGAACAGCGGCCGTGGGCTGTCATGGCGAATGATCTGTACCGCCCGGCGCTTGTGCCCAACGTTGAACAGCACCGCCAGGGACATCACCAATGACGCGGCGAACACACCACTGCTGGAGGCATAAGCCAAACACAGTGCCAGTGCGCGGCCGGCCGAAACAGGCAAAAACTGGCTGACATAAATCGTCAGCGGCAAGCTAATCACCGCCGGAATGCTGTAGGGCAACACATAACCCAGCAACGCCTGCCCACGCTCTCGACTGAGCAGCAGTCGATGGCGGCACAGACGTTCGGTCAAGAACTTGCCGAACAGCCAAAGCAGCCCGAAAACACCGACCCACACCGCCGTCAGCAGCAGAAAATCCCCGGCCACGGCCCAGCTCGAACGGGCCGATGGACGATTGACCAGTTGATCCACCTCATCGGCGGCACGGTCAGCGCGCAAACGCCAGGCGTCGAGCAGGTCCTTGTTGAGATTGAGCTTGTTCTGGATTCCATCGATGCTCGAACTGATGGCGCCTAGCAACCCGCCCTGCACCAACGGTTGCGGATGGGCTGGCGGTGTCGCAGCGGTGGTGGCTGCCGGCACGCCTGGTATTACTGCTGCTTCCAGTTCCTCGCTGCCGAAAAACAGCAGCGCCCCCAATAGCATCGCGGTCTTGAGCTTGATCAACGTACCCGCTCCTTTGGACAAGACTGTAAGGAACTGATCGGGAAATGCCGGGCAAGTTCGCTGTTGGCCCACAGATGATCGGGTGTTTGACGCTTCCGTGGCGAGGGAGCTTGCTCCCGCTGGGGTGCGAAGCGCCCCCAAACCGGTTGCTTCAGACACACCGCATACTTTGGTTTTGCGACTGCTTCGCAGCCGAGCGGGAGCAAGCTCCCTCGCCACAGTGCTCCCGTGTCACCTGCAATATTTGATCTACACGCAAATATCAAATGCTCATCCCTGTATTTTTCCGCACAACCCAAACCCTGACACTGCGCTCCATCGAATCAACCCACCGGAGTTGCAGCCATGCCCATTGCCTTGCTCGCGCTGACCCTCAGCGCTTTTGCCATCGGGACGACCGAATTCGTCATCGTTGGCCTGTTACCGACCATCGGCGCCGACCTCGGGGTCAGTCTGCCGTCCGCCGGCCTGTTGGTCAGCCTGTACGCGCTGGGCGTCGCCGTCGGCGCTCCGGTGCTGACCGCCCTGACTGGCAAAGTCCCGCGCAAATTGCTGTTGTTGTCGCTGATGGTGCTGTTTACCCTCGGCAATCTGTTGGCCTGGAAAGCGCCAGGTTATGAATCGCTGATCATTGCGCGAATCGTCACCGGGCTGGCCCATGGGGTGTTCTTCTCGATCGGCTCGACGATCGCCACCAGTCTAGTGTCCAAGGAAAAAGCCGCCAGCGCCATCGCCATCATGTTCACCGGCCTGACCGTGGCACTGGTTACCGGCGTGCCGTTGGGTACTTTTATCGGCCAACATTTCGGCTGGCGTGAAACCTTCCTCGCCGTGTCGGCATTGGGTGTCATTGCCTTTATCGGCAGCCTGCTCTACGTGCCGAAAAACATCGCCCACAGCAAACCCGCTTCGTTGTTGCAGCAGTTGCAAGTGCTCAAGCAGCCACGCCTGTTGCTGGTCTACGCCATGACGGCGGTCGGTTACGGTGGATCGTTCATCGCGTTCACGTTCCTGGCGCCGATCCTTCAGGACATCTCCGGCTTCAGCGCCAGCACCGTCAGCCTGGTGCTGTTGGTCTACGGCGTCTCGGTGGCTGTCGGCAACATCTGGGGCGGCAAACTGGCGGACAAACGCGGCCCGATCAGCGCCTTGAAAATCATCTTCGCCCTGCTCGCCGCCGTTCTGTTTGTCCTGACCTTCACCGCCGGCAACCCATGGCTGGCACTGGCCACCGTGCTGGTCTGGGGCGCCGTGGCGTTCGGCAACGTGCCGGGGCTGCAAGTGTATGTGGTGCGCCAGGCTGAACATCACACGCCCCATGCGGTGGACGTGGCGTCCGGCCTGAACATCGCCGCGTTCAATCTCGGTATTGCTGGCGGCGCGTGGGGTGGTGGCTTGATCGTCGCCCACATGGGATTGATCCATACCGCGTGGATCGGTGGTTTGGTGGTGTTGGTGGCGTTGGCATTGACCGCGTGGAGCGGACGTCTGGATCGCCTCGGCCCGGTCTATTCCCAAGGCTCAACCCGCATCGTCGCCGGCCACTGATCCCCTGTAGGAGCTGCCGCAGGCTGCGATCTTTTGATTTTGTTCTTCAAGATCAAAAGATCGCAGCCTTCGGCAGCTCCTACAGGTGTTTCGCTTTGACCGTCCGTAGCCTCGCCGAAACTTTCGCCACCGCCCCGCAGTCATCAAAAGATCAGGGGGCAGTCAGACGGGAGGCGACATGGCGGCGATTCACATCGGTATTTCAGGTTGGCGCTACACGCCCTGGCGGGGGGATTTCTACCCGAAGGGCCTGGCCCAGAAGCGCGAATTGCAATTCGCCTCACGGGCAGTCAACAGCATCGAGATCAATGGATCGTTTTACGCCCTGCAACGGCCTGAACGCTACGCGCAGTGGTACGCCGAAACCCCGGAGCACTTCGTATTCAGCGTCAAAGCCCCACGCTTCATCACCCACATCAAGCGCCTGCGTGACATCCACAAACCCCTGGCGAATTTCTTTGCGTCCGGAGTACTGGAACTCAAGGAGAAACTCGGCCCGATCCTTTGGCAGTTTCCGCCCAACTTCAAATTCGACGCCGAGCTGTTCGAAACCTTCCTCGAACAATTGCCCCACGACACCGCACAAGCCGCCGCCCTCGCCCGCCAACACGATGCTCACGTGAACGGCCACGCCAGCCTGAAAGCGAACGGGAAAAAGCCCTTGCGCCACGCTGTGGAAATCCGTCACGAAAGCTTCATTGACCCGGCCTTTGTGCGCCTGCTCAAACGCTACAACACAGCGTTGGTCATCGCCGACACCGCTGGAAAATGGCCATATCGCGAAGACATCACCAGCGACTTCGTCTATCTGCGCCTGCACGGCGCCGAAGAGCTCTACGCCAGCGGCTACACCCCGCAAGCACTCAAACGCTGGGCCGACCGCATAGAAGCCTGGCACCACGGGCGCCAACCGGGTGATCCGCATCTGATTGCACCTCGACTGAAACCCCGGGCGCGCAAGTCGCGAGACGTGTTTTGCTATTTCGATAACGACATCAAGGTCCGCGCACCCTTCGATGCGCGGCGTTTGCTGGAAAGCTTCGACCTCGACAAAAACCTGCTCACCTCACCCGGTGAACCGGTTGCCGAAGGAGTGCTGCCATGAGCATTTCCGAGCCGGTTGGCACCACCGACGAGCAAGCGACCATCGACACCACGGTGCATCGTTTCACGATCCTGACCGTCAACACGCACAAAGGCTTCACGGCCCTGAACCGACGGTTCATCCTGCCGGAACTGCGCGAAGCGGTGCGCAGCGTGTCTGCCGATGTGGTGTTTTTGCAGGAAGTGCACGGCACCCACGAACAGCATCCAAAGCGCTACGACAATTGGCCGGCAATGCCGCAATACGAGTTCCTCGCCGACACGCTGTGGCCGCAGTTCGCCTATGGGCGCAACGCGGTTTATCCGGCGGGCGATCACGGCAATGCTCTGCTGTCGAAATTCCAGATCGTGCGCCACGACAACCTCGACGTGTCCATCAGCGGCCACGAGAACCGCGGCATCCTGCATTGCGTGTTGCGCCTGCCGGGCGATGGTCCGGAGGTGCATGCCATTTGCGTCCATCTGGGCCTGCGCGAAACCCACCGCACCGAACAACTCAAACTGCTGACGCGTCGCCTGGAAGAATTGCCCAGAGATGCCCCGGTGGTGATTGCCGGTGACTTCAATGACTGGCGCCAGCGCGCGGATGCCCTGCTCAAGCCCTGCGGATTGCGTGAGGTATTCGCCGAACACCACGGCAAACCGGCGCGCAGTTTCCCCGCACGTTTGCCGGCGCTGCGCCTGGACCGCATCTACGTGCGAAACCTCAAGGCCAGTAGTCCGCAAGTGCTGACGACGCGGCCCTGGTCCCACCTTTCGGATCACGCACCGTTGTCGGTGGAGATCGAACTATGAGCATCCCGACGATGGAAAAAACCACGGTGGAAACGATTGCCGCGCCGCCCATCAGCGAGCCGGCAGTGGTCGACGTCGAGTACGGCTGGCAAGGCAACAATCGGGTCGAACTGCTGGAAAACGGCGAGGCCTATTTCCCCCGGGTGTTCGAGGCCATGCGCCAGGCCAAAACCGAAATCCTCCTGGAAACCTTCATTGTCTTTGAGGACAAGGTCGGCGATGAATTGAAGGAGGTGCTCATCGAGGCCGCTCAACGGGGTGTTCGGGTCACCGCCAGTTTCGACGGGTTTGGCTGCGGAGAGCTGACCACCGCCTATCTCACGGCCCTGAGCGGTGCCGGCGTGCACCTGCAAATGTTCGACCCGGCGCCGAAGCGCCTGGGCATTCGCACCAACTGGTTCCGCCGCCTGCACCGCAAAATCGTGGTCGTAGACGGGACGGTAGCCTTCATTGGCGGGATCAATTTTTCCGCCGACCATTTGGCCGACTTCGGCCCCGAGGCCAAGCAGGATTATTCGGTTGAAGTGCAAGGCCCGGCGGTGGCCGACATTCATCACTTTGCCCTGCTGCAATGCGGTCGTCCGGCGCGAGCCAAATATTGGTGGCAACGCCGTCGGCAACGGCGCTCAGAACTGGCCGTGACTGATCACGATGGCCAGGTGCGGCTGGTATACCGCGACAACGCCGAGCACTCTACCGACATCGAAGAGGTTTACCGCCTGGCGTTGCGCACGGCGCAGCGGCGCGTGGTCATCGCCAACGCCTACTTCTTTCCCGGCTATCGGTTGCTGCGGGAAATCCGCAACGCTTCGCGCCGTGGCGTTGAAGTGCGCCTGATTCTCCAGGGCCAACCGGACATGCTGGTGGCCAAACTGGCAGCGCGCATGACCTACGATTATCTGCTCAAGTCCGGGGTGAAAATCTTCGAATACTGCGACCGGCCACTGCACGGCAAAGTCGCGCTGGTGGACGAAGACTGGAGCACCGTCGGCTCCAGCAACCTCGACCCGTTGAGCCTGTCGATGAACCTGGAGGCCAACGTGTTGATCCGCGACCGTGGGTTCAACCGCGTCCTGTTCGATCGCCTCGAAGACCTCAGTGACAACCACTGCAAATCCATGTCGGTGGACAAGGCCCCGCGCGGGCGAGTCTGGCACATGACCGTGGGTTTTCTGGTGTTCCACTTCCTGCGGCATTTTCCGGCCTGGGCCGGGTGGTTGCCCGCACATAAACCACGTCTGAAAGCGTTCACCCCACCGACCGGGAGCGATCAACATGAGCCGCACTGAAGCACACGCGGCGCCCCACGCCGAGCACCCGGCAAAGTCGCGCTGGAGCCGCTGGAAACGACCGCTGACGATGTTGTTTTTCCTGGCGCTGATCGTGCTGTTGACGATGTTTGCCCAGCGCATCGAATGGAACGAAGTGTTCGACACCCTGGCCGATTTCAAGGTACGCACCTTGATCATCGCGGCCGGGCTGACCCTGTTGAGTTTTCTGGTGTACGCCTGTTTCGACCTGATTGGCCGCACCTACATCCGCCAGGACCTGACGTGGAAACAGATTCTGCCGGTGGGCATCATCAGCTACGCCTTCAACCTCAACTTGAGCGCGTGGGTCGGCGGCATTGCCATGCGCTATCGCCTGTATTCGCGGCTCGGGGTGAGCAAAGCCAACATTGCGAAAATCCTCGGCCTCAGCCTGGCGACCAACTGGTTTGGCTACATGGTGATTGCCGGCGCGATATTCAGTAGCGGGCTGGTGCGCATGCCACCGGGCTGGAAACTCAGCAGCGGTGCGCTGCAAGCGGTGGGTGTGTTGCTGTTGTTGGTGAGTGCGGGCTACCTGGCGGCGTGCCAGTTTTCCAAGCGTCGGGAATGGTCGATTCGCGGGGTGGAAATCAACCTGCCGTCACTGCGCATGGCGATCCTGCAACTGGCCCTCGGGGCGCTGAACTGGTCGTTGATGGCGGCAGTGATTTTCACGCTGTTGCCGAGCAAACTCGACTATCCGTTGGTGCTCGGTGTGTTGCTGATCAGCGCCATCGCCGGGGTCATCACCCACATTCCGGCGGGGCTCGGTGTGCTGGAAGCGGTGTTCGTGGCGTTGTTGCAACACGAAGCATCGCGGGGCAGTCTGGTGGCGGGGTTGCTGGCTTATCGGGCGATCTATTTCCTGCTACCGCTGTTGATCACGCTGGTGATGTATTTGCTGGTGGAGGCCAAGGCAAAGTCGTTGCGGATCTCGAAGAAACCCAAGTGATGGGTGGTGTTCTTTCGGACGCCATCGCGGGCAAGCCCGCTCCCACAGGGTTTGGCGGTGAACGCAAATATTGTGAACACCAGCACTCACTGTGGGAGCGGGCTTGCCCGCGATGACGGCTTAAAGAACAGCAAAAAATCACTTGGACTGAATAATGCTCAACCGCTCCCCCACCACCATTTCAGTGATCCAGCCCACCAGGGTCGAGGTGTAGGCCTGCTGTGAAACGGGATTGCTCAGCGCATGGTCGGCGCCGTCGATGATGCGGTGGGTCAGCGAGTGGGTCTGCTGACACGCCGCGCGGTAACTCATGATGGTCGCGTGCGGGACGTAGTCATCGGTTTCCGACTCCACCAGCAACACATCCCCGGTAAATTGCGAACAGGCATGCAGCGCCCGATTGTTGTCGGCGCGCACCAATGTACTGCGGTAATCGCGCAGATCGAGTTTGTCCAGGTCACGCTTGGGCGTGTGCCATTGATCGTCGCGATACAGCGCCGGCACCCGCAGCGCCAGCCAGCGCACGGGCCGCAGCGACGTGAGGATCGAAGCCAGGTAACCGCCGTAACTGGTACCGACCACAGCAATGGCCGAGGTATCCAGTGCGGGGTGCGAGAGTAAACGGTCATAGGCCGCCAGCAAATCGCGCAAATTGTCTTCACGGGTCACGCGGGCCAACGGGATTCCGGTGCCGCTGGTGTGCCCGCGCAGGTCGAAGGTCAGGCACACACAACCTAACCCGGCGATGCCTTTTGCACGCTCCAGATCGCGCTCCTGGCTGCCGCCCCAGCCGTGTACGAACAACACGCCGGGGACTTTCGATTTGGGACTGAGAAAAGTGCCGCTCATCTGTTCGTCGTCGATGTCGATTTGAATGCTTTCGCTTCTAGCCGTCATAGGAATTGACCGTTACGTACTTGAGTAGGAAATCACTGTTCTCTGCAGGACCACGGTACACCTCAATGGCGTCCGCGGGCAGCGGCTGATCGATGTAGGTTTCCACCGAAGACACGCGAATCGCGCGCATCTGCGGATCGTTGACGAAGCTCTGCAAGGCCGCCACTTCCGCGCTGCTGGCCCCGCCCATGCGCCAGGATTGTTCGAGCACACCGCTGCGTTGCTGGCCGTCGCTGGCGACGCCCTGGGCGATGTCGTAATTGCGCCGTGAAGCATAGAAACCGGGATAGGCTTCATCCGCAGCGCCATCGAACACCTGGGCTTGCTTGATTGCCAGTCGCACATCGTCAGGCAAGTCCAGCGTCAGCAAATCGTCGTAACCGCCCTGCACCACCAGCAGGTTGGAACCACCATAGACCTCTTCGTCGTGAGCGTCTTTGGTCAAGTATTGATCACCGCAGTAACTCAGCACTTTATCGCCGATAAAACTCTGGCCGACGCTGTGGGTAATCACCTGGTCCAGGTCCTGCTCCAGCACCACGCCTTCATTGAACAGCGCTCTCGCTTCGGGTCGGGCGAGGATTTCATCGAACTGATCGAGGCTGTTGATCACTTCTTGTCCGCGCCCGGCGCAGGCATGGATCGGCTTCATGCGGATCGGACCGCTGTAGAGCAGATGCTCCGCTGCTGCTCGCGCGTCGTCGAAGGAGAAAACACTGAGTCCATCGAGCACCACAGAGCGCACTCGCGCGGAAAACAACGGCGACCAGCCTTGTGGTGCGTGGGCATGCCTGTTCAATAAACCGTGGGTGATGGCTTTGGTGCAGATGAAGTCGTGTTCGACATAACCGCCCCATAAATCCTCCGGCCCTTTGATGCCCAACTCACGGGCAGCAGCGGCGCCTACCAGTGTCTGGGTCGGCAACAGATAAATATCTCGACCGCCATGCAACTGCGGATCGAAGTTGCCGCCGAATTTAAGCCCGAGAATTTGCGCCAGCCAGCGGGCCAGCGCGCGATTGGTTTCGACTTCGTGCTGCGGCGCACCGGGACGCACCGAATGGGCGACTACCAGTTTTTTGCGGCTTGTTGGGGTCATGCGTCCCCCTTCAATGGTCGCTGAATGAATGTAGCTGATGGGGTGCAGGGTTCAGGCCAACCGCTTCTTCAGAAAAAAGGTTTTCAAATCAGCCGCTTGCGAAAACGGTAGTGGCACGGCGCCTGTTTTATTCTGCACGACGACCATCAACAGTCCGGCATTTTGCACGGTTCATGTCCATCCACGCCCCCTGTAGGCGCTAGCCTGCTCGCGATCAGGTCAGCACATTCGCCATTTTTTTCGCCTGATACGCCGCCATCGCGAGCAGGCTCGCTCCTACAGGGAATCTATCGCGCTGCAACACTCGGCATCACCCCAAACCGCGCCCGATAATCACTCGGCGCCAGCCCGGTGATCTTCTTGAACGTCGAACGAAACGCACCCGGATCCTGATAACCCACGGTCCAGGCAATGTGATCGATGGTGCCGTTGGTGAACTCGAGCATTTCCCGGGCCTTGCCGACCCGCAGATGCTGGCAGTACTCAGTCGGCTTGAGACCGGTCGCCGCGCGGAACCGACGCAGGAACGTGCGCTCTTCCAGCCCTGCCCGCTCGGCCATGGCCGGCAGCGAAACGTCAGTGGCTCCGGTGCCTTGCAGCCAGTGTTGAACCTTGAGAATCGAGGCGTCGCCATGGCTGAGAATCGGTGCGAAATTGCTGCCGCATTCGCTGGCGCTGTCGCTGTGTTCAACCACCAGAAAACGCGCCGTGCCGGTGGCGATGCTCGGTCCCAGCAGTCGATCCACCAGGCGCAATCCCAACTCGGACCACGCCATCAAACCAGCGGTGGTGATCAAGTCGCCGTCGTCGACGATGGGCGTATCGGCCTTGAGCTTGATCGCCGGGTAACGCTCGGCGAAGGTCTTCGCGGAGGTCCAGTGCGTGGTGGCGCTGCGACCGTCGAGCAAACCACTTTCGGCCAACAGCAGCGAACCCACGCAGACACCACCGAGGGTCGCGCCGCTGGCGTGTTGTTGCCGGAGCCAGCGCAGCAGTGGTTGCGGTGCCTGGCCTTCGGAGAAGCCGGCAATCGACGGCGGAATCAACACGGCCACCATTGCGCCGTCCGTACCAGGATGGCTGTCGTAGACCCGCGCCGGAGTCTGCTCGCCATCGACCTGCCAATGGCTGACCCGCAACAACGGCAAGCGCGCTACCTGATGCTCGGCGGCGATCCGGTTGGCCACCCCGAACAGGTCCGTCAACCCATGCACCGCCGCCATCTGCGCGCCGGGATAGATCAACACACCCAGCTCGGCGATTGCCCTTTGTGCGTCCATTGTCAGTTTTCCCCCTTCTATTGTCGGTGCGGCCAATCCACGGATGGTTTGCCAGGGCCAATACTTCATTCCACACCAACCCGCACTCCGAGGAAACAGTCATGGCCAAGCAAGCACTCATCGTAGTCGATATCCAAAAAGACTACTTCCCACAAGGCAAGTGGCCGCTGGTCGGCGCCGATGCCGCCGCGGACAACGCCGTCCGTCTGCTCAAAGCCTTTCGTGACGCTGGTGATTCGGTGGTGCACATCCGCCACGAATTCACCTCCGAAGACGCACCGTTTTTCACCCCGAATTCCGAAGGCGCAAAACTTCATCCCAAAGTCCTCAACCAAGCCGACGAACCTGTAGTGCTCAAGCACTTCGTCAACTCATTCCGCGAAACCGAACTACAGTCCATTCTCGACGAGCAAGGCATCAAGGAACTGGTGGTCGTCGGCAGCATGAGCCACATGTGCGTCGATGGCATCACCCGCGCCGGCCACGACCTCGGCTACAGCGTCACGGTGATCCACGATGCCTGTGCCTCCCGTGACCTGGAATTCAATGGCGTGACCGTTCCGGCGGCTCATGTCCACGCGGCCTTCATGGCGGCCTTGGGCTTTGCCTACGCCAACGTGATATCCACCGACGAATTCCTCGCCCGGTAAGCGCCTCATTCACGCTACTTCATTGGAGATGATCGACATGGCTACTCTGACGACTCGCGAAGGCAACACCCTCTACTACAAGGATTGGGGCAGCGGACAACCGGTGGTGTTCAGCCACGGCTGGCCCTTGAGCGCCGACAGTTGGGAATCGCAGATGCTGCATTTCGCCAACAACGGTTTCCGCGCCATCGCACACGATCGTCGGGGCCATGGCCGGTCCAGCCAGCCGTGGGACGGCAACGACATGGATCACTACGCTGATGACCTGGCGCAGTTGATCGAACACCTGGACCTCAAGGACGTGATCCTCTTCGGTTTCTCCACCGGCGGCGGCGAAGTCGCCCGCTACATCGGTCGCCACGGCACCGGTCGCCTGGCGAAAGCCGGGCTGATCTCCGCCGTACCGCCGTTGATGCTGAAGACCGACACCAACCCCAAAGGCCTGCCGATCGAAGTCTTCGACGGCATCCGCGCCGGCTCCATCGCCGACCGCTCGCAGCTGTACAAAGACATCGCCGGCGGGCCGTTCTTCGGCTTCAACCGACCGGGTGCCAAAGCGTCGCAAGGGTTGATCGACTCGTTCTGGATGCAAGGCATGATGGGCGGTCACAAAAACACCCTGGACAGTATCAAGGCGTTCTCGGAAACGGATTTCCGTGATGACCTGAAGAAGTTTGACGTGCCGACCCTGATCATCCACGGCGATGACGACCAGATCGTGCCGATTCAAGCGGCTGGGCTGGAGAGCAAACGATTGATCGAGCATGCCGAGTTAATTGTCTATCCCGGTGCACCGCATGGGCTGACGGATACGCACAAGGATCAGGTGAATGCGGATATGTTGGCGTTTGCCAAAAGCTGATCGAACCTTAAACACAAAGGCCCGTAGCGTTTGAGCGCTACGGGCCTTTTTTATGCCGTTCGGGGAAGCAGTTGCTTAGAACGGAATATCGTCATCAAAGCTGTCGAAATCCGGAGCCGGTTGCGGCGCGGCCTGTTGAGGCGCTGGACGCTGTGGCTGCTGTTGCGGTGCTGGGCGTTGAGCCTGCGGACGCGGAGCGGATTGCTGGTAGTTACCGCCGCCCTGGCCTTGTTGGTCGCCCTGAGGACGGCCGCCTAGCAGTTGCATGGTGCCTTGCATGTCGACCACGATTTCAGTGGTGTAACGCTTGATACCGTCTTTTTCCCACTCGCGGGTCTGCAGTTTGCCTTCGATGTAGACCTGCGAACCTTTGCGCAGGTACTCGCCAGCGATTTCTGCGACTTTGCCGAACATCGACACACGGTGCCATTCGGTCTTTTCGACTTTCTGACCGGTTTGCTTGTCGGTCCACTGTTCGCTGGTCGCCAGACTCAGGTTGGTCACGGCGTTGCCATTCGGCAGGTAACGAACTTCAGGATCCTGGCCGCAAGTGCCGACCAATATGACTTTGTTAACCCCACGGGCCATTACGTTCTCCTAGGCTACGCACGCTGCCCCGGCCGGGTTGTTCACCAGGCTCTCAAGGGTGGTGCGATCCAATAGTTCGGTGTCCAATTTGATGTAAATCGCCGCTTCATCCGCGACGATCACTGCATCTGTTACCCCTACGACAGCCTTCAGGCGCTCGACCAGACCCGCTTCGCGGATCGCCTCGGGCGACAACGGCAAGCGCAGGCTTGTCACGTAGGGAGGTTCACGCATGGTAACAGCAAAAACCAGCCAAAGTGCAGCCAGCCCGGCGCAACCGAGGAACACAACCGACAAACCGCCATGCTGGAACAACCAGCCGCCGAGGATACCGCCCAGTGCCGATCCGAGGAACTGACTGGTGGAATAAACTCCCATCGCCGTGCCTTTGCCGCCCGCCGGTGAAACCTTGCTGATCAGCGAAGGCAACGAAGCTTCCAGCAGATTGAACGCGGTGAAGAACACCACCGTACCAATCACCAGAGCCCGCAAGCTATCGCCGAACTGCCAGAAGAATAGCTCAGTGAGCATCAGCGTCACGACGGCGCCGAGCAAAACTCGTTTCATTTTGCGTCGCTTCTCGCCATAGATAATGAACGGAATCATGGCGAAGAAGGAAATCAGCAGAGCGGTCAGATAAACCCACCAATGCTGTTCCTTTGGCAGCCCGGCCTTCTCCACCAACGCCAGCGGCAAGGCAACGAAGCTCGACATCAGCATCGCGTGCAAGACAAAAATGCCCAAGTCCAGGCGCAGCAGGTCCGGGTGCTTGAGGGTCGGAATCAACGCCTGGCGCGCCACGCCGGATTCGCGATGCTGAAGCGGCCCGGTGGAGCGCGGCACCATGAACATCACGATCACGATGCCGAACAGCGCCATGCCGCCCGTAGCGAGAAACAGCCCGGACAGGCCGAAGGCGCGGGTCAGCAACGGTCCTACAACCATGGCGACAGCGAACGACAGACCAATCGTCATGCCGATCATGGCCATGGCCTTGGTCCGATGCTGTTCACGGGTCAGGTCCGACAGCAACGCCATGACCGCTGCGGAGATCGCCCCGGCGCCCTGCAGGATGCGTCCGGCGATCACGCCCCAGATCGAATCGGCGTTGGCTGCCAACACGCTGCCGAGGGCGAAGACGATCAGCCCCAGGTAAATCACCGGACGGCGACCGATGCGATCGGAAATGAAGCCGAATGGAATCTGGAAAATCGCCTGGGTCAGGCCATAAGCGCCAATCGCCAGCCCGATCAGGGCCGGGGTCGCGCCTGCCAGGTCCATGCCGTAGGTCGCCAATACCGGCAACACCATGAACATGCCAAGCATACGGAAGGCGAACACCAGGGCCAGACCGCTCGCCGCGCGGGTCTCGCTGCCACTCATGCGTTCGCTGTGGGGATCGTGCATGGAAAAACCTCATGTGAACCGGCGGCGATTCTACCAGTCCCATCGATTGGCAGGGTATATCGCGACGCTTTGCCGCGTGTAGATGACAGAGCTTTCATGTAAGCCTGCAATGACATCATTCGATAGTGTGCATCCATCCAGTATTTGGCCGTATACTCCTACGTTTTCGACGCCCGCCAAGCGAGGCCACTTTGGACAAGATCCTGATTCGTGGGGCTCGAACCCACAACCTGAAGAATATCGACCTGACCCTGCCACGGGACAAGCTGATCGTCATCACCGGCCTGTCCGGCTCCGGCAAGTCGTCCCTGGCTTTCGACACCTTGTATGCCGAAGGTCAGCGCCGCTACGTCGAATCGCTGTCGGCCTATGCCCGCCAGTTTCTGTCGATGATGGAAAAGCCTGACGTCGATACCATCGAAGGCCTGTCGCCGGCGATCTCCATCGAACAGAAATCGACCTCGCACAACCCGCGCTCGACCGTCGGCACCATCACCGAAATCTACGATTACCTGCGTCTGCTTTATGCACGCGTGGGCATTCCGCGCTGCCCGGATCACGATATTCCGCTGGAAGCGCAGACTGTCAGCCAGATGGTCGACCTTGTCCTGGCGCAACCGGAGGGCAGCAAACTGATGTTGCTCGCCCCAGTGATCCGCGAGCGTAAAGGCGAACATCTTTCAGTCTTCGAAGAGCTGCGCGCCCAAGGCTTCGTCCGTGCCCGGATCAACGGCAAGCTGTATGAGCTGGACGAAGCGCCCAAGCTCGACAAGCAGAAAAAACACACCATTGATGTCGTGGTCGACCGTTTCAAGGTTCGCGCCGACCTGCAACAGCGCCTGGCCGAATCCTTCGAGACCGCGCTGAAGCTGGCGGATGGCATTGCCCTCGTAGCGCCAATGGACGACGAGCCGGGCGAAGAGATGATCTTCTCCGCGCGCTTCGCCTGCCCGATTTGCGGCCACGCCATCAGCGAGCTCGAACCCAAACTGTTTTCCTTCAACAACCCGGCCGGCGCTTGCCCGACTTGCGATGGCCTGGGCGTGAAGCAGTTTTTCGACATCAAGCGGCTGGTCAACGGCGAGCTGACGCTGGCCGAAGGCGCGATTCGCGGCTGGGACCGGCGCAACGTCTATTACTTCCAGATGCTTGGCTCACTGGCGTCCCACTTCAAGTTCAGCCTGGAAGTACCGTTCAACGATCTGCCGGCCGATCAGCAGAAGCAAATCCTGCACGGCAGCGGCTCGCAAAACGTCGACTTCAAGTACCTGAACGATCGCGGCGATATCGTCAAACGCTCGCACCCGTTCGAAGGCATCGTGCCGAACCTGGAACGCCGCTACCGCGAAACCGAGTCTGCCTCGGTGCGCGAAGAGCTGGCCAAGTTCCTAAGCACCCAGGCTTGCCCTGACTGCCGCGGCACACGCCTCCGTCGCGAAGCACGCCACGTGTGGGTCGGCGAGAAAACGCTGCCGGCGGTGACCAACCTGCCCATCGGCGATGCGTGCGATTACTTCGGTGGACTGAAGCTGACCGGCCGCCGTGGCGAGATTGCCGACAAGATCCTCAAGGAAATCCGCGAGCGCCTGCAATTTCTGGTCAACGTTGGCCTCGACTATCTATCACTGGATCGTAGCGCGGACACCTTGTCCGGTGGTGAGGCTCAACGTATTCGCCTGGCCAGTCAGATTGGCGCGGGTCTGGTCGGTGTTCTGTACATCCTCGACGAACCGTCGATTGGCCTGCACCAACGCGATAACGACCGCTTGCTCGGCACCCTCAAGCACCTGCGCGATATCGGTAACACGGTGATCGTGGTCGAGCACGACGAAGACGCGATTCGCCTGGCTGACTATGTGGTGGATATCGGCCCGGGTGCGGGGGTTCACGGTGGGCACATCGTTGCCGAAGGTACGCCGGCAGAGGTCATGGCTCACCCTGATTCGTTGACCGGCAAGTATCTGTCGGGCCGGGTGAAGATCGAAGTGCCGGCCAAACGCACACCACGCAATAAGAAGATGTCGCTGTCGCTCAAAGGCGCTCGTGGCAACAACTTGCGCAATGTCGATCTGGATATCCCGATTGGCCTGCTGACCTGTGTGACCGGCGTGTCCGGTTCGGGCAAATCGACGCTGATCAACAACACGCTGTTTCCTCTGAGCGCCACCGCGCTGAACGGTGCGACGACGCTTGAGGCTGCCGCTCACGACAGTATCAAGGGCCTGGAACATCTGGATAAGGTCGTCGATATCGACCAGAGCCCGATCGGCCGAACGCCACGCTCCAATCCGGCGACCTACACCGGGCTGTTCACGCCGATTCGCGAGTTGTTCGCCGGCGTGCCGGAATCCCGCTCCCGAGGTTATGGGCCGGGGCGGTTCTCCTTCAACGTCAAGGGCGGACGCTGTGAAGCCTGCCAGGGCGACGGTCTGATCAAGGTGGAAATGCACTTCCTGCCGGACATCTACGTGCCGTGCGACGTGTGCAAGAGCAAGCGCTACAACCGCGAAACCCTGGAGATCAAATACAAGGGCAAGAACATCCACGAAACCCTCGAAATGACCATCGAGGAAGCACGTGAGTTCTTCGACGCGGTGCCGGCGCTGGCGCGCAAGCTACAAACGCTGATGGACGTCGGCCTGTCGTACATCAAACTGGGACAATCCGCGACCACCTTGTCCGGTGGTGAGGCTCAACGGGTGAAACTGTCCCGCGAGCTGTCCAAGCGCGATACCGGCAAAACCCTGTACATCCTCGATGAGCCGACCACGGGCCTGCACTTCGCGGATATCCAGCAACTACTCGACGTCCTGCATCGACTGCGCGACCACGGCAACACGGTGGTGGTAATCGAGCACAACCTTGATGTAATCAAGACTGCCGACTGGCTGGTGGACCTCGGGCCGGAAGGCGGTTCCAAAGGCGGGCAAATCATTGCCGTCGGCACGCCTGAAGAAGTCGCCGAGATGAAGCAATCTCACACCGGCTACTACCTCAAGCCGCTACTGGAACGCGACAGGGCCTGAATCCGGGCCACAAAAAAACCCCCTGTCACTTGATCAGTGACAGGGGCTTTTTTGTGGATCTTCACGAAATCGTGGGAAACCCCGTAGGAGCCGGCTTGCTGGCGATATCTATCTCATCGACGCCGGAATCAAGCGTGAGATTGCAGGTAGTTCTCCAGACCGATCAACTTGATCAGACCCAACTGCTTTTCCAGCCAGTAGGTGTGATCTTCTTCAGTGTCGTTGAGCTGGATACGCAGCATCTCGCGGCTGACGTAGTCCTTGTGCTGCTCACAGAGCGCGATGCCCTTGCACAGCGCGGCACGGACTTTGTACTCAAGGCGAAGATCCGCTTCGAGCATCTCAGGAACGGTGGTGCCGACATCAAGGTCGTCCGGACGCATGCGCGGCGTACCTTCGAGCATCAAAATCCGGCGCATCAGCGCATCGGCGTGCCCGGCTTCCTCTTCCATCTCATGGTTGATACGTTCGTAGAGCTTGGTGAAACCCCAGTCCTCATACATCCGCGAATGGACGAAATATTGATCACGTGCAGCCAGTTCGCCGGTCAGCAACGTGTTGAGGTAATCGATAACGTCTGGGTGGCCTTGCATCGCCCTACATCTCCCTGCTTGAAAGTCTGTAGTTTGAACCACGACGACGGATTGGTCACTCCGTTTGCGCGATAAAAGCGAAGATATTCTGAGAAAAGTGGTTTAAATAACGCAAAAACCGCCCAAACAAGGGCGGTTCTGCTTCTCATTTAGACTTCGTTAAGCTGTACGTTAAGCAGCGTTGCGATTGCTTCTCCATACGCCGGGTCCGCCTTGTAAAAATGCTGCAACTGACGGTCGACCACATCGCTTGATACGCCTGCCATTGCGCCGGCGATATTGCTGACCAGCAGGTTTTTCTGATCACCACTCATCAACCGGAACAGCGCACCGGCGTGACTGTAGTAGTCGGTATCCTCACGATGATCATAGCGATCGGCAGCGCCGCTCAAAGCCAACGCAGGCTCGGCATAACGAGGCGCCTGTTTAGGCGACTCCACGTAGCTGTTCGGCTCATAGTTCGGTGCTGCACCGCCATTGCTGCCAAAAGCCATCGAGCCATCGCGCTGGTAAGTGTTAACCGGACTGCGGGGCGCGTTCACCGCCAGTTGCTGGTGATTGGTACCAACACGGTAGCGGTGCGCGTCGGCGTAAGCGAAAACACGTCCTTGCAGCATGCGATCCGGGGACAGGCCTACACCGGGCACCATGTTGCTAGGACCGAAAGCGGCTTGCTCAACTTCAGCGAAGTAGTTGAGCGGGTTGCGATTGAGTTCCAGCACACCGACTTCGATCAGTGGAAACTCCTTCTGCGACCAGGTTTTGGTGACATCAAACGGGTTTTCATAATGGGCGGCGGCCTGGGCCTCGGTCATGACTTGAATGCACACGCTCCATTTCGGGAAGTCACCGCGCTCGATAGCCTCAAACAGATCGCGCTGAGCGTAATCCGGATCCGTGCCAGCCAGACGCGAAGCATCTGCCGGTGCCAGGTTCTTGATCCCTTGCTGGGTCTTGTAGTGCCACTTGACCCAATGACGGTCACCGTTGGCGTTGATCAGGCTGTAGGTGTGACTGCCGAAGCCATGCATGTGACGGTAGCCATCAGGAATGCCGCGGTCGGAGAACAGAATAGTGACCTGGTGCAGCGCTTCAGGAGAATGCGACCAGAAGTCCCACATCGCCTGAGCGCTTTTGAGGTTGCTCTGCGGCAGACGTTTTTGCGTGTGGATAAAGTCCGGGAATTTCAGCGGATCACGAATGAAGAACACAGGCGTGTTATTGCCGACAATGTCCCAGTTGCCTTCTTCGGTGTAGTACTTCAAGGCAAACCCGCGCGGGTCACGCTCAGTGTCGGCAGAACCACGCTCACCACCTACGGTGGAGAAACGCAGAAACGTCGGAGTCTGTTTACCTACAGCCTCGAACAGCTTGGCGCTGGTGTACTGGGTGATATCACGCGTCACGGTGAACGTCCCGTAGGCGCCCGAGCCTTTGGCATGTACACGGCGTTCCGGGATGTTTTCGCGATTGAAGTGGGCGAGCTTCTCGATCAGATGAAAATCGTCGAGTAGCAGCGGGCCTCGAGGGCCGGCGGAGCGGGAATTCTGGTTGTCGGCGACAGGAGCGCCACTGGCAGTGGTAAGCGTTTTATTTTGGCTCATGCGATCTCTTCCTTTGTCAGTCTTGAACTGCCGGCTAATCGGCTGAAAGGAAGTATTGATGATCAAGATGACATCATCTAATTCATTAACTGATGAGAATCGATAGAAAATACCTAATAGCATGAAGACTGCCGCACTTTTATAGCGAACACAAAAAACCGGGCACTAGGCCCGGTTCTTTGTTTCAGACTGACGTCTTACTCGGCAGATACAGCTTCGCCAGCAGTAGCACGATCAACCAACTCGACGTACGCCATAGGCGCGTTGTCGCCAGCGCGGAAACCGCACTTGAGGATGCGCAGGTAGCCACCCTCACGGGTAGCGTAACGCTTGCCCAGGTCGTTGAAGAGCTTACCAACGATAGCTTTCGAACGAGTACGGTCGAAAGCCAGACGGCGGTTAGCAACGCTATCTGTCTTGGCCAAAGTGATCAGCGGCTCGGCAACGCGGCGCAGCTCTTTAGCTTTTGGCAGAGTAGTTTTGATCAGCTCGTGCTCGAACAGCGACACCGCCATGTTTTGGAACATGGCCTTGCGGTGCGAGCTGGTGCGGCTCAGGTGACGACCACTTTTACGATGACGCATGGTTCATTCCTTACCAAACACTACGTTCGGTGATTACGACGATCAGGCAGTCGCCTTGTCGTCCTTCTTAAGACTTGCAGGCGGCCAGTTGTCGAGGCGCATGCCGAGGGACAGACCGCGGGAGGCCAGAACGTCCTTGATTTCAGTCAAGGATTTCTTGCCCAGGTTCGGAGTCTTCAACAGCTCTACTTCGGTACGCTGAATCAGGTCACCGATGTAGTAGATGTTTTCCGCCTTAAGGCAGTTAGCCGAACGTACAGTCAGTTCCAGATCGTCAACCGGGCGAAGCAGGATCGGATCGATCTCGTCTTCTTGCTCGATTACCACTGGTTCGCTGTCACCTTTGAGGTCGACGAACGCAGCCAACTGCTGTTGCAGGATGGTTGCAGCGCGGCGGATAGCCTCTTCAGGATCCAGAGTACCGTTGGTTTCCAGATCAATAACCAGCTTGTCCAGGTTGGTACGCTGCTCGACACGGGCGTTTTCCACCACGTATGCGATACGGCGAACCGGGCTGAACGAAGAGTCAAGCTGCAAGCGACCGATGCTGCGGCTTTCGTCTTCATCGCTCTGACGCGAGTCGGCTGGTTCATAACCACGACCACGAGCTACTACGAGCTTCATGTTCAGGGCGCCGTTAGACGCCAGGTTAGCGATTACGTGATCGGGATTAACGATCTCGACATCATGATCCAGCTGAATATCGGCAGCGGTAACCACCCCCGAACCCTTCTTCGACAAGGTCAGCGTAACTTCGTCACGGCCGTGCAGCTTGATAGCCAGACCTTTAAGGTTCAACAGGATTTCAATTACGTCTTCCTGTACACCTTCGATGGCGCTGTACTCGTGGAGCACACCGTCAATCTCGGCCTCGACTACTGCACAGCCAGGCATTGAGGACAACAGGATGCGGCGCAGCGCGTTGCCCAGGGTGTGGCCAAAACCACGCTCGAGAGGCTCGAGAGTGATCTTGGCGCGGGTTGGACTGACAACCTGCACATCAATGTGGCGGGGTGTCAGGAACTCATTTACCGAAATCTGCATGGATGCACCTATTTTCTAGCCCTTACTTGGAGTAGAGCTCGACAATCAGGCTTTCGTTGATGTCGGCGGACAGATCACTGCGAGCTGGAACGTTCTTGAAAACGCCCGACTTCTTCTCAGTGTCTACTTCTACCCATTCTACGCGGCCACGTTGGGCACACAGATCGAGAGCTTGGACAATGCGAAGTTGGTTTTTTGCTTTCTCGCGAACAGCAACCACGTCACCAGCACGAACCTGGTAGGACGGAACGTTAACGGTTTGACCGTTTACGCTGATCGACTTGTGCGATACCAGCTGACGGGATTCGGCACGAGTCGAACCAAAGCCCATACGGTATACAACGTTGTCCAGACGGCATTCGAGCAGTTGCAGCAGGTTTTCACCGGTTGCACCTTTCTTGCCAGCAGCTTCTTTGTAGTAGCCGCTGAATTGACGCTCGAGAACGCCGTAGATACGACGGACCTTCTGCTTTTCACGCAGTTGGGTGCCGTAATCGGACTGGCGACCGCGGCGTTGGCCGTGGATACCAGGTGCTGCTTCAATGTTGCACTTCGATTCGATCGCGCGCACGCCGCTCTTCAGGAAGAGATCGGTGCCTTCGCGACGAGCGAGTTTGCATTTTGGACCAATGTAACGAGCCATTCTTTACAATCTCCTGGATTACACGCGGCGCTTCTTCGGCGGACGGCACCCGTTGTGCGGGATTGGCGTCACGTCGGTGATGCTGGCGATCTTGTAGCCACAGCCGTTCAAAGCGCGGACTGCGGATTCACGACCTGGACCTGGACCTTTGACGTTTACGTCGAGGTTTTTCAGGCCGTATTCCAGCGCAGCTTGACCAGCACGTTCAGCAGCTACTTGAGCAGCGAACGGGGTGGACTTGCGGGAACCGCGGAAACCCGAACCACCGGAGGTAGCCCAGGAAAGAGCGTTACCTTGACGGTCGGTAATGGTCACGATGGTGTTGTTAAAAGATGCATGGATGTGGGCGATGCCATCAACCACTGTCTTTTTAACTTTTTTACGAGGACGAGCAGCAGGTTTTGCCATGATTAAATTCCTGTCGATTCGCTGGGGCGATTACTTGCGGATCGGCTTACGCGGACCTTTACGGGTACGCGCGTTGGTCTTGGTACGCTGACCGCGTACTGGCAGACCACGACGATGACGCAGACCGCGATAGCAACCGAGGTCCATCAAGCGCTTGATTTTCATGTTGATTTCGCGACGCAGGTCACCTTCAGTGGTGAACTTCGCCACTTCGCCACGCAGCTGTTCAATTTGCTCGTCGCTCAGATCTTTGATCTTTGCTGCTGGGTTTACCCCAGTCTCTGCACAAATTTTCTGTGCAGTAGTGCGACCAACACCATAGATGTAGGTCAGCGAGATAACAGTATGCTTGTTATCTGGAATGTTAACGCCTGCAATACGGGCCATTCAGTGGGACTCCAATTGACAGCTACCTACGCCCCGGAAGCCAAGAAATAGGGCGCGAGATAATATCGCTGTAATAACAAATAATCAACCCGGTAGCGCACTAGCTACCGGGCTTGAAGCACAATCACACTCAGCCTTGGCGCTGTTTGTGACGCGGTTCCGCGCTGCAAATTACTCGAACAACACCTTCGCGGCGAATAATCTTGCAGTTACGGCACAGCTTTTTCACCGATGCACGAACTTTCATCACCAACTCCTCGAACCTTATGGGTCAGCGCAGCATGCCGCTGCCGTAACCCTTCAGGTTGGCTTTCTTCATCAGGGATTCGTACTGGTGCGAAACGAGGTGCGATTGTACTTGGGACATGAAGTCCATCACAACCACGACGACGATCAGCAACGAGGTCCCGCCAAGGTAGAACGGAACGTTGGCTGCAACCACCAGGAACTGGGGCAACAGGCACACGGCCGTCATGTAAAGAGCACCGAACAGGGTCAAGCGGGTCAGAACGCCATCAATGTAGCGCGCAGACTGCTCACCTGGACGAATGCCCGGAATAAAGGCACCGGACTTCTTCAGGTTTTCCGCTACGTCTTTCGGATTGAACATCAACGCCGTATAGAAGAAGCAGAAGAAAATAATCCCTGCACTAAACAGCAGAATATTCAACGGCTGACCAGGAGCGATCGACTGCGAGATGTCCTGCAACCAGCCCATACCTTCAGACTGACCGAACCAGGCACCCAGCGAAGCCGGGAACAGCAAAATGCTGCTCGCGAAAATGGCCGGAATAACACCGGCCATGTTCACTTTCAGCGGCAAGTGGCTAGTCTGCGCAGCGAAGACCTTACGGCCCTGCTGACGCTTGGCGTAGTGAACAGCGATACGACGCTGACCACGCTCAATGAACACCACGAAACCGATGATCGCTACTGCCAGCAAACCGATGGCAACCAGGGCGAAGATGTTGATATCACCCTGACGGGCAGACTCGAAAGACTGCCCAATCGCTCTCGGAAGACCGGCGACGATACCCGAAAAAATCAACATCGAGATACCGTTGCCAACACCACGCTCAGTAATCTGCTCACCCAGCCACATCATGAACATCGCACCAGCCACAAAAGTGGTTACCGCGACGAAATGGAAGCTAAAGTCACCAGTGAACGAAACGCCCTGCCCCGCCAGACCAATGGACATGCCAATGGCCTGGACAAGTGCAAGGACGACAGTGAGGTAGCGGGTGTACTGGCTGATCTTGCGACGGCCAGCTTCACCTTCCTTCTTCAACTGCTCCAGCTGCGGGCTGACGGCGGTCATCAATTGCATGATGATCGATGCCGAAATGTACGGCATGATCCCCAGTGCAAAGATGCTCATCCGTTCCAGCGCGCCGCCGGAAAACATGTTGAACAAGCTAAGAATGGTCCCCTCATTCTGTCGAAACAGGTCCGCGAGTCGGTCCGGGTTGATACCTGGAACCGGGATGTGTGCGCCTATTCGGTAGACGATAATCGCCAGGAACAGAAAACGCAGACGAGCCCAGAGTTCAGACATACCGCCTTTGCCGAGCGCAGAGAGAGCACCTTGCTTAGCCATTTATTCCTCGAACTTGCCGCCAGCTGCTTCGATAGCCGCACGCGCACCTTTGGTGGCGCCGATTCCCTTTCCGATGGTTACAGCGCGAGTAACTTCGCCGGACAGCATGATTTTCACACGCTGAACGTTGACGTTGATCACGTTGGCATCTTTCAGGGACTGCACGGTGACGATGTCGCCTTCCACTTTAGCCAGCTCGGACAGACGCACTTCTGCGCGGTCCATGGCTTTCAGGGAAACGAAACCGAACTTCGGCAGGCGACGATGCAGCGGCTGTTGACCGCCTTCAAAGCCTGGAGCAATGGTGCCACCGGAGCGGGAGGTCTGACCTTTGTGACCACGGCCACCAGTCTTACCCAAACCACTACCGATACCACGGCCCGGACGATGCTTTTCGCGACGGGAACCCGGCGCTGGACTCAGATCATTGAGTTTCATCGATTAACCCTCGACACGCAGCATGTAGTAAGCCTTGTTGATCATCCCGCGATTCTCGGGAGTATCCTGGACTTCTACAGTGTGACCGATGCGACGCAGACCCAGACCCTTAACGCACAATTTGTGGTTAGGGATGCGGCCGGTCATGCTTTTGATCAGCGTTACTTTAACGGTAGCCATGATCAGAAGATCTCCTTGACGCTTTTGCCACGCTTGGCGGCAATGGATTCAGGAGACTGCATTGCTTTCAAACCCTTGAAAGTGGCGTGAACCACGTTTACAGGGTTAGTCGAGCCGTAGCACTTGGCCAGAACGTTCTGAACGCCAGCAACTTCGAGAACGGCACGCATTGCGCCGCCAGCGATGATACCGGTACCTTCAGAAGCAGGCTGCATGTACACCTTCGAAGCGCCGTGAGCGGACTTCATTGCGTACTGCAGAGTGGTGCCGTTCAGATCAACCTGGATCATGTTGCGGCGAGCAGCTTCCATTGCCTTCTGGATCGCAGCAGGCACTTCACGCGACTTGCCACGGCCGAAGCCAACACGGCCTTTACCATCACCAACCACGGTCAACGCGGTGAAAGTGAAGATACGGCCGCCTTTAACGGTTTTGGCTACGCGGTTAACTTGAACCAGCTTCTCGATGTAGCCTTCGTCGCGCTTTTGGTCGTTATTTGACATAACTTAGAACTCCAGCCCAGCTTCACGAGCAGCATCAGCCAGCGCTTTAACGCGGCCGTGGTACTTGAAGCCAGAGCGGTCGAAAGCCACCTGCGAGACGCCAGCGGCCTTAGCACGCGTAGCGACCAGCTGGCCAACCTTAGTGGCCGCGTCGATGTTGCCAGTGGCGCCATCACGCAGTTCTTTATCCAAAGTCGAGGCACTTGCCAGGACTTTGTTGCCGTCGGCCGAAATGACCTGGGCGTAGATGTGCTGCGAAGAGCGGAACACGCAGAGACGCACGACTTCGAGTTCGTGCATTTTCAGGCGTGCTTTGCGAGCGCGACGCAGTCGAGTAACTTTTTTGTCGGTCATTTGCTATGCCCTACTTCTTCTTGGCTTCTTTACGACGGACGACTTCGTCCGCGTAGCGCACACCTTTGCCTTTGTACGGCTCTGGTGGACGGAAGTCGCGGATCTCGGCGGCCACTTGACCTACCAGCTGCTTGTCGATGCCCTTGATAAGGATATCGGTCTGGCTAGGAGTCTCAGCGGTGATGCCTTCCGGCAGTTCGTAATCCACTGGGTGCGAGAAGCCAAGAGCCAGGTTCAGCACTGTGCCTTTTGCTTGCGCTTTGTAACCAACACCGACCAGCTGGAGCTTGCGCTCGAAGCCTTGGCTTACGCCTTGGACCATGTTGTTTACCAACGCACGAGTGGTACCAGCCATTGCGCGAGTCTGTTGATCGCCATTGCGAGCAGCGAAACGCAGCTCACCAGCTTCTTCAACGATCTCAACGGACGAATGGATGTTCAGTTCGAGAGTGCCCTTGGCACCCTTCACCGAAAGCTGTTGGCCTGCGAATTTTACTTCGACACCGGCTGGCAGCTTAACGGGGTTCTTAGCGACGCGAGACATGCTTATCCCCCCTTAGAACACAGTGCAAAGAACTTCGCCGCCGACACCGGCAGCGCGCGCAGCACGATCAGTCATCACACCCTTGTTGGTGGAGACGATAGACACACCGAGACCGCCACGAACTTTCGGCAGATCTTCGACGGACTTGTACTGACGCAGGCCTGGACGGCTAACGCGCTTCACTTCTTCGATAACCGGACGGCCTTCGAAATATTTCAGCTCGATAGACAGCAGTGGTTTGGTTTCGCTGCTGATCTGATAACCCGCAATGTAACCTTCGTCCTTCAGGACTTTGGCAACAGCTACCTTCAAAGTAGAAGATGGCATGCTTACGACGGACTTTTCAGCCATCTGGGCATTACGGATTCGAGTTAGCATGTCCGCTAACGGGTCCTGCATACTCATGGGCTAGACGCTCCTAATACAGAAAAATTAGCCTTGCGGCTACTACGTGTCGCCGAGAATCTCCGAGCAAAGAAAACACGGGCTCAGGCGAGCCGGGTATTCTAGACACACCCCGGAAATGAATCAAGCCCCAAAAGGGGCTTGATTCAGATTCAAGGCCACCGGCGGTCAGGATCTTGCGAACCTGAACACCGAGACTTTGAAAGTACTTACCAGCTGGCTTTAACCAGACCTGGTACGTCACCACGCATTGCCGCTTCACGCAGCTTGTTACGGCCGAGGCCGAACTTGCGGTAAACGCCGTGTGGACGACCAGTCAGGCGGCAGCGGTTACGCATGCGCGAAGCGCTTGCGTCACGTGGCTGCTTCTGCAGGGCAACTGTAGCTTCCCAACGTGCTTCTGGACTTGCGTTCAGATCAACGATGATTGCTTTCAGTGCTGCACGCTTCTTGGCGTACTTGGCAACCGTGAGCTGACGCTTCAGCTCGCGGTTTTTCATGCTCATCTTGGCCATGGTCCTACTCCAATCAGTTGCGGAACGGGAATTTGAACGCACGCAGCAGAGCGCGGCCTTCATCATCGTTCTTGGCAGTGGTGGTCAGGGTGATGTCCAGACCGCGGAGAGCATCGATCTTGTCGTAGTCGATTTCCGGGAAGATGATCTGCTCTTTTACGCCCATGCTGTAGTTACCACGACCATCGAAGGACTTGGCATTCAGGCCGCGGAAGTCGCGAACCCGAGGCAGGGAGATCGACAGCAGACGATCCAGGAACTCGTACATACGCTCACGGCGCAGGGTCACTTTGACGCCGATCGGCCAACCTTCACGGACTTTAAAGCCAGCGATGGATTTGCGAGCGTAGGTCACAACGACTTTCTGGCCGGTGATCTTTTCCAGGTCAGCAACAGCGTGCTCGATGACTTTTTTGTCGCCGATCGCTTCGCCCAGACCCATGTTCAGGGTGATTTTGGTAACGCGCGGAACTTCCATCACGTTCGAAAGCTTAAGTTCTTCCTTAAGTTTCGGAGCAATTTCCTTCCGGTAAATCTCTTTTAGTCGTGCCATGGTCTCATCTACCTAGCAGTGTTCAAGCATCAACCGCTTTTTGGGTCGACTTGAAGACACGAATTTTCTTGCCGTCTTCTACTTTGAAACCAACGCGGTCAGCCTTGTTGGTTTCGCCGTTGAAAATGGCGACGTTAGAAGCATCCAGCGGAGCTTCTTTCTCGACGATACCGCCCTGCACGCCCGACATCGGGTTAGGCTTGGTATGACGCTTGACCAGGTTCAGACCACCAATAACCAGACGGTTGTTAGCGAGAACCTTAAGCACCTTACCGCGCTTACCTTTGTCTTTGCCGGCGATCACGATGATCTCGTCGTCACGACGAATCTTTTGCATGTCGGATCTCCTTACAGCACTTCTGGGGCGAGCGAGACGATCTTCATGAACTTCTCAGTACGAAGTTCACGGGTCACTGGCCCAAAGATACGGGTGCCGATCGGCTCTTGCTTGTTGTTCAGAAGAACAGCAGCGTTGCCATCAAAGCGGATAATGGAGCCATCAGCACGGCGTACACCGTGACGAGTGCGGACCACAACAGCAGTCATCACTTGGCCTTTTTTCACTTTACCGCGAGGAATTGCTTCCTTGACGGTAACTTTGATGATGTCACCGATACCAGCGTAACGACGATGGGAGCCACCCAGCACCTTGATGCACATAACACGGCGAGCGCCGCTGTTATCGGCCACATCGAGCATGGATTGAGTCTGAATCATATAATTTCTCCGACCCCTAGTCCTTAGACTTCCACAGCGCGTTCGAGAACATCAACCAGCGCCCAAGACTTGGTCTTGGCCAAAGGACGAGTTTCACGAATAGTGACTTTGTCGCCGATGTGGCACTGATTGGTTTCGTCGTGCGCGTGCAGCTTAGTCGAACGCTTAACGTATTTACCGTAGATCGGGTGCTTAACGCGACGCTCGATCAGAACGGTGATGGTTTTGTCCATCTTGTCGCTGACAACACGGCCAGTCAGCGTACGGACAGTTTTTTCGGCTTCAGCCATGATTACTTACCTGCCTGCTGGTTGAGCACAGTCTTCACGCGAGCGATGTCACGCTTAACTTGCGAGAGCAGATGAGACTGCCCCAACTGGCCAGTTGCTTTCTGCATACGCAGATTGAACTGGTCGCGCAGCAGGCCGAGCAGTTGCTCGTTCAGCTGCTGTGCGGATTTTTCACGAAGTTCATTCGCTTTCATCACATCACCGTCCGTTTAACAAAGGAGGTGGCGAGCGGCAGCTTTGCAGCAGCCAGGGCGAAAGCCTCACGCGCCAGCTCTTCAGAAACACCCTCGATTTCATACAGGACTTTGCCTGGCTGAATCTGGGCAACCCAGTATTCCACGTTACCCTTACCTTTACCCATCCGAACCTCGAGAGGCTTTTTGGAGATCGGCTTGTCCGGGAATACACGGATCCAGATCTTGCCGCCACGTTTTACGTGACGGGTCAGAGCACGACGCGCTGACTCGATCTGACGAGCGGTGAGACGACCACGAGCAACAGACTTCAGCGCGAACTCGCCGAAGCTGACTTTGCTACCGCGCAATGCCAGGCCACGGTTGTGACCAGTCATTTGCTTGCGGAACTTCGTACGCTTTGGTTGCAACATTTGGCGTACCCCTTACTTAGCAGCTTTTTTACGAGGCGCTGGTGCTTGTGGTTTCAGTTCTTCTTGGCGACCACCAATTACTTCGCCTTTGAAGATCCAAACCTTTACACCGATCACACCGTAGGTGGTGTGAGCTTCGTAGTTGGCATAGTCGATGTCGGCACGCAGGGTGTGCAGTGGCACACGACCTTCGCGATACCATTCAGTACGTGCGATTTCAGCACCGCCGAGACGACCGCTCACTTGGATTTTGATGCCTTTGGCACCAATGCGCATGGCGTTCTGTACAGCGCGCTTCATAGCGCGACGGAACATTACGCGACGCTCCAGCTGCTGAGCTACGCTCTGCGCAACCAGCATACCGTCGAGCTCCGGCTTGCGGATCTCTTCGATATTGATGTGCACAGGCACACCCATTTGCTTGGTCAGGTCCTGACGCAGTTTCTCAACATCTTCACCTTTCTTCCCGATAACGATACCTGGACGAGCGGTGTGGATGGTGATACGTGCAGTTTGGGCCGGACGATGGATATCGATACGGCTTACGGACGCGCTTTTTAGTTTGTCTTGGAGATACTCACGCACCTTCAGATCAGCGAACAAGTAGTCCGCATAAGTCCGACCGTCTGCGTACCAGACGGAGGTGTGCTCCTTGACGATTCCCAGGCGAATGCCAATGGGATGTACTTTCTGACCCATCTCTTCGACTCCGTTACTTGTCAGCAACCTTGACAGTGATATGGCAAGACCGCTTGACGATGCGATCAGCACGGCCTTTGGCACGTGGCATGATGCGCTTCAGCGAACGCCCTTCGTTGACGAAAACGGTGCTGACCTTCAGGTCATCAACGTCTGCGCCTTCGTTATGCTCGGCGTTGGCTACGGCCGACTCCAGCACTTTCTTCATGATCTCGGCGGCTTTCTTACTGCTGAAAGCCAACAGGTTGAGCGCTTCGCCCACCTTCTTCCCGCGGATCTGGTCGGCGACCAAGCGGGCTTTCTGGGCGGAGATTCGAGCGCCCGACAACTTAGCGGCTACTTCCATTTCCTAACCCCTTAACGCTTGGCTTTCTTGTCTGCCACGTGCCCACGATAAGTGCGGGTACCGGCGAACTCGCCCAGTTTGTGGCCGACCATGTCTTCGTTAACGAGAACTGGGACGTGTTGACGACCGTTGTGTACTGCGATGGTCAGACCGACCATTTGTGGCAGGATCATCGAACGACGCGACCAGGTTTTAACTGGTTTGCGATCGTTCTTTTCCGCCGCCACTTCGATCTTCTTCAGTAGGTGAAGATCGATAAAAGGACCTTTTTTCAGAGAACGTGGCACTGTCGTATCCCTCTATTTACTTGCGACGACGGACGATCATTTTGTCGGTACGCTTATTACCACGAGTCTTCGCGCCCTTAGTCGGGAAGCCCCATGGCGATACCGGATGACGACCACCAGAGGTACGACCTTCACCACCACCATGTGGGTGGTCAACCGGGTTCATGGCAACACCACGAACGGTTGGGCGAACGCCACGCCAGCGTTTGGCACCAGCTTTACCCAGCGAACGCAGGCTGTGCTCGGAGTTCGAGACTTCGCCCAAGGTCGCGCGGCACTCAGCCAGCACTTTACGCATCTCACCAGAACGCAGACGCAGGGTCACGTAGACACCTTCACGAGCGATCAGCTGAGCCGAAGCACCAGCGGAACGAGCGATCTGAGCGCCTTTACCTGGCTTCAATTCGATGCCGTGTACGGTAGAACCGACTGGAATGTTGCGCAGTTGCAGAGCGTTGCCTGGCTTGATTGGAGCCAGGGCACCTGCGATCAGCGTGTCGCCAGCACTCACGCCTTTAGGGGCGATGATGTAGCGGCGCTCGCCGTCTGCGTAGCAGAGCAGTGCGATGTGAGCAGTACGGTTTGGATCGTATTCGATACGCTCGACAGTGGCGACGATGCCATCTTTGTCGTTGCGACGGAAATCGACCATACGGTAATGCTGCTTATGACCACCACCGATGTGACGAGTGGTAATACGGCCATTGTTGTTACGACCACCAGTCTTCGACTTCTTCTCGAGCAGCGGTGCGTGAGGAGCGCCTTTATGCAGCTCCTGGTTGACCACCTTGACCACAAAACGGCGGCCAGGGGAAGTCGGTTTGCATTTAACGATTGCCATGATGCACCCCTTCCTTACTCAGCACTGCTGCTGAAATCGAGATCTTGGCCTGGCTGAAGGGAGATAACTGCCTTCTTCCAGTCATTACGCTTGCCCAGACCGCGAGCAGTGCGCTTGCTCTTACCCAGAACATTCAGGGTAGTAACACGCTCTACTTTCACGCTGAACAGGCTTTCGACGGCCTTCTTGATTTCCAGCTTGGTTGCGTCAGTAGCAACCTTGAAAACGAACTGGCCTTTCTTGTCTGCCAGAACCGTAGCCTTCTCGGAAACGTGCGGGCCAAGCAGAACTTTAAATACGCGTTCCTGGTTCATCCCAGCAGCTCCTCGAATTTCTTCACGGCCGACACGGTGATCAACACCTTGTCGTATGCGATCAGACTAACTGGATCGGAACCTTGCACGTCACGTACATCTACGTGTGGCAGGTTACGAGCAGCCAGGTACAGGTTCTGATCAACAGCGTCCGACACGATCAAAACGTCGGTCAGGCTCATGTTGTTCAGTTTGCCCAGCAGGTCTTTGGTTTTCGGCGTCTCAACGGCGAAATCCTGAACCACGACCAGACGATCAGTACGCACCAGCTCAGCAAGGATGGAACGCATTGCTGCGCGATACATCTTCTTGTTCAGCTTCTGGGAGTGATCCTGAGGACGAGCTGCGAAAGTGGTACCGCCGCCACGCCAGATTGGGCTACGGATAGTACCGGCACGAGCACGGCCAGTACCTTTCTGACGCCATGGGCGCTTACCGCCACCACGAACGTCGGAACGGGTCTTTTGCTGCTTGGAACCCTGGCGACCGCCGGCCATGTAGGCCACGACTGCTTGGTGAACCAGCGTCTCGTTGAATTCGCCGCCAAATGTCAGCTCGGAAACTTCGATCGCTTGAGCGTCATTTACATTTAATTGCATGTCAGCTTCCCCTTAACCGCGAGCCTTGGCTGCTGGACGTACAACCAAGTTGCCGCCAGTAGCGCCAGGAACAGCGCCCTTGACCAACAACAGATTGCGTTCAGCGTCCACGCGCACTACTTCGAGGGACTGCACGGTCACGCGCTCAGCGCCCATATGACCGGACATTTTTTTGCCCTTGAATACACGACCAGGAGTCTGGCACTGGCCGATAGAGCCTGGAACGCGGTGGGATACGGAGTTACCGTGGGTGTTATCTTGCCCGCGGAAATTCCAACGCTTGATCGTACCCTGGAAGCCTTTACCCTTGGACTGACCGGTTACATCAACCAGTTGACCAGCGGCGAAGATTTCAGCGTTGATCAGATCGCCGGCCTGGTACTCGCCTTCTTCAAGGCGGAATTCCATTACGGTACGACCAGCGGCAACGTTCGCTTTAGCGAAGTGGCCAGCTTGAGCTGCTGTTACACGCGAAGCACGACGCTCGCCGACAGTGACTTGCACTGCACGATAGCCATCGGTCTCTTCAGTTTTGAACTGGGTGACGCGATTCGGCTCGATCTCAATGACCGTGACCGGAATGGAGACACCTTCTTCGGTGAAAATACGGGTCATACCGCATTTACGACCGACTACACCAATAGTCATGTTGTAAACCTCATGAGTGTACGGGGCTTTCACCCGCTATGGCCGCCCATTTCAGAGCGTTACACGACTAAGACCGAGTCTTAGCCGAGGCTGATCTGCACTTCCACACCGGCCGCAAGATCAAGCTTCATAAGTGCATCAACGGTTTTATCCGTTGGCTGGACGATGTCCAGAACGCGCTTATGAGTACGGATCTCGTACTGGTCACGCGCGTCTTTGTTGACGTGCGGGGAGACCAGAACGGTGAACCGCTCTTTACGGGTAGGCAGTGGAATTGGACCACGCACTTGAGCACCAGTACGTTTCGCGGTTTCCACGATTTCCTGGGTGGATTGGTCGATCAGGCGATGGTCGAAAGCCTTCAACCTGATACGGATTTGCTGATTTTGCATTGGATTTCAGACTCCGGCTGCTATTCCCACCGGGCGCAATACGCCCGTTAAAAGGAGGCGCAATTCTATAGACGCCCCAGATAGGTGTCAACCCAATAAAAAAGGCCCCCGCTGAGCGGGGGCCTTTTCAAAACATCAAAGCTATCTCGGCGAGGAGATTACTCGATGATTTTAGCTACAACGCCAGCACCAACGGTACGGCCGCCTTCACGGATAGCGAAGCGCAGACCGTCTTCCATTGCGATGGTTTTGATCAGGGTAACAGTCATCTGAATGTTGTCACCTGGCATTACCATTTCAACGCCTTCTGGCAGCTCGCAGTTACCGGTCACGTCAGTAGTACGGAAGTAGAACTGTGGACGGTAGCCTTTGAAGAACGGAGTGTGACGACCGCCTTCTTCCTTGCTCAGAACGTAAACTTCTGCGGTGAACTTGGTGTGCGGCTTAACCGAACCTGGCTTAACCAGAACCTGACCACGCTCAACGTCGTCACGCTTGGTGCCACGCAGCAGAACGCCACAGTTCTCGCCAGCACGACCTTCGTCGAGCAGCTTGCGGAACATCTCAACACCGGTGCAGGTGGTGGTGGTGGTGTCACGCAGACCAACGATTTCCAGCGCATCTTGAACGCGAACGATACCGCGCTCGATACGACCAGTCACAACAGTACCGCGACCCGAGATCGAGAATACGTCTTCGATTGGCATCAGGAACGGCTTGTCGATAGCACGCTCTGGTTCTGGGATGTAGCTGTCCAGAGTTTCAACCAGTTTACGAACGGCAGTGGTGCCCATTTCGTTGTCGTCTTTGCCTTCCAGCGCCATACGAGCCGAACCGATGATGATTGGAGTGTCATCGCCCGGGAAGTCGTAGGTGGACAGCAGGTCGCGAACTTCCATCTCAACCAGTTCCAGCAGCTCAGCGTCGTCTACCAGGTCAGCCTTGTTCAGGAAAACCACGATGTACGGAACGCCTACCTGACGGGACAGCAGGATGTGCTCACGGGTTTGTGGCATCGGACCATCAGCGGCCGAGCAAACCAGGATCGCGCCGTCCATCTGGGCAGCACCGGTGATCATGTTCTTCACGTAGTCCGCGTGACCTGGGCAGTCAACGTGAGCGTAGTGACGAATCTTCGAGTTGTACTCGACGTGCGCGGTGTTGATGGTGATACCACGAGCTTTTTCTTCTGGAGCGCTGTCGATTTTATCGAAATCAACGATTGCAGAACCGAAAACTTCGGAGCAAACGCGAGTCAGAGCTGCGGTCAGAGTGGTTTTACCGTGGTCAACGTGACCGATGGTGCCAACGTTGACGTGCGGTAGGGAACGATCAAATTTTTCTTTAGCCACGACAATTAACTCCTTGCCTAAAGGACTGAATCAGCCTTGTTTTTTGGTAACGGTTTCGACGATGTGCGACGGAGCCGTATTGTATTTTTTGAATTCCATAGAGTAGCTTGCGCGACCCTGGGACATCGAACGAACGTCGGTCGCATAACCGAACATCTCGCCCAACGGAACTTCAGCACGGATAACCTTACCGGAAACCGTATCTTCCATACCCAGAATCATGCCGCGACGACGGTTAAGGTCGCCCATCACGTCACCCATATAGTCTTCAGGCGTAACAACCTCTACCGCCATGATCGGCTCAAGCAACTCACCACCGCCCTTTTGGGCCAGTTGCTTGGTAGCCATGGAAGCAGCCACCTTAAACGCCATCTCGTTCGAGTCGACGTCGTGGTAAGAACCATCAAACACGGTAGCCTTCAGGCCGATCAGCGGATAGCCGGCAACAACACCGTTCTTCATCTGCTCTTCGATACCCTTCTGGATAGCCGGGATGTATTCCTTAGGAACCACACCACCCACTACTTCGTTCACGAATTGCAGACCTTCCTGACCTTCGTCAGCAGGTGCAAAACGGATCCAGCAATGACCGAACTGGCCACGACCGCCGGACTGACGAACGAACTTGCCTTCGATTTCACAGTTCTTCGTGATGCGCTCACGATAGGAAACCTGAGGCTTACCGATGTTGGCTTCGACGTTGAACTCACGGCGCATCCGGTCAACCAGGATGTCCAGGTGCAACTCGCCCATGCCGGAGATGATCGTTTGACCAGTCTCTTCATCAGTTTTTACGCGGAAAGACGGGTCTTCCTGAGCAAGCTTGCCCAGAGCGATACCCATTTTTTCCTGGTCATCCTTGGTCTTAGGCTCAACGGCAACCGAAATAACCGGCTCCGGGAAGTCCATGCGAACCAGGATGATTGGCTTGTCAGCGTTGCACAAAGTTTCGCCAGTGGTGACGTCCTTCATGCCGATCAAGGCCGCGATGTCACCAGCGCGTACTTCCTTGATTTCTTCACGGGCGTTTGCGTGCATTTGCACCATACGACCCACGCGCTCTTTCTTGCCTTTAACCGAGTTGATCACGCCGTCGCCGGAGGCCAACACGCCCGAGTAAACGCGGACGAAGGTCAAGGTACCCACGAATGGGTCGGTAGCGATCTTGAACGCCAGAGCCGAGAACGGCTCGTTGTCGTCTGCATGACGCTCCATCATTTCTTCCTCGTTATCAGGGTTGGAACCCTTGATAGCAGGAATGTCGACTGGAGCCGGCAGGTAGTCGATAACGGCGTCGAGAACCAGGGGAACGCCCTTGTTCTTGAAGGAAGAACCGCAAACAGCCAAGACGATTTCGCCAGCGATAGTACGCTGACGCAGAGCGGCCTTGATTTCCTCGATGGTGAGCTCTTCACCTTCCAGGTACTTGTTCATCAGCTCTTCGCTGGCTTCGGCAGCAGCCTCAACCATGTTGCTGCGCCACTCTTCAGCCAGCTCCTGCAGTTCAGCAGGGATAGCTTCGCGACGTGGAGTCATGCCCTTGTCAGCATCGTTCCAGTAAACCGCTTCCATGGTCATCAGATCGATCTGACCCTGGAAGTTGTCTTCGGAACCGATAGCCAACTGGATCGGCACCGGAGTGTGACCCAGACGCTGCTTGATCTGAGCGATCACGCGCAGGAAGTTCGCGCCAGCACGGTCCATTTTGTTCACGTAAACGATACGTGGAACACCGTACTTGTTGGCTTGACGCCATACGGTTTCGGACTGAGGCTCAACGCCGGAAGTACCACAGAACACAACCACCGCGCCGTCGAGTACGCGCAGGGAACGTTCAACTTCAATGGTGAAGTCTACGTGACCCGGGGTATCGATGACGTTGAAGCGGTATTGGTCCTTGTGCTGCTTCGCAGAACCCTGCCAAAAGGCGGTAATAGCAGCAGAAGTAATGGTAATACCACGCTCCTGCTCCTGAACCATCCAGTCGGTGGTCGCAGCGCCATCATGCACTTCGCCCATCTTGTGGCTTTTGCCAGTGTAAAAAAGGACGCGCTCGGTGGTGGTGGTTTTACCAGCATCCACGTGAGCAACGATACCAATGTTACGGTAGCGATTAATCGGTGTAGTACGAGCCATAAAGCCCTCGCAAAATTAGTGACGCTAAAATTAGAAGCGGTAGTGCGAGAAAGCTTTGTTAGCTTCAGCCATACGGTGCACGTCTTCACGCTTCTTAACTGCAGCACCTTTACCTTCGGCAGCGTCCAACAGTTCGCCAGCCAAACGCAGAGCCATAGACTTCTCGCCGCGCTTACGGGCGAAGTCTACCAACCAGCGCATTGCCAGAGCGTTACGACGGGACGGACGAACTTCAACCGGAACCTGGTAAGTAGCACCGCCTACACGGCGCGACTTTACTTCGACCAGCGGAGCGATGGCGTCGAGAGCTTTCTCGAAGATTTCCAGGGGGTCGCTGTTCTTGCGTTCTTTAACCTTTTCCAGCGCGCCATAAACGATACGCTCGGCAACGGCTTTCTTGCCGCTTTCCATCACGTGGTTCATGAACTTGGCCAGGATTTGGCTTCCGTATTTTGGATCGTCAAGCACTTCGCGCTTGGCTGCTACGCGTCTTCTTGGCATGGATAAGCCCTCAAACGGTCTTCAGGTTCGCTCGGAATCGGTGCCCTTGCGGGACGCCTCCGACCTTACTCTTATCGACTCAGAAAAATAGAAAATCAGTTTTTACAAAAAGCCGCTACTACTTAGGCTTCTTGGTACCGTACTTCGAACGACCCTGGTTACGACCTTTAACGCCGGAAGTATCCAAAGAACCGCGAACGGTGTGGTAACGAACACCTGGCAAGTCTTTTACACGACCGCCGCGGATCAGTACCACGCTGTGCTCTTGCAGGTTGTGGCCTTCACCACCGATGTACGAGGAAACCTCGAAACCGTTGGTCAGACGCACACGGCATACTTTACGCAGTGCCGAGTTAGGTTTTTTCGGCGTGGTGGTGTACACACGGGTGCACACGCCACGGCGTTGCGGGCAGTTCTGCAGCGCAGGCACGTCGGATTTCTCGACGATACGCTTACGCGGCTGACGTACCAGCTGGTTGATAGTTGCCATCTACTAGCTCCACTGTTGTCTTGCGACGCTATTGTCTTGCAAGAAAAGCAAAATGGCAGGAACGAATTCCCGCCAAATTTAGGGGTACAAGAGTCTAAAGAGGATCTTGCCCCCAGTCAAGGCAAGGCCCCGCCCTCCCCGCTCATCCAACCTCGACAAATTGTCTCGATTCGATGAACGGAGCGAACAGGGCCTTACGCTCATTTACCGCAGAACTCAGTTACCGCTCGAGTTCAGCGCTTCGGTCAGTGCAGCTTCCACTTCACTGGCGCTAACGCGCAACGGTTTGTCAGCATCACGACGACGCTTGCGCTCGCTGTGATAAGCCAGACCGGTACCAGCCGGGATCAGACGACCCACGACCACGTTTTCTTTCAGGCCGCGCAGGTAGTCGCGCTTGCCGGTTACCGCCGCTTCGGTCAGTACGCGAGTGGTTTCCTGGAAGGAAGCCGCCGAGATGAACGATTCGGTGGACAACGACGCCTTGGTGATACCCAGCAGAACGCGAGTGAACTTGGAGACAAATTTGTCTTCGCCGCTCAAACGCTCGTTCTCTACCAGAACGTGAGTCAATTCCATCTGGTCGCCCTTGATGAAACTGGAATCGCCGGATTCAGCGATTTCAACTTTACGCAGCATCTGACGCAGGATGGTCTCGATGTGCTTATCGTTGATCTTCACGCCTTGCAGACGGTAAACGTCCTGGATCTCGTTAACGATGTACTTGGCCAGCGCACTTACACCCAGCAGACGCAGGATGTCGTGTGGATCGCTTGGACCGTCGGAGATAACTTCGCCGCGGTTTACCTGTTCGCCTTCGAACACGTTCAGGTGACGCCACTTCGGAATCAGCTCTTCATACGGATCGCTACCGTCGTTCGGGGTAATGACCAGACGGCGCTTGCCTTTGGTCTCTTTACCGAACGCGATGGTGCCGCTGACTTCAGCCAGAATCGACGCTTCTTTCGGACGACGAGCTTCGAACAAGTCGGCAACACGCGGCAGACCACCGGTGATGTCACGGGTCTTCGAAGTCTCTTGCGGGATACGAGCGATAACGTCACCGATCGCGATCTTCGCACCATCCGCCACACCGACCAGGGCGTTGGCTGGCAGGAAGTACTGAGCGATAACGTCAGTGCCTGGCAGCAACAGATCCTTGCCGTTGTCGTCGACCATCTTCACGGCAGGACGGATGTCCTTACCCGCAGCTGGACGGTCTTTGGCGTCGAGCACTTCAATGTTGGTCATACCGGTCAATTCGTCAGTCTGACGCTTGATCGTGATGCCTTCTTCCATGCCCACGTAGGTCACGGTACCTTTCATTTCGGTAACGATTGGGTGAGTGTGCGGATCCCACTTGGCCACGATTGCGCCAGCGTCGACCTTGTCACCTTCTTTAACCGAAATCACAGCACCGTACGGCAGCTTGTAACGCTCACGCTCACGACCGAAGTCATCAGCGATGGCCAGCTCACCGGAACGGGACACAGCAACCAGGTGACCATCCACGCGCTCTACGTGCTTCAGGTTGTGCAGACGGACGGTACCGCCATTCTTCACCTGAACGCTGTCAGCAGCGGAGGTCCGGCTTGCCGCACCACCGATGTGGAACGTACGCATCGTCAGCTGGGTACCCGGCTCACCGATCGACTGTGCAGCGATTACGCCGACAGCTTCACCGATGTTCACCTGGTGACCACGAGCCAAGTCACGGCCGTAGCACTTGGCGCAAATGCCGTAGCGGGTTTCGCAGCTGATCGGCGAACGCACGATCACTTCGTCGATGCTGTTCAGCTCGATGAATTCAACCCACTTCTCGTCTACCAGGGTGCCGGCAGGAACGATAACGTCCTCGGTACCTGGCTTGAATACGTCACGGGCAATAACACGACCCAATACGCGCTCACCCAACGGCTCTACAACGTCACCGCCTTCAATGTGCGGAGTCATCAGCAGACCGTGTTCGGTGCCGCAATCGATCTCGGTTACAACCAGATCTTGCGCTACGTCTACCAGACGACGAGTCAGGTAACCGGAGTTCGCAGTTTTCAACGCGGTATCCGCCAGACCTTTACGAGCACCGTGAGTCGAGATGAAGTACTGAAGTACGCTCAAACCTTCACGGAAGTTCGCAGTAATCGGCGTTTCAATGATGGAACCGTCCGGCTTGGCCATCAGGCCACGCATACCGGCCAGCTGACGAATCTGTGCTGCGGAACCCCGCGCACCCGAGTCGGCCATCATGTACATCGAGTTGAAAGACTCTTGGTCGACTTCAACGCCATGACGGTCGATGACTTTCTCTTTCGAGAGGTTGGCCATCATCGCCTTGGAAACTTCGTCGTTCGCCTTGGACCAAAGGTCGATCACTTTGTTGTACTTCTCGCCCTGGGTTACCAGGCCGGAGGCGTACTGACTTTCGATCTCTTTCACTTCGTCGGTGGCAGCACCGATGATGCGGGCTTTTTCATCCGGGATAACGAAGTCGTTAACGCCGATGGAAACGCCGGAAATGGTCGAGTAGGCAAAACCGGTGTACATCAACTGGTCAGCGAAGATCACGGTCTCTTTCAGACCAACCACGCGGTAGCACTGGTTGATCAGCTTGGAGATCGCCTTTTTCTTCATCGGCAGGTTGACGACGTCGTACGACAGACCTTTTGGCACAACTTGATACAGCAACGCACGGCCGACAGTGGTGTCGACGATACGAGTGCCGCTCACGCTGCCACCGTCACGGTCGTTGACGGTTTCGTTGATCCGCACTTTGACCTTGGCGTGCAGTGCGGCTTCGCCGGCACGGAACACACGGTCTACTTCCTGCAGATCCGCGAACACACGACCTTCGCCCTTGGCGTTGATCGCTTCACGAGTCATGTAGTACAGACCCAATACAACGTCCTGCGACGGAACGATGATTGGCTCACCGTTGGCTGGCGACAGAATGTTGTTGGTCGACATCATCAACGCACGCGCTTCGAGCTGGGCTTCCAGCGTCAGCGGTACGTGCACGGCCATTTGGTCGCCGTCGAAGTCGGCGTTGTACGCGGCGCAGACCAGAGGGTGCAGCTGGATAGCCTTACCTTCGATCAGTACCGGTTCAAACGCCTGGATACCCAGACGGTGAAGGGTCGGTGCACGGTTGAGAAGAACCGGGTGTTCGCGAATCACTTCAGCGAGAACGTCCCAAACTTCCGGCAGCTCGCGCTCGACCATCTTCTTGGCAGCTTTGATGGTGGTAGCGAGACCACGCATTTCCAGCTTGCCGAAAATGAACGGCTTGAACAGCTCGAGAGCCATTTTCTTCGGCAGACCGCACTGGTGCAGACGCAGGGTCGGACCTACGGTAATTACCGAACGACCGGAGTAGTCAACACGCTTACCGAGCAAGTTCTGACGGAAACGACCCTGCTTACCCTTGATCATGTCAGCCAGGGATTTCAGAGGACGCTTGTTCGAACCGGTGATAGCGCGGCCACGACGACCGTTGTCGAGCAGTGCGTCGACAGCTTCCTGCAACATACGCTTTTCGTTGCGCACGATGATGTCCGGAGCGGACAGATCCAGCAGGCGCTTCAAACGGTTGTTACGGTTGATCACTCGACGATACAGATCGTTGAGGTCGGAAGTCGCGAAGCGACCGCCATCCAGCGGGACCAGTGGACGCAGATCTGGCGGCAGAACCGGCAGAACGGTCAGCACCATCCACTCTGGCAGGTTGCCGGAACCCTGGAAGGCTTCCATCAACTTCAGACGCTTGGACAGCTTCTTGATTTTGGTTTCGGAGTTGGTTTGCGGAATTTCTTCACGCAGACGGCCAATCTCGTGTTCCAGGTCGATAGCGTGCAGCAGTTCGCGGACAGCTTCGGCACCCATGCGGGCATCGAAATCGTCGCCGAACTCTTCCAGCGCTTCGAAGTACTGCTCGTCGTTCAGCAGCTGACCTTTTTCAAGGGTGGTCATGCCCGGGTCGATAACGACGTAGCTCTCGAAGTAGAGAACGCGTTCGATATCACGCAGGGTCATGTCCATCAGCAAGCCGATACGGGACGGCAGCGATTTCAGGAACCAGATGTGGGCAACAGGCGAGGCCAATTCGATGTGCGCCATGCGCTCACGACGAACTTTTGCCAGCGCGACTTCAACGCCGCACTTCTCGCAGATCACACCACGATGCTTCAAGCGCTTGTACTTACCGCACAGGCACTCGTAATCCTTTACCGGGCCAAAGATCTTGGCGCAGAACAGGCCGTCACGCTCAGGTTTGAACGTACGGTAGTTGATGGTTTCCGGCTTTTTAACTTCACCGAACGACCACGAACGGATCATCTCAGGCGATGCCAATCCAATACGGATGGCGTCGAACTCTTCGACTTGACCCTGGTTTTTCAGCAAATTCAGTAGGTCTTTCAAGGCCTTTCCTCCTGGCGGAGCAGAGAGCGGGCAATCCTGCCCCGCTCTCGATTCGCGTCACGTGTTATTCGGTTTCCAGATCGATATCGATGCCGAGGGAACGAATTTCCTTGATCAACACGTTGAAGGACTCGGGCATGCCCGGCTCCATACGGTGATCGCCATCCACGATGTTTTTGTACATCTTGGTACGGCCGTTCACATCGTCCGACTTCACTGTGAGCATTTCTTGCAGAGTGTAAGCGGCACCGTATGCTTCCAGTGCCCAGACCTCCATCTCCCCGAAACGCTGACCACCGAACTGCGCCTTACCACCCAGCGGCTGCTGGGTAACCAGGCTGTACGAACCGGTAGAACGAGCGTGCATCTTGTCGTCTACCAAGTGGTTCAGCTTCAGCATGTACATGTAGCCAACGGTAACCGGACGCTCGAACTTGTTGCCGGTACGGCCGTCAGTCAGCTGCATCTGGCCGCTTTCTGGCAGGTCTGCCAGTTTCAGCATGGCCTTGATTTCGCTTTCCTTGGCGCCGTCGAACACTGGAGTGGCCATTGGAACGCCGCCACGCAGGTTCTGAGCCAGATCCAGGATTTCCTGGTCCGAGAAGTCATCAAGGCTTTCCTGACGACCACCGATCTCGTTGTAGATCTCGTGCAGGAACTTACGCAGCTCGGCAACTTTGCGCTGCTCTTCGATCATGCGGTTGATCTTCTCGCCCAGACCTTTGGCCGCGAGGCCCAAGTGGGTTTCAAGGATCTGACCAACGTTCATACGCGAAGGTACGCCCAACGGGTTGAGGACGACGTCGACCGGGGTGCCATTGGCATCGTGCGGCATGTCTTCAACCGGCATGATCACGGAGACCACACCTTTGTTACCGTGACGACCGGCCATCTTGTCGCCCGGCTGGATGCGACGACGGATTGCCAGGTAAACCTTGACGATTTTCAGCACGCCTGGAGCCAGGTCATCGCCCTGCTGCAGTTTGCGCTTCTTGTCTTCGAACTTGTCGTCCAGCAGACGGCGGCGATCAACGATGTAGGCCTGGGCCTTCTCGAGCTGCTCGTTCAGAGCGTCTTCAGCCATGCGCAGTTTGAACCACTGGCCATGCTCAAGACCGTCGAGCACTTCGTCGGTGATGTCCTGACCTTTCTTCAGACCGGCGCCGCCTTCGGCTTTGTGGCCGACCAGAGCGGAACGCAGACGTTCGAAAGTGGCACCTTCAACGATACGGAACTCTTCGTTCAAGTCCTTGCGGATCTCGTCGAGCTGAGACTTCTCGATCGACAGTGCACGAGCATCACGCTCAACGCCGTCACGGGTGAAGACCTGTACGTCGATGACAGTACCTTTGGTACCGGTAGGTACACGCAGGGAAGTGTCTTTAACGTCGCTGGCTTTTTCACCGAAGATCGCACGCAGCAGTTTTTCTTCCGGAGTCAGTTGAGTCTCGCCTTTCGGAGTGACCTTACCCACCAGGATGTCGCCTGCGCCTACTTCAGCACCTACGTAAACGATACCGGCTTCGTCCAGCTTGTTCAGTGCAGCTTCACCCACGTTCGGGATGTCCGCAGTGATTTCCTCTGGGCCAAGCTTGGTGTCACGGGCCACACAGGTCAGTTCCTGAATGTGGATCGTGGTGAAACGGTCTTCTTGAACAACGCGTTCGGACAGGCAGATGGAGTCTTCGAAGTTGAAGCCGTTCCATGCCATGAAGGCGATACGCATGTTCTGACCCAGCGCCAGTTCACCCATGTCGGTGGACGGGCCGTCGGCCATGATGTCGCTACGCTGAACCCGATCACCTTTACGCACCAGCGGACGCTGGTTGATGCAGGTATTCTGGTTGGAGCGGGTGTACTTGGTCAGGTTGTAGATGTCGACACCGGCTTCACCGGTTTCAACTTCATCATCAGCAACACGAACCACGATACGGCTGGCGTCGACGGAGTCGATCACGCCGCCACGACGAGCCACGACGCAAACGCCGGAGTCACGGGCTACGTTACGCTCCATGCCGGTACCTACCAGCGGCTTGTCAGCACGCAGGGTTGGTACAGCTTGACGCTGCATGTTCGAACCCATCAACGCACGGTTGGCGTCGTCGTGCTCGAGGAACGGAATCAGCGACGCTGCAACCGAAACTACCTGCTTCGGCGAAACGTCCATCAAGGTGACGTCTTCCGGCGCCTTGACGGTGAATTCGTTCAAGTGACGAACAGCTACCAGCTCGTCGATCAGGACTTTCTTGTCGTTCATCGTGGCCGAAGCCTGAGCGATCACGTGATCAGCTTCTTCGATGGCGGATAGGAATACGATCTCGTCGGTGACCAGAGCGTCCTTCACCACGCGGTACGGGCTCTCAAGGAAGCCGTACTGGTTGGTGCGCGCATAAGCGGCCAGGGAGTTGATCAGACCGATGTTCGGACCTTCCGGCGTTTCGATCGGGCAAACACGACCGTAGTGCGTCGGGTGAACGTCACGAACTTCAAAGCCGGCGCGCTCACGAGTCAGACCGCCAGGGCCGAGTGCAGAGACACGACGCTTGTGGGTGATCTCGGACAGCGGGTTGTTCTGGTCCATGAACTGGGACAGCTGGCTGGAACCAAAGAACTCTTTCACCGCCGCAGCCACTGGCTTGGCGTTGATCAGGTCTTGCGGCATCAGGCCTTCGCTTTCAGCCATCGACAGACGCTCTTTGACCGCACGCTCAACACGTACCAGGCCAACGCGGAACTGGTTCTCGGCCATTTCGCCTACGCAGCGAACACGACGGTTACCCAGGTGGTCGATGTCATCGACGATGCCTTTACCGTTACGGATGTCGACCAGAGTCTTCAATACCGCGACGATGTCTTCCTTGCACAGCACGCCCGAACCTTCGATCTCGGTACGACCGATACGACGGTTGAACTTCATCCGGCCGACCGCAGACAGGTCATAGCGCTCAGGGCTGAAGAACAGGTTGTTGAACAGGGTCTCGGCAGCGTCTTTGGTTGGCGGCTCGCCAGGACGCATCATGCGATAGATCTCGACCAGCGCTTCCAGTTGGTTGCTGGTGGAATCGATCTTCAGCGTGTCGGAGACGAACGGACCGCAGTCGATATCGTTGGTGTACAGAGTTTCGATGCGAACAACGCCGGCCTTGGCGATTTTCGCCAGGATCTCGGTGTTCAGCTCGGTGTTGCACTCTGCCAGGATTTCGCCGGTTGCCGGGTGCACGATGACCTTGGCGGTAGTGCGACCCAGGACGTAGTCCAGTGGCACTTCCAGCTCTTTGATCCCGGCTTTTTCCAGCTGGTTGATGTGGCGAGCGGTGATACGACGACCTTGCTCGACAATAACCTTGCCTTTGTCGTCCTGGATATCCAGAACCGCGATTTCACCACGCAGACGCTGAGGTACCAGCTCCAGGCTCAGGTTCTCGCCCTTCACATGGAAAACGTTGGTGGTGTAGAACGCGTCCAGCACTTCCTCGGTGGTATAGCCGAGCGCGCGCAGCAGTACCGATGCAGGCAGCTTGCGACGACGGTCGATACGCACGAATACGCAGTCTTTCGGGTCGAACTCGAAGTCCAGCCACGAACCGCGGTAAGGAATGATGCGAGCGGAGTACAGCAGCTTACCGGAACTGTGCGTCTTGCCACGGTCGTGGTCGAAGAACACGCCCGGGGAACGGTGCAGCTGGGAAACGATTACACGCTCGGTACCGTTGATTACGAAGGTACCGTTCTCAGTCATCAGGGGGATTTCACCCATGTAGACTTCTTGCTCTTTGATGTCCTTGATCGCTTTGTTCGACGATTCTTTGTCGAAAATGATCAGGCGCACTTTTACCCGCAAAGGTACGGCGTAAGTTACACCGCGCAATACGCATTCTTTGACATCAAATGCCGGTTCGCCCAGGCGATAACCGACGTACTCCAGCGCAGCATTGCCGGAGTAGCTGATGATCGGGAAAACGGATTTGAAGGCCGCATGCAGGCCCACGTCGCGGAACTGATCTTTAGTCGCTCCCGCTTGCAAGAATTCACGATACGAATCCAGCTGGATGGCCAGGAGGTACGGCACATCCATGACGTCCGGCAACTTGCTAAAGTCCTTGCGGATACGTTTTTTCTCAGTATATGAGTAAGCCATCAGCGTTCCCCAGCTTGGTCACCTGCTTGTTTGGCCCCTCCCGACGGGAGCAGCCAGAAAATCGTGCAAACCCCATGGTTTGCGCCACCGCATCGGGTGGTTACAGCTCGTTATCAACACCGACCCAGTCGGCTGCCAATAACGGAAAAAGGCCGGTGGCAAGAGCCACCAGCCATCAGCCTGTCGCTTAACGCTCGGGCTGGAGACGCAAAGTCGATGCTTATTTCAGCTCGACTTTAGCGCCTGCTTCTTCCAGAGTTGCTTTGGCTTTGTCAGCTGCGTCTTTGGCAACAGCTTCCAGAACCATGGCAGGTGCGCCGTCAACTACAGCCTTGGCTTCTTTCAGGCCCAGACCGGTCAGTTCACGTACAGCCTTGATCACGTTAACTTTCTTCTCGCCAGCTTCGGTCAGCATGACGTTGAATTCAGTTTGCTCTTCAACAACGGCAGCAGCAGCAGCTGGACCAGCCGATGCAGCAGCAGCGGTAACACCGAATTTTTCTTCGAAAGCTTTGATCAGCTCAACAACTTCCATTACGGACATGTTGCCAACTGCTTCAAGGATATCGTTCTGAGAGATAGACATGAATCTAATTCCTGATATTGGGGACGGCCTACGCGACCATCGAAAAAAACAAAAAACGCGAGAAGTTGACGAGCCTTAGGCTGCAGCAGCTTCTTTCTGGTCGCGAATTGCCGCCAGAGTACGAGCCAATTTGCTGGTTGCGCCTTGAATCACGCTCATCAGCTGAGAAATTGCTTCGTCACGGGTCGGCAGAGTTGCCAGTACGTCGATTTGGTTAGCTGCGAGGAACTTGCCCTCGAACGCAGCTGCCTTGATCTCGAACTTGTCCTGACCCTTTGCGAACTCTTTGAAGATCCGGGCAGCAGCGCCTGGATGTTCTTTGGAGAATGCAATCAGGGTAGGGCCAGTGAACACGTCGTTGAGGACACTGAATTCAGTGTCAGCAACAGCGCGCTTGAGCAGGGTGTTACGTACAACACGTACGTAAACACCAGCTTCACGAGCCTCTTTACGGAGTCCGGTCATCGCGCCTACTGTTACGCCACGGGCATCAGCCACGACAGCGGACAGAGCGACTTTGGCAGCCTCGTTGACTTCAGCGACGATGGCCTTCTTGTCTTCGAGTTTAATTGCCACGGGTTTAACTCCTGCTTGTTACCGTTTCATTCGATCGAAACCGAATGTCGTTTTGGTGTCTGATTCGGTAAGGAACCGGGAGCACCATCTGCGTAGGCTTGTGGTTTAAGACTTGCGTCGCCTACGGTCTTGGATAGCCCCCGCCAGGCAGGGACCCCAATTTTTCAATTGGCGCAATCGCTTGCGCCAATCTTTGTCTTACGCGTCGAGCGAGCTTTGGTCGATGACCAGACCTGGGCCCATAGTGGTGCTCAGGGTAACGCGCTTGACGTAAATGCCTTTCGAGGAAGCTGGTTTGATACGCTTCAGATCAGCGATCAGGGCTTCAACGTTTTCCTTCAGCTTGACGGCATCGAAGCCGATCTTGCCAACGGAAGTGTGGATGATGCCGTTTTTGTCGGTGCGATAACGAACCTGACCAGCCTTGGCGTTTTTAACCGCGGTAGCTACGTCTGGCGTTACGGTGCCGACTTTAGGGTTAGGCATCAGACCACGTGGACCGAGGATCTGACCCAACTGACCCACAACGCGCATTGCATCCGGGGATGCGATAACTACGTCATAGTTCAGGTCGCCGCCTTTCATTTCGGCAGCCAGATCGTCCATACCTACACGGTCAGCGCCGGCAGCCAGAGCGGCCTCAGCAGCTGGACCCTGGGTGAACACAGCAACGCGAACGGTCTTGCCAGTGCCGTGTGGCAGCACAGTAGCGCTACGAACGACCTGGTCGGATTTACGCGGGTCAACACCTAGGTTCACAGCTACGTCGAACGACTCGCTGAACTTGACAGTCGACAGCTCAGCCAGCAGGGCAGCAGCGTCTACAAAATTGTAGGACTTGCCTGCTTCGATTTTGCCGGCGATAGCCTTTTGACGCTTGGTCAGCTTAGCCATTACACACCCTCCACGTTAAGGCCCATGCTACGAGCAGAACCGGCGATGGTACGCACGGCTGCTTCCATATCAGCTGCAGTCAGATCCGCGTTTTTGGTTTTCGCGATTTCTTCCAGCTGAGCACGAGTTACAGTGCCAACCTTAACGGTGTTCGGACGAGCGGAACCGCTGGTCAGACCGGCCGCCTTCTTCAGCAGAACCGAAGCAGGGGTGGATTTGGTTTCGAACGTGAAGCTACGGTCGCTGTAGACAGTGATGATCACTGGAGTCGGCAGACCTGGCTCAAGACCCTGAGTACGGGCGTTGAAGGCCTTGCAGAATTCCATGATGTTCACGCCGTGCTGACCCAGAGCAGGACCAACAGGTGGGCTTGGGTTAGCCTGAGCGGCCTTCACTTGCAGCTTGATGTAAGCGGTAATCTTCTTGGCCATGAGGCACTCCAATTACGGGTTCAAACGCCTCGAAAGGCTCCCCGGTTACTTGCGCGTTTATCCCAGTGACGACAAAACCCCACAGCCTAAGGCTGCGGGGTTGGGATGCTTGTTCAGCTAGACCTTTTCGACCTGACTGAACTCCAACTCTACCGGGGTAGAGCGTCCGAAAATGAGCACCGCGACCTGGATCCGGCTCTTCTCGTAGTTAACTTCTTCGACCGTGCCGGTGAAATCGGCAAACGGACCATCGTTAACGCGCACCGACTCGCCTGGCTCGAACAACGTCTTCGGCTTAGGCTTATCGCTACCGTCAGCGACGCGACGCAGAATCGCTTCTGCTTCTTTATCAGTGATTGGTGCAGGCTTATCAGCAGTACCGCCGATAAAGCCCATCACCCGAGGAGTATCCTTGACCAAGTGCCAAGTACCCTCGTTCATATCCATCTGGACCAGCACATAGCCAGGGAAGAACTTACGCTCGCTCTTGCGCTTCTGGCCATTACGCATTTCAACCACTTCTTCAGTGGGAACCAGAATCTCGCCGAAGCCATCTTCCATGCCAGCCAGCTTTACGCGCTCGATCAACGAACGCATGACATGCTTCTCGTAACCCGAGTAAGCATGCACAACATACCAACGCTTAGCCACGGGACACCCTTAGCCGACAATCAAGGAGACAAGCCAGCCGAGCAGGGAATCGAGACCCCACAACAGCAACGCCATAACCAGGACAACAGCCACAACGATCAACGTGGTCTGCGTGGTTTCTTGGCGAGTTGGCCATACGACTTTACGAATCTCGGTGCGAGCTTCCTTAACCAGTACGAAGAAAGACTTGCCCTTAACTGTCTGCAAGCCTACAAAGGCAGCTACAGCAGCAATAGCAAGCAATGCGAGTACGCGGTACAGGATCGGCGAAGCAGAAAAGTACTGATTGCCAACAACGCCAACAACCACCAAAGCAACTACTACAAGCCACTTGAGGAGGTCGAAACGAGAGCCTTGAGCTTCAGCTTTAGGAGTCATCTATGAAGATCCTGTGAAAAGAAAGCCAGACACACCGAGTGAATCTGGCAGGTCAGGAGGGAATCGAACCCCCAACCTACGGTTTTGGAGACCGTCGCTCTGCCAATTGAGCTACTGACCTAAAACAAAATCAGGCCGACCATTATGCCGACCCGAAAAAGACTTTACAACACTTACCAGGTAAGCCTGACTGCAACACCGGCATTTTCAACACCGGCAACCTTCAGAAACACAACCAGGCGCAACCACTACCACCTAAAACAAAGGCAGATATTTTCATATCTGCCTTGTCATATGGAGCTCTTGAGCGGATTTGAACCGCTGACCTCACCCTTACCAAGGGTGTGCTCTACCAACTGAGCTACAAGAGCGTAACACTGTGCAAAACCTGCAAACGTGGAGCGGGTAGCGGGAATCGAACCCGCATCATCAGCTTGGAAGGCTGAGGTTCTACCACTAAACTATACCCGCGAGGCTTGCAGCTCTCGCTAAAAATGGTGGAGGGGGAAGGATTCGAACCTTCGAAGTCGTAGACGTCAGATTTACAGTCTGATCCCTTTGGCCGCTCGGGAACCCCTCCTAAGCGAGCCGGCATTCTACATCATGCCAGCCTTCTGTCAAGCATTTTTCTCATTAAAAACCTGAGCTTAGCTGCGTTGACCTCGCTTCACATCGCCAACCGTTTCCGGTCTTCGCTGTGGAGCGGGCGCCATTCTATGCAAACTATTCGATGGGTGCAACCCCCTCGCAAGGCATTATTTTATGTTTTAACTCATTGAATTCTTTAGAAAGGTTTATCAGCTGCAAATCGTCTAGCCAGCGCCTGCTTTCCGGGGCGATGCGAACCCAGTAACCGGCTGATTCAGTACCACCCTTCGGTAACGACTGAAATTTCACCTCCATCCCAGTCAACCGGCGCTCAAGCCCCTGCACTACGTCCTGCCGCGCAAAACCACCTATATAGAGGCAACCGGTATCAGCCTGTGGAGCCCTTCCTTTTTCCCTGGTTGCATCGGGCGCCTCGCTCAACAGACGAATATCTTGCTGAGACCCCCGATACAAGCTTAAAGGCGTCACATCCTTCGCCCGCAAAGGAGCTTCCTGCTGATGCCAGATGTAATAGAAAACATTGAGAACCAGCAGAAGCAGAAACAACCAACGCATAAGAACCTCAGGACAAAGGACACGCCATAGCCAAACCAACGAATACCAGGTCTGGAACCACCCTCGCCTCCGGCACGACGCCTGAAACCAGGACTGCATCGCCACCGGTAAGGAACACCACGAAATCATCACCCCAGTAACTGCGTGCCATCTCCAGCTGAGTCAGCACAAAACCCTGAAGCATCAGAAGACAGCCTCGCTCGACAGCTTCGACAGTCGTACGCCCCGGAACAAGACTCTCCAGCGCGCGCTCGGCCGCGAGATCGCCGTAACGAATCTTCCGGGTATGCGTACGAAGTTGATTGCGCATCAACGGCATACCAGGACAGATGAACCCTCCCAGGTGCTCACCATTCCCGGCAACGAAGTCGGCGGTCACAGCGGTACCGAAATCAAGCACAAGGCACGCGCCGCCAGCCAGATGAAAACCACCTAGCATCGCAAGCCAGCGATCCAGCCCAAGACGCTCGAACTCTTCATAGCCGTTGCGCACACCCGACATTTCCCGGGTCGGGGCCGCGCAGACCGCAGAGACTTTGAAGGACTCCCTCAACAAAGCGGTTAATTCACCGGTCTCTTCAGCAGTCCTGACACTAACCAACCGACAAAACCTGAGCGCAAGGCCTTTCAGAGCCCTCAAGCTTTCCAGTAGCGCCAGATCCGAATCAACGACTCCTTCACCCACTACCTTCCGGGCATTCGCTTCGAGCACGCGCCACTTGATGAAACTATTTCCGCAATCGAGCTCAAGAATCATCGCGCAACCTCAGACTCAGCTCGCCACCACTGAACACTTTTTCCACGCCATCCACCTTCAAGCGCAAGGCGCCCTGGCTATCGATTCCCAGCACTTCACCGGCGATCTGGCTAACTCCCGCGACCAACGATACCGCACGCCCCTGCCACAGATGATTTTGCTCCCACTCAGACTGGATCGCCGAGAACCCGCTCGCCTGATGGCGCGCCAGATACCTCTGCAGCGTCAGCCCAAGCTCCGCGACCAGCTGATTGCGATCGAACATCTTTCCAGACTCCAGCCGCATGGAAGTCCACTGTTGATCGACTTCATCGGTTAGCTGCATGTTTACATTTATTCCCACACCCAGCACCACATGGCACACGTCAGCAGGATCGCCCACCAACTCAAGCAGAATCCCGGCAATTTTCTTCTGGCCCACCAGAACGTCGTTGGGCCACTTCAATCCAGCCGCAGAAATACCGAGATCACGCAGCGTATGCATGACAGCGAGCCCTACAACAAGGCTCAATCCCTCGAGCTGACGCATCCCGCCTTCAATGCGCAGCACAAGGCTGTAATAGATGTTTTCTGCAAATGGACTCACCCACTTCCGACCTCGCCTTCCGCGGCCTGCCGTCTGACGCTCGGCAACCACAATAAAGGGTGCAGCCTGGCCACGATCTATGGCACGCAGCGCTTCAGCATTTGTGGAATCTATCGAGTCAATAACGAGCGCAGGCCAATTGCAGGATGGCGCTAGCCGCCCTATCTCGTGCGGATCCAGCAACGTCAAGGGCGCCGCCAATTGATAACCCCGGCCCCGCACCTTGTGAATGGACAAGCCCAGCTCGGCCTCCAGGTGCTGGAGTTGCTTCCAGACTGCACTGCGACTGACACCCAGGGCAGCACCCAGCGCCTGACCCGAATGGAATCGGCCATCTTTTAGAAGCTTTAACAACGTCAGCATGCAAGTTTCGCCTCACAATGAGGCCCGCATGATAGCTACGCCCCGGGCAGTTGCATAGAAACCCGGAGAGACAGATTTTCCTGCGGACAAAACAAAACCCCAACTGCTTTCGCAATTGGGGTTTCGGAATTTAATCTTGACGATGACCTACTCTCACATGGGGAAACCCCACACTACCATCGGCGATGCATCGTTTCACTGCTGAGTTCGGGATGGGA
>NZ_JAGYGD010000034.1:0-73214 GCF_019947275.1 Pseudomonas sp. GL-RE-29
GCTGGCGATGGCGATCTCGAGGACACCATCGCCAGCAAGCCGGCTCCTACCGTGGGATGGGGTACATCCGTGGAATCAGGGCGGCCTATCAAATCCGTCAGCGATTTTCTGGGCAAAAAAAAACGCCCCGAACCAGTCGGGGCGTTTTCATGTGCGGCTCAGCTGCGGGGAATTACTTACCTTCCCAGCGCTTCAGTACCAGCGTGGCGTTGGTGCCACCGAAGCCGAAGCTGTTGCTCATCACGGTGTTGATGGTGGCGTTTTCGCGGGTCTTGGTCAGCACCGGCAAGTCAGCCACTTCTGGGTCCAGCTCGTCGATGTTGGCGGAACCGGCAATGAAGTTGCCTTCCATCATCAGCATGCAGTAGATCGCTTCGTGAACGCCGGCGGCGCCCAGGGAGTGACCTGACAGGCTCTTGGTGGAGCTGATGGCCGGAGCCTTGTCGCCGAACACTTCACGCACACCCTTCATTTCCGCGACGTCGCCGACCGGAGTCGAAGTGCCGTGGGTGTTCAGGTAGTCGATCGGAGTGTCGACGGTGGACAGCGCCTGCTGCATGCAGCGGATCGCGCCTTCGCCGCTTGGGGCGACCATGTCGTAGCCGTCGGAAGTCGCGCCGTAGCCAACGATTTCCGCGTAGATCTTCGCGCCACGAGCGAGAGCGTGTTCCAGCTCTTCAACCACGACCATGCCGCCACCGCCGGCGATGACGAAACCGTCACGGTCAGCGTCGTAGGCACGGGAGGCTTGCTCCGGGGTGTCGTTGCGCTTGCTGGACAGTGCGCCCATGGCGTCGAACAGGAACGACTGGCTCCAATGCTCTTCTTCACCGCCGCCGGCGAACACGATGTCCTGCTTGCCCATCTGGATCTGTTCCATTGCGGTACCGATGCAGTGAGCACTGGTGGCGCAGGCAGACGCGATGGAGTAGTTCAGGCCCTTGATCTTGAACGGAGTGGCCAGGCAAGCGGAAACGGTGCTGCTCATGGTCCGCGTTACGCGGTATGGGCCGACGCGCTTGACGCCTTTCTCGCGCAGGATGTCCAGCGCTTCCATCTGGTTCAGCGTGGAGGCGCCACCGGAACCGGCGATCAGGCCGGTACGCGGGTTGGACACTTGCTCTTCGGTCAGGCCGGAGTCAGCAATAGCGTCTTTCATGGCCAGGTAGGCGTAAGCCGCCGCGTGGCCGACGAAGCGATAGATCTTGCGATCGATCAGTTCTTCAAGGTTGAGGTCAATGGAGCCGGAAACCTGGCTACGCAGACCCATTTCGGCATATTCCGGGTTGAACCGGATGCCAGGGCGGCTTGCACGCAGGTTAGCGGAGACGGTCTCTTTGTCATTGCCCAGGCACGAAACAATGCCCAGACCAGTGATAACGACGCGGCGCATGCGAATAACCCTTAGAAGTTGTCAGTGGAGGTGAAAACGCCGACCCGGAGGCCTTCGGCGGTGTAGATTTCGCGACCGTCGACAGTGACCGAACCGTCGGCGATGGCCAGGTTCAGCTTGCCTTTCAGGACGCGCTTGATATGGATGTTATAGGTGACTTTCTTGGCGGTCGGCAGAACCTGGCCGAAGAATTTCACTTCGCCCGAACCCAGCGCACGGCCGCGGCCCGGCAGGCCTTGCCAGCCCAGGAAGAAGCCGACCAGTTGCCACATGGCGTCGAGGCCCAGGCAGCCCGGCATCACCGGATCGCCTTCGAAGTGGCAGGCGAAGAACCACAGGTCCGGAGTGATATCCAGCTCGGCGACCAATTCACCTTTGCCGTACTTGCCACCTTCTTCGCTGATCAGGGTGATGCGATCAACCATCAGCATGTTCGGGGCGGGCAGTTGCGCGTTACCTGGGCCGAACAGCTCACCGCGACTGCAGCGCAGCAGGTCTTCCCGGGTAAAGGCGTTTTGTTTGGTCATGCGAGCTCCTCAATAGTCCCATGCGGCAGGTGGGGCAAATCTTCCCGGCCGATCGAAGCGTTCATGCCTCGAACCGGCAGCCTACTCATAGACTATTGCGTTGTGGTGAAAGTCACAGCACCAAGGACATGAATGTACACTTGTGCACTGAAATTTTTATTCAAGCCCCTTTTCGGGCCTGTTCGGGTGCCTAAGACTGCCGCACTTTCGCCTTTCACGCCAGTCGCAGATGCTCGAAAGGCCTGTACTACTGCACCCAGCGTTGCAGAATTTGCTGCAGATCATTGCGTTTGAAAGGCTTGGCCAGGTAATCGTTCATTCCCGCCGACAAGCAGGCTTCGCGATCGCCCTGCAAGGCATTGGCGGTCAGGGCGATGATCGGCAAGTCGGTGCAGCCGGGCAGTTGGCGGATCAGTCGAGTGGCCTCGTAGCCGTCGATGATTGGCAGTCGGCAGTCCATCAGGATCGCTTCGAAAATCAGACTCTCGGCGCTGCGCACGGCCTGCGCGCCATCAACAGCGACGCTGACAGTAAAGCCCAGACTGCGCAACATTGCCTCAATGACGGTCTGGTTGACCGGGTTGTCCTCGACCAGCAACACATTGCGCCCTTCACCATCACCGTTGCCGCTATGCGCGCGGGGTGTCAGCACCGGCAACGGCTGCTGATGGAGCGCCAGCGGGATTTCCAGAGTGAACACCGAGCCTCGACCTTCTTCGCTCTGGGCGCGCAAGGTGCCGCCCATGCGTTCGGCAAGTGTGCGGGCAATCGGCAGGCCCAGGCCGGTGCCACCGTAACGCCTTGAAATGGAGCTATCGGCCTGCTGGAACGCGTTGAACATCAGTTCCAGGCTTTCGGCCGGAATCCCGATCCCGCTGTCGCGCACGGTGCAAGTGAACCACAACAATTCGTGATCCAGCGATTGCCACTGCGGTTCGATGGAAACGCGACCCTGCTCGGTGAACTTCAGTGCATTGCCGACCAGGTTGACCAGAATCTGCCGGATCCTCGTCGGATCGCCCTGAACCTGCAACGCACGCATGTCCTCGGGGATCAGCAATTGCAGATCCAGTCCGCGCTGTGCGGCGCTGTGCTGGAATGACTGGGCGCAACTGCCAATCAGGTCCGCGAGGTTGAACGGAATGTGTTCCAGCTCCAGTTCCGAACGTTCGATACGCGAGAAATCCAGAATGTCGTTGATGACTTTAAGCAGGTGTTCAGTGGACTCCGAGGCCAGCGCCGCGTACTCCACTTGTTCCTCGGTCATGTCAGTGGTTTCCAGCAACTGCAGCATGCCCAGCACGCCGTTCATTGGCGTGCGCAGTTCGTGGCTCATCATGGCGAGGAAGTCGGACTTGGCGTTGTTGGCTTTTTCCGCTTCTTCGCGGGTCTGGATCAGTTGCGCCATGGCCTGATGCTGCTCACGGCTGGCCTGTTCGAGTCCGCTGGCGAGGTTGTTGATGTGTTGTGACAGCGCGCCCAATTCGGTGTCGTCGACGATGGGCAAAGGTGTTTTGTAGTCGCCTTCCTGGATCGCCTTGACCGCGTTGCCGATGTCGCGGATCGGCTGCGACAGGCTTCCCGCCAGGCGTCGTGCGAGCAGGAAGGTAAACAGCAGGGCGAATAGCGCCAGAATGCCGGCCTTGAGCAGGATCTCCTGCTGGCGCTGGCTGAATGCATCGTTGGACAGGCCGACGATCACCCGGCCCAGGTAATCTTCGGCGAGGGCAGTGGTGGCGGTCTTGCTGTCCTGAAAAAAGTCATTGTGCAACGGGATCCGTTGCAAGCGCACGGGCGCCTGGAACACTTCCACCTGATGGGGACGATTGTGGTTTGTCGACGGTTGCTCGACGTACACGAGAATCCGGTTGGCGCTGTCCTGAATCTCCAGAAACCGCACGTTGGGGGTGGCCAGCGTGGCCTTGAGCAGACTTTCAAGCACCTCGTTATTGCCCGAAATCACCCCGTACTCGGTGGCCGGAGCCAGTTGGTTGGCGATCAACTGGCCGGTGTGGTTGAGCTCCTGGCGCAGATCCTGGATCCGCACGAAGGTGAAGAAGCTGATCAGCAACAACGTCAACAGCAAGGCCGGGCCCAGACTGATGAGCTGGGTCCGGGTGTTGATATCCCAACGGCGACGGAAGGTCATGGGCGGCGTTCTCCTTCAGCCAACAGGGTTGCGACAGACGCTTCGTCTATCTGTTCCATACCTAATGAACGAGCCACTTGCGGGTTGCTTGAGACTTTGAAGAGCGGCGGGTAATGCGCCCGTGGCCAAGAGGCCGGTGGCTGGTCGAGCAGCTTGTCGAGAATCGCCAGCCAATCGCTCTGATCGCTGTAGGTGCTGGCCAAGCTTCCAGCCCTGACGAACCCGGCATTGGGGCCGATCAGCGCCAGTTGTCGGGAATAGCTGCTCAGTAGCAAATTCTTCGCGGTTTTCGAGTTGTACAGATCGGGGTCATCGAGGCCCAGCAGCACATCGCTGTTTTTCAGCAACGTCTGTAATGGACGGCTGTCGTGGGTGTTGTCCCAGCGCTCGGTGACCAACTCAAGACCCAGCGGCCGGGCGGCCAGGCGTAAATCCTTCAAGAGGAACTCGCTGTGGCGGTCGTACAGCACGCCGATCCGTCTGGCCTGGGGCAGGAGGATTCGGATCAGACGCAATTGGCGGTCCAGAGGTGGATCGCTCCAGAGCAAGCTGAGGTGCGGGGGCAGTGCTTCGCCCAGGTGTTCTCGTGCTTGCAGGCGGCTGATGCGCAATACCAGCGTCGCCGGGCCCTGGGCGTCTTGCAGGCGCCAGTCGAGGCTCGGCAGGTCGAGCAAAATCAAACGGGTATCGCCGGGCAGTTTGCCTGGCAGCGGCATATCGGCCAGTGGCCGGAAGCGCACGCGATCAGCGGGTCGCAACTCGCGCAGCGCCTCGGTGAAAGATTGCACGCCGGCGCTGTCTTCGACGCCGGTCAGCAGAATGTCCGCGGCGTTGGTGGTCACGCTCGCCAGCCATCCGCTGACCAACAGGCACAGCATGGCCAGCAGATGGCCAAAGGTTGGCGGCTTGCGTGGCGGACTGTGTCGCATCTTAAAACGCCAGCTCCGCGCTGAAATACATCACTCGACGCTCGTCGTAGTTGTTGTCGACGAAGGTGGTGGGCTGATTGTCCAGGCGTTGCTGGAGCACGCCAGCCAGTTCCAGGTTGGCCTTGCCCAAGCGAATGCGTTTGGCGATGCGAGTGTCGACCCGTTCGAAACGGTAACCGTTGAGCGCGTCGTCCCCATAATAGAAGAGTGCGCTGTTCCAGCCCTGACCCCAGTCGCGCATCCAACCGGCGGAGCCGCTGTTGCGCGCAGTCTGTTGCGCATCCTGCGGATTGCTCGCGTCGGCATCGACGTAGGCATAGGTCAGGCGCAACCGGTCTGTACTGCCGATTCGCCAGTCAAGTTGGGTTTCCGCGCCGGAAAAGCGTGCGGTGTTGCTGTTACTGGCGATGAACTGATTGTTGCGTAGCGGCTCGCTGACCATGCCGGTGATTTCGTCGTAGAACAGCTTCACATCGACCGCCAGTCCCACCTCGGCAAAGTAGCCGTTGTAGCCCAGTTCCCGGGAACGCATGTGTTCTTGATCGAGATCGCCGGGGCCACGGGTCCTGACGAAATAGCGGGCACTGGACTGACCATAGGCGGCGGGCTGCAACTTGGTGACCCGGTAACTCCAGTTGACGCTGTTCTCGAACATGTCCGGCGAACGGATGGCTTCCGAGTACACCGCCCGCAACCCGTGGCGCGGGTTGATCAGGTAATTGATCGCGACCCGCGGGGTCAGCGAGCTGCCGATCAACTGCGTGTCTTCATACATGGCTCCGCCCTGCAGCAGCCAGTGTTCGGTGGCGCGCCACTCGAGTTGGCCGAAGGTCCGCCAGGTGGTGTCATCAAGCGTGCCATTGAAGTAAGTCTCGGAATCTGCCCGGTCGTAACGATAGTTCATGCCGCTGACCAGCCGCAGGCTATCGGACAGGCTCAGGGTGTCCTGCACTTCAAGATCGTAGCGCGTTTCCCGGGTGCTCTGGTCGATGTCGCCGCACACGGTCTGACTTGCGCCGTCACGCCATTGATCGAGCACCTGATTGGCCAGCGACTGCTCGGCGGGGGTGCCGGCCGGTGCACCAGGACCGGTGAAACGCGTGATGTTGCGGGCCAGACGTTCGGTGTAGTTCGGGTTCATTTGCCAGAGTTCGGTCAGTTGCGGGCTGAACGAAACTTCGGCGTCGCAGGCGCGCCATGTTTGCTGGCGATCCCAGTGTTGGGCCGAACCCTGGATATAAAGGCGGTGGTCAGGATTGATGTCCAGATTCCAGCGCAATGATCCGGCGTAATCCTTGGCAATGACGTCGGCGTCGTTGCCCGCGCGGGTAATCCCCGGGAACACCGGCCGGTAGGTATAGGGCCGCTGGTTGGTGCCGTCCTTGGCATTCAATTGCCAATCGAGGCTTTGCCGTTCGTCGAGGCTCTGGCTGACGGCGAGATTGAAGCGCTTGAGGCGACGACTGTCATGGTAATCAGCGCCTGTTCGGTCGGTGTCGAAGCCGTCGTCTTGCTGGCCGGATAGCGACAGGCGCAAGTCGCCGTCATCCCAGCCGACACCCTGGCTGGCGTAGAAGTCGTTGATGCCACGCTGGCCGCGGGTGACTTTCATCCGCGTGCCGTGGGTTTCGGCCGGGTGGCGGGTGATGACATTGACCACCGCCATCAGCGCATTGGCGCCGTAGCTGACGGTATTCGGGCCACGGAAAACTTCGATGCGCTCGATGTCTTCCATGGCCACCGGAATGTCGCTCCAGTCCACCGTGGCCAGGCCGGCGCGGTACACCGAGCGGCCATCGATCAACACCTGCATGCGCCGCGCTTGTGTGGCATCGGTGCCGTGATAGTTCACCGCCGCCTGATTGCCGGTAATGTTGCCAACCATCATGCCCGGCACCAGTCGCAACACTTCGCTGATGTCCCGCGCACCGCTGGCGTTGATCAGGGCGCTGTCGATCACCGTCATGCTTCCCGGCACGGCGGCCGGCGACTGCTTCAGGCGCGTGGCCGTCAGCACCTGCGGCAGCGGTTCGCTGTCGAGGAACAAGTCATCGGCCAGCAACGGCGAACTGAAGACCAGCGCCAGTACCAAAGGCGATCGGGGTGACGGAGCAGCCAGAGACACAACACATCCTTGTTAACGATTGGTGGCGCGCATGTTAACCGAGCGCGGTGACTTTTCCAGTCACGATCTCTGCGTTTTCCCAGGTTTTATGGTGCTTGTTTACTAATACGCCGCTAATTGACGCGGGGGCTGGCCGCCACTGGGCCGCTCCGTATAATGCCGACATCGCCATTGCTATGGATTAACGGATTACATATGACTGAACAGCGCCCGATTGCGGTCCTGGGAGGCGGAAGTTTTGGTACCGCCGTGGCAAACCTGCTGGCCGAAAACGGGCATCAGGTCCTGCAGTGGATGCGTGATCCCGAACAGGCCGAGGCCATTCGGGTCAATCGCGAGAACCCGCGCTACCTCAAAGGCATCAAAATTCTGCCGGATGTGACGCCGGTCACCGATCTGCAAGCGACCCTGGAAACCTGCGACCTGAGTTTCGTCGCGCTGCCCTCCAGCGCGTTGCGCTCGGTGCTGGCCCCGCATGCCGAACTTCTGAGCGGCAAAATGTTGGTGAGCCTGACCAAAGGCATTGAAGCCCATACCTTCAAACTGATGAGCCAGATCCTCGAAGAGATCGCCCCGCAGGCGCGCATCGGCGTGTTGTCCGGGCCAAACCTGGCGCGTGAGATCGCCGAGCATGCGCTGACGGCGACGGTGGTCGCCAGTGAAGACGAAGAGCTCTGTGAGCAGGTCCAGGCAGTGCTGCACGGTCGCACCTTTCGCGTGTACGCCAGCGCCGACCGTTTCGGCGTGGAGTTGGGCGGTGCGCTGAAAAACGTCTACGCGATCATCGCCGGCATGGCCGTGGCGCTGGAGATGGGCGAAAACACCAAGAGCATGTTGATCACTCGGGCGCTGGCGGAAATGACCCGCTTTGCGGTCAATCAGGGTGCCAACCCGATGACGTTCCTCGGCCTGGCGGGCGTGGGTGATTTGATCGTCACCTGCTCCTCGCCGAAAAGCCGCAACTATCAGGTCGGGTTCGCCCTCGGCCAAGGCCTGAGCCTGGACGAGGCGGTCAATCGCCTGGGTGAAGTCGCCGAAGGCGTGAACACCCTCAAGGTGCTCAAGGCCAAGTCTCAGGAAGTCGGCGTGTATATGCCGCTGGTCGCCGGGCTTCACGCGATTCTGTTCGAAGGGCGCACGCTGGAGCAGGTGATCGGCCTGCTGATGCGGGGCGAGCCGAAAACCGATGTCGATTTCATTTCCACCAGCGGTTTCAACTGAGCCCTCTACTTATCTGGAACGGAGCAAGACATGAGCGATCAAAAAGTAGAAGCCAAATACGAATCCATCCTGCTGCGGGTGCTGTGGATGATCGTGTTCGTGCTGGTCTGGCAAGTGGCGCAGTTCATCCTTGGCGCTGTGGTGCTGTTGCAGTTGATCTATCGTTTGATTTATGGCGCGCCGAGCGCCAGCCTGATGAATTTCGGCGACAGTCTCAGCCAGTTTCTGGCGCAGATCGGTCGTTTCGGCAGTTTTCACAGCGACCAGAAACCCTGGCCGTTCGCCGATTGGCCAACGCCGCGTACGCCGGAAGGTGAAGCGCCGCACACCGTGCCGCCAGCCCCGCATCCGGCCCGAGATGAGGAACCCAAGCTATGAAACTCTGGGTATTGCGTCATGGTGAAGCCGTACCACACGGCTCCCGTCCCCACGATTCCGAGCGGGAGCTGACGGAGCACGGTCGAAAAGAAGTGCTGAGCAGCGCCGCAAAGTTGATCGGACAACCGCTGACGGCCATCTATGCCAGCCCGTACCTGCGGGCACAGCAAACGGCGCAGCTGGTGCGCGAAGCGTTGGGTTTCGAGCCGGAAATCCGCACCGTCGAATGGCTCACTCCGGACACCGATCCGGACAAGGTGGCCGAGCAGATGGTCGCGGTGAGCGATGTGCTGCTGGTCAGTCACAACCCGCTGGTGGGGAATCTTCTGAGCTACCTGCAACATGGCGCCGGCCATCCGCCGGAGCGGGTCAGTACCGCCGGACTGGCGGAGCTCAAAGGTGATGAACTGCTGGTCGGGTCAATGAAGCTCGACAGCATCAAGCATCCATAAAAGCAAAGATCGCAGCCTTCGGCAGCTCCTACAGGGTTCGCATCCACCTGTAGGAGCTGCCAAAGGCTGCGATCTGTTGATCTTATTTTTACTTACAAATAAATAACCAAGCACTTGCTTGGTTGACTACGCTTGCTCCAGAACAAAAATAAGGAGCGAGTCGCATGTCTGCTGCTTTTCGGTTGCCGCTGGACGTCTTCTACGAGCGGGAAGCCCGTCATCCCCGTCAGCGCTTTCTGGTCCAGCCCATCGGCGGCGGGGAAGTCGAGACCCTGACTTGGGCCGACGTCGGCCATCAAGCCCGCTGCGCTGCGCATTGGCTGCGTGCGCGGGAATTGCCCCAAGGCAGCCACATCGCCCTCATTTCCAAAAACTGTGCCCACTGGATCATTGCCGATCTGGCGATCTGGATGGCCGGGCATGTCTCCGTGCCGCTCTATCCCAATCTCACCGCCGAATCGGTGGCCCAAGTGCTTGGGCATTCGGAAGCGGCCCTGGTGTTCATCGGCAAACTCGACGACTGGCCGAGCATGTCCCTTGGGGTTAGCGCGGAGTTGCCGACCATCAGCCTGCCGCTGCATCCGCCGGGTACTTTTGATTACAGCTGGGCCGACCTGCAAACGAGTTCGCCGATCCAGGACGATCCGAAACCCGGCGCCGATCAACTGGCGACCATCATCTACACCTCCGGCACCACCGGCATGCCCAAAGGCGTGATGCACAGCTTCGGCAACCTGGGGTTTGCCACCACCCGCGGCACGCAATTGTTTGGCCTCAATGAGTCGGACCGACTGCTGTCGTACCTGCCGCTGTGTCATGTTGCCGAGCGGATGTTCGTCGAACTGGCGTCGATCTACACCGGGCAAACCGTGTTCTTTGCCGAGAGCCTCGATACTTTTTTGACCGACTTGAAACGCGCGCGACCGACTGCTTTGTTTGGCGTACCGCGGATCTGGACCAAATTCCAGATGGGCGTCTACAGCAAGATCCCGGCAAAGCGCCTCGACTTCCTGCTCGGGCTGCCCATCATCGGCAAGCGGGTAGGGCACAAAGTCCTTGCCGGGCTGGGGCTCGACGCTTTGCGCGTGGCGCTGTCCGGCGCCGCACCGGTGCCGCAGACGTTGCTGCTGTGGTATCGCAAGCTCGGTCTGGATGTGCTGGAGGTCTACGGCATGACCGAGAGCTGCGGCTACTCGCACATTTGCCTGCCGGGCCAGAACAAACCGGGCTGGATCGGCAAGCCTTGCCCGGAGGTCGAAGTACGGATTGACGAGTCGGGCGAGGTGTTGGTGCGCAGTGGCGCGACCATGCTCGGGTATTTCAAGGAACCGCAGAAAACCGCCGACACCATCACCGAGGACGGCTTCCTGCGCACCGGCGACAAGGGCGAGGAAGACGCCGAGGGCAACCTGCGCCTGACCGGGCGGCTGAAGGAAATCTTCAAGACCAGCAAGGGCAAATACGTCGCCCCGGCACCCATCGAAAATCGCCTGGCGGTGCATTCGCGCATCGAACAGGTGTGCGTGGTCGGCGATGGTTTGCTTGCGCCGCTGGGCCTGTGCGTACTCTCGGCGGTCGGGCAACAGGAGGCGCGTGCAGGATTGCATTCGAGCCTGGAAAAACTGCTCGAAGAGGTCAACGGCGCCCTCGATAAACACGAACGCTTGCGCCGTCTGGTGGTGGTCAAGGACAGCTGGGCGGTGGAAAACGGTTTCCTCACGCCGACCCTGAAGATCAAGCGCAACGTGATCGAAGCCGCCTACGGTGCCCGCTTCGAAGAATGGAGCGAGCGCAGCGAGGCGGTGCTGTGGCAGGATTGAGTCACGAATAAAACCAACAAGGAACATTTGCGATGAGTCTGTGGCGCACCACTCCCAACATTGAACAGTTGAACGCGATCCAGAAAAACACCATCGGCGAAGTGCTGGATATTCGCTTCGAAGCGTTTGATGAAGAGTCCCTGACCGCGAGCATGGTCATCGACCATCGCACCCATCAGCCGTACGGTTTGCTGCACGGCGGTGCCTCGGTGGTGCTGGCGGAAAGCGTCGGCTCCATGGCCAGTTACCTGTGCATCGACGCCAGCAAATTTTACTGCGTGGGCCTGGAAATCAACGCCAACCATTTGCGCGGCCTGCGCAGCGGGCGGGTGACGGCGGTGGCCAGACCGATTCACATCGGCCGCACGACTCACGTCTGGGACATTCGCTTGACCAGCGATGAAGGCAAGGCCAGTTGCGTGTCGCGGTTGACCATGGCAGTGGTGCCGCTGGGTGAGAACCCGCCAGCGCGTTGAATGAAGTTTAACGGCAAATGAATTCCCCCGTGGCGAGGGAGCTTGCTCCCGCTGGGTCGCGAAGCGGCCCCCAACCAGAACCGACGGATTGACGACTGCTGCGCAGTCGGACGCGAGCAAGCTCGCTCGCCACAGGTGCAGTGGTCCATGGACATGGCCGGACTGTCATCATTCCTGTCAGTTACGGTCATTGCTCAAGAACGCGGTCTTGCGGACAATCGGGCTTTGTTTTCGTTGATGGATCACCGGTATGTCGCAACAGATATTTTTCGCCCACGCCAACGGGTTTCCTTCGGGCACCTACGGCAAGTTGTTCGCGGCGCTGGCGCCCGAGTATCAGGTGACGCATCTTGAGCAGCACGCCCATGACCCGCGTTTCCCGGCGGACGACAACTGGTACAACCTGGTGGATGAGCTGATCCATCACCTCGAACAACAGCCGGAACCGGTGTGGGGCGTCGGCCATTCGTTCGGCGGCGTATTGCACCTGCACGCGGCGTTGCGATGCCCCGAGCTGTATCGCGGGGTGGTAATGCTCGATTCGCCGGTGCTGACCCGGACCGATCAGTGGGTCATCCGTGCGGCCAAGCGCTTCGGTTTCATTGATCGCCTGACCCCGGCTGGTCGCACATTGGGGCGACGGGAAGAATTCGCCGACCTCGACAGCGCCCGCCGCTATTTCGCCGGAAAAACCCTGTTTCGCAGTTTCGATCCAGAATGTTTCGATGCCTACCTGCAACATGGATTGCACAAGGTCGGCGACAAGCTGCGCCTGCGTTTCGATCCGGCCACGGAAATCAGCATCTACCGTGGGGTGCCGCACACCAGCCCGGGCCGTACGCGGCAATTGAAGGTGCCACTGGCGGTGGTTCGCGGGCACAAGAGCAAGGTGGTGATGCGGCATCACGCCAGTTCGGTCGGGCGCATGCCGCAAGGCGAGTCCCTGAGCATGCCCGGTGGCCACATGTTTCCCCTCGAACGTCCGCAGGACACCGCCACGCTGCTGAAGAACCTTTTCAGCCGCTGGGACGGTCGCGGCCAACAGGATTGCGCATGAGCAACGTCGTCGAAGAGGTCCGCCTGAGCCTGCCGCACATTGAGTTGGCGGCGCACCTGTTCGGCCCCGAAGACGGTTTACCGGTGATCGCCCTGCATGGCTGGCTGGACAACGCCAACAGCTTTGCCCGACTCGCGCCGAAGCTCAAAGGCCTGCGCATCATCGCCCTGGACATGGCCGGCCACGGTCACTCCGGGCATCGCCCGGCCGGTGCCGGTTACGCCATGTGGGACTACGCCCACGATGTGCTGCAAGTCGCCGAGCAGCTTGGGTTGAAGCGCTTTGCCCTGTTGGGGCACTCGATGGGCGCAATTGCTTCGTTGATCATCGCCGGGTCGCTGCCGGAGCGGGTGACCCATCTGGCGTTGATCGACGGCGTCATTCCTCCTACAGACAAAGGCGAAAATGCTGCCGAGCGCATGGGCATGGCCCTGCAAGCGCAGCTGGATCTGCGGGAAAAACGCAAACCGGTCTACCACACCCTCGATCGCGCCATCGAAGCGCGCATGAAAGGTCTGGTGGCGGTCAGTCGCGAAGCGGCCGAACTGCTGGCTCAGCGTGGCTTGATGCCGGTGCCGGGCGGCTACACCTGGCGCACCGACAGCCGCCTCACGCTGCCGTCGCCGCTGCGTCTTACCACCGAACAGGCCATGGCCTTCGTCCAGCGCATCAGTTGTCCTGCAAAACTGGTGGTGGCTGCCGACGGCATGCTTGCCAAGCATCCCGAGCTGCTGGAGCGTCTACCCTTTAGCCGTGAACAGCTGCCGGGTGGCCATCATTTACACCTGAATGACGAGGCCGGTGCCGATCTTGTCGCAGACTGTTTCAATCGGTTCTTCGCCGTTCCTTGACTTGCGCCGGGCAACTGTCGAGGCTGGGCGGGTTGAAATGGGAGACAACCATGATAGATCTCTACACCGCTGCAAGTTACGACCGAAAGGAACACAGGTCCGCGGACTTCCTCAAAATCTACCCCGGGTTGCTGGTTTTCAAACGCACCGATGTCCTCAAGGGTGCCCAGGCCATGCTGATCCGATGAGTGTATCGATGCGTTCCCTCACTCTGCTGGCGCTGTGTACTTTCAGTCCTCTTTTATTTGCCGCCGATGTTCCGGGCAGTCAGGACTTGCCGATCGTGCCGCGCATGGCCGATGCGCAGATCGTCGACTATCGCCCGCCGGTTGAGCTTGAGCGGATCTACCCGCTCGGTTCGATCCGCAAGATCAGCGGCCAGTTGCGCTTCGACGGTCAGGTCAGCGCCCGCGGCAACGCCACCTCGGTGACCTACGAATTGCCCCCGGAGCATTCTGCAACCGATGCATTCACCGCCGCCCGCGAAGCCCTGCAGAAGCAGGACGCGCAGCTGCTGTTCTGGTGCCAGGCCCGTGATTGCGGTGAAAGCAGCCTGTGGGCCAACGAGGTGTTCGGTAACGCCAAGTTGTATGGCTCCGACAATGAGCAGGCGTATTTGCTATTGCGCCTCGCTGCACCCCGCGACAACACGTTGGTAGCGCTGTACAGCATCACGCGCGGCAATCGCAAAGCCTATCTGCACGTCGAACAGTTCGAAGCCAGCGCACCGCTGGGCGATTTGTTGCCGACCTCCGCAACCTTGCTGCGCGAGCTCAAAAGCACCGGCGAACTCGATTTCCCCAAACTGACCGATGCACCGGATGACACCTGGCTGCGCTTGATCTCCCGTGGCCTGAACCTGGACGCAACCTTGCGGGTCAGTATTTCCGGAGCCAATGCCGAAGCCTGGCGCCAGGCTTTGATCGGGCAGGGCGTGCGCGCCGCGCGCATGGAAGCCGGCAGCGCCGAAGGCTCTGGCCTGCATTTCCAGCTGCTGCGATAAGCTGTATCAGGTGAACGCGTTCTGCGCGTTCGCCTATTCTTTTGCGAACTGACTATTTTTGAGACTGGGATGATCAATAACGATCGGCTGTTGGTGCAGGTCCTGCTCCTGGTGCTGTTTGGCGCGAGCTTCTGGGTGATGGCGCCGTTCTGGTCTGCATTGTTCTGGGGGGCGGTACTGGCGTTTGCCAGTTGGCCGTTGATGCGTCTGCTGACCCGTTGGCTCAATGGCCGCGAGTCGCTGGCGGCAGCGTTGCTGACCGTGGGCTGGATGTTGCTGGTGGCGGTGCCGTTAGTGTGGCTGGGATTCAACCTGGCGGACCATGTGCGGGATGCCGTGGCATTCATCAAGGATGTGCAGGTCGATGGCTTGCCGGAAGCGCCGACCTGGCTGGGCAATATTCCCTTCGTGGGCGGGCGTCTGGTGGGCATCTGGGACAGCATCGACCAGCAGGGCGCGGCGATGATGGTGTCGCTCAAACCTTACCTGGGGCAGGTGGGTAACTGGTTGCTGGCGCGCAGTGCGCAGATCGGCGGCGGCATTCTCGAACTGACCCTGAGCATTGTCTTCGTGTTCTTTTTCTACCGCGACGGGCCTCGCCTGGCGGCATTTGTCCATGGCTTGCTGGAGCGCCTGATCGGCAAGCGGGCCGGGTATTACATCGAACTGGTGGCGGGCACGGTGCAGCGGGTGGTGAACGGGGTGATCGGCACGGCGGCAGCCCAAGCGGTGCTGGCACTGATCGGATTCCTGATTGCCGGGGTACCGGGGGCCTTGGTACTCGGCATCGTGACCTTCCTGCTCAGCCTGATCCCCATGGGCCCGCCGCTGGTATGGATTCCGGCCACCGCGTGGCTGATATGGAAAGGTGATTACGGAATGGCGGTATTCCTCGGGATCTGGGGCACCTTCATCATCAGTGGCGTGGACAACGTGCTCAAGCCGTACCTGATCAGTCGCGGCGGCAACCTGCCGCTGGTGATCGTGTTGCTGGGTGTGTTTGGCGGATTGATCGCGTTCGGCTTCATCGGCCTGTTCATCGGTCCGACGTTACTGGCGGTGGCCTACAGCTTGCTGACCGACTGGAGCAAGAGCCACGCGCGCGCATAAGATCGCCGCTGATTTCAGGAGAGGTTACTCGGGCGAGGGGAGCACAGACTCGCGTCGATCTGGCGGACGGATGATGGGGACCGTCAGACCAACGCCAGGCTGTAAAGGCGGCTCGGGCTTCCTTGCCCGAGTCGTGTAGCGGGAATCAGAACTTCGCTTCAGCATCCAGTTGCAGGGTGTTGATGTCCGAATCCTTGAGGGTGGCGTTGGTGTAGTCCGAGTTGGCCATGAAGTACGTCGCGCCAAGGGCGAAGTTCTTGTCCAGCTCGTAACTCACTTTCAACTTGCTGCCGCGTGAGCCGGTGAAACCGTTGGCGAAGTCGGAGTCGGTGAAGGCGCCCACTACGGAGTTACGCTGCACATCGCGGTAGTTGTAGTCCACGGCGATGCCATAGAACTTGGTCTTCACGCCGGCCAGCCAGGCAGTGTCCTGATCGTTACTGGCATCCTGGTTGTTGACGTACTGACCGTACAGCGAGAGCGGCATTGGCAGGCCGCCGATGTCGAGTTGACCAAAGCCTTCGTACAGCTTGAACTGTTCGCCCGGGCTGTTGCCGTTGATCGCCAGCTGTCCTGGGATAACGCCGGCAACCGGGGTGATGTCGTCATCATTGTCGTAGCCGTAGACGCTGCCACCCAGGGTCAGTTTCAGGTTGTCGGTGAGGGCGAAGCGCGCGCCCAACTGGCCAGCGTACAGGCGCAGATCGTGCTTGAACTGCACACCGTCGCCGTCGACGTTGTCCTTGAGGGTGTAGTGGCCGGCGCTACCGAACAGTTCGGTGCTGGCACCCAGTGGGTATTTGTAAGACAGCGACAGACCTTCCGGGCTGATGTCGCTATCCCAGATGACGTCGCCCATGCTTACCCATTGCTGTGGCATCTTGCCGCCAACGATGTGCAGGTTCTTGATGGCATCGGGGTGGTAGTCGACGTAACCCTGGTCCAGCCAGATCTGCTTCTTGTCGAAGTAGTTGTCCAGACTCTGGTTGGTGGAGCGAGGGTCGTCGTTGTTGCCGGTGGCGATACGGATGCCGGTGTCGACTTGCGGGTTGATTTCGCTGTAGGCACCCAGGCGGGCACGAATGCGCTGACGATCCTGGTCTTTATTGTTGGAAACGCCATCGTTGTGAACGGTTTCCTGACGGAAACGCACATCACCCTTGAATTGGGTCTTGGCAGCCCACGCCAGTTTCTGGTCGAAGGTGCTCAGTTCATTGGTTTTCTTCGCAGTGGCTGCGATCTGCTCGTTGGTCTCTTGTTGAGCCTGACGGGCGATTTGCTGGTCTTTCTGATCCCTAGCCAGCTCGGCTTGCAGTTCGGCGTACTGCCCATTGGTAATCGAGCCGTTAGCTTTAAGCATGTCGAGCAGTTTGGCGTCGACTGCGGCGCTGGCAGGAACACTCATGGCCAGCAGCAAGCCACCGCAAAGGGCTGCCGCAGTTTTCGTGGAAGCAAGACGCATATCAATCTCCGAAGATGAGAGTGGATGACTGAGCCATCCAGGACACAACCGACCGTTGAAAGGACGGAAAACAGTGGCCGGCCTTATAGCCCGGCGCTCTAAAAACAGGCGCCAGTATCGCGATGGTTTATTACAGTGCAGTGGCAATGTGATGGCATGTCGATGACGATACATATTCGTCGCGAACGGTTGATCTAGAGCGCTGTCATCGGATTTTTCATGTGCAATGCATGGCGATAGGCGATACTCGCGGGGCTTTCACGCCATGAATGAGTGAGGATGGTGATGCCGTTGCAACGTCTGCAAAGTCTGTCGGAAATCTCCCCGCAAGCGTGGGACGCCCTGGTGCCCGAGACTCAGCCATTTCTGAGTCACGGGTTTCTGGGGGCGCTGGAAGACAGCGGCAGCGTCGGCCCCCATTCCGGCTGGCAACCCGAGCATTTGCTGCACGTTGAAGGCGACCGGCTGATCGCCGCATTGCCCAGTTACCGCAAATGGCATTCCTACGGCGAGTACGTGTTCGATCACGCCTGGGCTGACGCCTGCGAACGAGCCGGCATTGATTACTACCCCAAGTTATTGACCGCGGTACCGTTCAGCCCGGTCAGCGGACCGCGTTTGTTGGCGGCGAACGTGGAGGACGGATTCGAGTTGTTGAACAGCCTGCCGGGCTATCTCGAGATCGAACAACTCTCCAGCGCCCACATCAATTTCACTGATCCATTCACCGACGCCGCGTTGGCCGAGCAGCCCGGCTGGTTGCAACGCATCGGCTGTCAGTACCACTGGCAGAACCGCGGCTATCGTGACTTTCAAGACTTTCTCGATGCCCTGAGCTCGCGCAAACGCAAGCAGATGCGCAAGGAGCGCGAACAGGTGGCGGGGCAGGGGATCGATTTTGAATGGCTTGAAGGCCGGGAATTAACCGAGTCGCTGTGGGATTTTGTCTACGCCTGCTACGCCAACACCTACGCGGTGCGTCGGCAACGACCCTATCTGACGCGAGCATTTTTCAGCCTGTTGGCCGAGCGCATGCCGCAGTCCATTCGCGTGGTGCTGGCCAAGCAAGGTTCACGACCGGTGGCAATGGCGTTCAGCCTGGTTGGGGGCGACAGTTTTTACGGGCGTTACTGGGGTTGTCTGGCGGAGTTCGATCGCCTGCACTTCGAGACGTGTTTCTATCAAGGCATGGACTACGCCATTGCCAATGGCTTTCAGCGTTTTGATGCTGGCGCCCAGGGTGAGCACAAGCTGATTCGCGGGTTCGAGCCAGTCATCACGCATTCCTGGCACTACTTGCGCCATCCGGGTTTGAAAGCGGCCGTGAAGGATTTTTTGCAACAAGAGCGGATCGGCGTATTGGCCTACGCAGACGAGGCGAAGACTGCCTTGCCTTATCGGCAAGGCTAATCCTCAGGGGGTCAGATCTCTTCTTTGCCCAGCCAGCGATACAGCACACCTCCGACTACCGCGCCGATTAGCGGCGCGACCCAGAACATCCACAATTGCTGGATCGCCCAACCACCCACGATCAGCGCCGGGCCGGTGCTGCGTGCCGGGTTGACCGAGGTATTGGTGACCGGAATCGAGATCAGGTGGATCAGGGTCAATGCCAGGCCGATGGCGATTGGCGCAAGCCCTGCTGGTGCACGTTTGTCGGTGGCGCCGAGGATGATCAGGATGAACATGGCGGTCATCACCAGCTCACAAACAAACCCCGCCGCCATCGAATAGCCGCCAGGCGAGTGTTCGCCGTAGCCGTTGGACGCCAGGCCCGACGCCAGTTCAAAACCAGGTTTGCCACTGGCAATGAAGTACAGCAGACCGGCTGCAATCACCCCGCCAATGACCTGGGCGATGATGTAGGCCGGCAGTTCGCTGGCCGGAAACCGTCCGCCGACCACCAGCCCCAGCGATACCGCCGGATTGAGGTGACAACCGGATATGTGGCCAATGGCGAACGCCATGGTCAGCACCGTCAAGCCAAACGCCAGGGATACCCCCAGCAAACCGATTCCGACATCCGGAAACGCAGCGGCCAGCACCGCACTGCCGCAACCACCCAACACCAGCCAGAAGGTGCCTACCAACTCAGTAGCCGAACGTTTGAACAGAGACATGAGAGAGTGTCCTTTCGAGATTTTGCTGCCTTGTGCATCCAGCAGATGGACTGCAGAACCACCTCCAGAACCTTGGGTGAGTACAGCACTGTTTTTCTAAAGTTCCAGTGGACATAAAAAAACCGCCAGCGCCCGTGGTAGTGGGCGTGGCGGTTTTTTACCGGGTTGAAGGCTTAATCGATTCCGACAAACCCACCCGTCTGGTGCGCCCATAACCGCGCGTACAAACCGCCGTGGGCCAACAATTCTGCGTGGCTGCCGGTCTCGGCGATCTTGCCGTTCTCCAGCACCACCAAGCGGTCCATCCGGGCGATGGTCGAGAGCCGGTGGGCGATGGCGATCACGGTTTTGCCCTGCATCAGGGTTTCGAGGCTTTCCTGGATGGCCGCTTCGACCTCCGAATCCAGTGCCGACGTGGCCTCGTCCATGATCAGGATCGGCGCGTCCTTGAGCAGCACGCGGGCGATGGCGATGCGCTGGCGTTGACCGCCGGAGAGCTTCACGCCGCGTTCACCGACGTGGGCATCGAAACCAATGCGGCCTTCGGCGTCCGACAACGAGGGAATGAAACCGTCGGCCTTCGCCTTGTGAACAGCCTCCCAGAGCTCGGCATCGGTGGCATCGGGTTTACCGTAAAGCAGATTGTCGCGGATCGAACGGTGCAGCAGGGACGTGTCCTGGGTGATCATGCCGATGCGTTCGCGCAGGCTTTCCTGACTGACGTCGGCGATGTTCTGGCCATCGATGAGAATCTTCCCGCCCTCCACGTCGTAGAGGCGCAACAGCAGATTGACCAGAGTCGACTTGCCGGCACCGGACGGACCGATCAGGCCGATTTTTTCACCGGGTTTGATGGTCAGGTTGAGGCCGCCGATGATCCCGCTCTGCTTGCCGTAGTGGAAGTCCACGTTGTCGAAACGCACCTCGCCACGGGCAACGGCCAATGGTTTGGCCTGGTCGCGGTCGGTTACGCTGACTGGCTGCGAAATGCTCTGCAAACCGTCCTGAACCATGCCGATGTTTTCGAAGATGCCGGTGACCACCCACATGATCCAGCCGGACATGTTGACGATGCGGATCACCAGCCCGGTGGCCAGGGCGATGGCGCCCACGGAGATCAGCGACTGCGTCCACAGCCACAAGGCCAGGCCTGTGGTGCCGACAATCAGCAAACCGTTCATGCTGGTGATGACCACGTCCATGCTGGTGACCACGCGGCCGGCCAGTTGGGCTTTTTCGGTCTGTTCCTTGATCGCTTCGCGGGCGTATTGCTGCTCGAAATTGGTATGGGCGAACAGTTTCAGGGTGGTGATGTTGGTGTAGCCATCGACGATCCGTCCCATAAGTTTCGAGCGCGCATCGGAAGACACGACCGAACGCTCCTTGACCCTTGGCACGAAGAAATACAGGGCGCTGATGAATGCCACTATCCAGGTCAGCAACGGAATCATCAGGCGCCAGTCGGCTTCGGCGAACAGCACCAGCGCACTGATGGCGTAGATCAGCACGTGCCACAAAGCGTCGACCGCTTGCACCGCTGAATCGCGCAACGAGTTGCCGGTTTGCATGATGCGTTGGGCGATGCGCCCGGCAAAGTCGTTCTGGAAAAAATTAAGGCTCTGCTTGAGCACGTAACTGTGGTTTTGCCAGCGGATCAGGCTGGTCATGCTCGGGCTCAGGGTCTGGTGTACCAGCAGGTCATGCAAGCCAACGAACACCGGACGCAGGACCAGCGCAACCACCACCATCCAGGTCAGTTCGAGGCCGTGTTCCTTGAAGAAATCGGCATTGGGCGTGCCTTGGGCCAAGTCGATGATGCGGCTCAGGTAACTGAACAACGCCACTTCGATCAAGGCGCCGAACAGGCCGACAATCAGCAGGGCCGCAAAGCTCGGCCAGACCTGCTTGAGGTAATAGGTATAGAAGGGCAGAACCCGATCCGGCGGAGCGGCTGTCGGGGCGTCGCGAAATATGTCGATCAGTTTTTCAAAACGGCGATAAAGCATCGGTTTTTTGCCCGCGTACGGGCTCTCCTTTTAACGGTTTGAGCGTCGCCGGCAGTACCGGCAACCGCTCGGACGTCCTTGTCCAGCTTAGTCTCAGTCGATGCGCTTGGCCGACTTGATGAACACCGGGTCGGCCGGCACGTCTTTCATGCCGCTGCGCACGGTGGTTGGCGAATTGACGATGATGTCGACTACGTCCATGCCTTTGACCACTTTGCCGAACACCGCATAACCGTCACCGCTGTCGAGGAAATCGTTGTCCTTGACGTTGATGAAAAACTGGCTGGTGGCCGAGTCAGGGTCAGAGGTACGGGCCATGGACAGGGTGCCACGAACGTTGACCAAGCCATTCTTGTGTTCGTTCTTGATCGGCGACTTGGTTTCTTTCTGCGACATTTGTTGGGTGAAACCGCCGCCCTGGACCATGAAGCCCGGAATCACGCGGTGGAAAATCGTGTTGTTGTAGAAGCCGCTGTCGACGTACTCAAGGAAGTTCTTGGTACTGATCGGCGCCTTGACCGGGTCCAGCTCGATTTCGATCTGGCCGTTGGTGGTTTCCAGCAGAACATGCGGCGCCTTGGCAGGCGTTGCCGCCATCAGGTTGGCGGCAAACAGAACGGAGCCAGCAGCGAGGGCGATTTTTTTCAGCATGGGTCAGTGATCCTGAGTGTGGTGGTGTCGACTGCGGTGAGAAATTCGAGCAGCGTCTGGTTGAAGTGTTCGGGCTGATCCAGCGGGGTGGCGTGACGCGAATCGGCGATCACTACCAGCCGCGCGTCGGGCAGCAGTTTTACGTAGTTCTCCTTCAGCGCGACCGGCGTGTAGTCACGGTCGGCGCTGACGATGAGGGTTGGACAGGACACCTTCGACAGTCGTTCCTGAACACCCCAACCCACAATGGCATCGAAGCTGGCGAGATAAGCATGTTTGTCGTTTTTTGCCCAGCGTTCGGCCATCTTTTGTCGCAAATCTGCCTGCTCGGGCTTGGGGAACAACTTGCCGCCCAAGGCCTTGCCGATGGTCCGTAGACTCAAGACTCGCATCAGGCTCCAGCGTTTGAACCACTGCCAATAGTCGTCGCGGCTGCGCAGTTTGACCTCGGGCGCGCTGTTGACGATGCACAGGCTTTTAAGCAAATGCGGCTGATCTACAGCCAGTTGAAAACCGATCATGCCGCCCATGGAAAGCCCGACATAATGTGTCGGGCCGAGGTTCAAATGCTCGATCAGCGCCACCAGGTCGGCGCTGAATCCCGCGATGCTGTAGCGCTCGCGGGGTTTGTCGGAGCGACCATGGCCGCGCACGTCCGGGACGATCACCCGGTAGCGGGCGGCGAGTGCGGGGATCTGTTTTTCCCAGTCCAGGGTGCTGGACCCTAGTCCGTGGACCAGCAGCAACGGCGTGCCGTGGCCGTATTCCTCATAGTGCAGGTTGCAACCATCGTGTTCGAAATAGGCCATGCGTTACCTCCATGTCAGGCTTGTTCAGGGGCGGCGAACGGTGCGTCCAGTGGAGCGGTGTCGAACGTGCGCAGTAGCTCGATCAGAATCTGCGTTGCCGGGCCGAGCGGTTTGTCCTTGTTCGAATACAGGTAAAAGCTCGGATTACGACTGCCGCCCTGGTCCAACGGTAGCAGCTTGAGCGTGCCTTCCTTGAGTTCTCGCTCGATCATGTGCCTTGGCAGCCAGGCAAACCCCAGGCCGCTGCTGACGAAAGTCGCGGCGGTGGCCAGGCTACCGACGGTCCAGCGTTGTTCGGCGCCGAGCCAGCCGACGTCCCGTGGTTGCTGGCGACCAGAGTCGCGGATCACCACTTGCATCTGGCTTTCCAGATCCTGAAAGTTAAGCTCGCGGTTCAGTCGATGCAACGGATGATCGGGGTGGGCGACCGCAACGAATTCAACGTCGCTCAGTTCTGCGCCCAGGTAACCGGGAATGCTGAATCCGGTAATCGCCAGGTCGGCCACGCCTTCGAGCAGCACTTCCTCTACCCCCGACAACACCTCTTCGCGCAACCGCACCCGGCAGCCACGGCTTTGTGGCATGAACGCGGTCAAGGCGCGGACGAGGCGGGCGCTCGGGTAAGCGGCATCGACCACCAATCGCACTTCGGCTTCCCAACCTTGTTCCATGTGGTGGGCCAGGTCTTCCAGCTGACTGGCCTGTTTCACCAGTTGCCGGGAACGGCGCAACAGCACGCCACCGGCTTCAGTGAGCACCGCTTTGCGGCCATCGATGCGCAGCAATGGCACGCCGAGTTGGTCCTGCATGCGCGCCACGGTGTAGCTGACGGACGATTGCGAGCGGTGCAGCGCTTCGGCGGCCTGGGCGAAACCACCGTGATCGACCACGGCCTGCAACGTTCGCCATTGATCAAGGGTCACGCGGGGCGCTTTCATGTTGAGCTCCTCTTGTCCTAAGCTGCGCAGTCCTTTTTGGAGACTGCTGAATGAAAAAATTCTATTTTGTGTTACTGGCGCTGCTGCCTCTGACGGCGATGGCGTACCCGATCGATGTAAAAAAAGACCTCAACGGCCTGAAGATCGATTACGAAACCTTCGACACCGATAACGATATCGGCTCCATTCGAGTGGCCAACTATGGCGATGTCGATGCGAGCTGCAAGGCGGTTTTCAGCAATGGCCCCGAAGCACCACGAACCCGAAAGATCGATGTACCGGCCGGCAAATACAAAAACGCCACCGCCAAATTCAGCCGCAACATCATCAAGCTGCGTATCGAGCTGAGCTGCACCCCGAAATAAAATCAAACGGAGCAAACCTGACGGCCATGCTCCGCTTATAAACGAATTAATTGATCGGTTATAGCAGTTATTTGCGCTTTTTCATCGATACAGCTCTGTTTAACCTTCACTCCATCGACTTACAGCATTCTCAGATGGAGGCTACATCCCATGTCCCGCGTTCTGATCATCGAAAGCAGTGCCCGTCAGCAAGACTCGGTTTCCCGTCAACTGACCCAGACCTTCATCAGCCAATGGCAAGCTGCACACCCGAACGACCAGATCACCGTTCGTGACCTGGCCGTCAACCCGGTGCCGCATCTGGACATCAACCTGCTGGGTGGCTGGATGAAGCCTGCTGAACAGCGCAGCGACATCGAACAGATTTCCCTGGAGCGCTCTAACCAACTGACTGACGAATTGCTCGCCGCCGACGTGTTGGTCATGGCTGCACCGATGTACAACTTCGCCATCCCGAGCACCCTCAAAGCCTGGCTCGACCACGTGCTGCGTGCCGGCGTGACCTTCAAGTACACCGAAACCGGTCCGCAAGGTTTGCTCAGCGGCAAGCGTGCTTACGTGTTGACGGCTCGCGGCGGAATCTACGCCGGTAGCACTGCGGATCACCAGGAACCCTACCTGCGTCAGGTCATGGGTTTCATTGGCATCCACGACGTGACGTTCATTCACGCCGAAGGCATGAACCTGGGTGGCGACTTCCAGGAGAAAGGCCTGAACCAGGCGAACGCCAAGCTGGCCCAAGTGGCCTGACCCGTTAATCGCCAGATAATCGCTCGATGGTCTAGTGACCTGGCGCAACCCTTAAAGCCTGTACGCGCATCGACCTCCCTTTGCACTTGTTGCTCCTGAGTGCTGCCGCCCGATTGAACGCTTTAGCGAGATCGGGCTTTTTTTTGCCTGCGTTTTGGTTGGTTCGCGCATACCTCTGTAGGAGCCGGCTTGCTGGCGATAGCGGTTCATCAGCAAACATCATTGTTGAATGAGACAACGCCATCGCCAGCAAGCCGGCTCCTACAAGGTGCGATCACCGGCAAAACCCGCTATCTTCGCCGCCATTCAAAACGAGGCGAGCATGGGCTATCTACTTTTTGTCACGCTGATTCAGGCGTTTTCCTTCAGTCTGATCGGTGAATACCTGGCCGGTCATGTCGACAGTTACTTCGCTGTGCTGGTGCGCGTGTTGCTGGCCGGTCTGGTGTTCATTCCGCTGACCCGCTGGCGCTCGGTGGAACCTGCGTTCATGCGCGGCATGTTGCTGATCGGGGCGTTGCAGTTCGGCGTGACCTACGTCTGCCTGTACCTGAGCTTCCGCGTGTTGACGGTACCGGAAGTCCTCCTGTTCACCATCCTTACGCCGCTGCACGTGACCTTGATCGAAGACGCGCTGAACCGCCGCTTCAATCCCTGGGCATTGATCGCGGCATTGGTGGCGGTAGCGGGGGCCGCGGTGATTCGTTTTGACCGGATCAACCCGGACTTCTTCATGGGTTTCCTGCTGCTGCAACTGGCCAACTTCACGTACGCCGCCGGGCAGGTGCTCTACAAACACCTGGTGGCTCGTCATCCGAGCGATCTGCCGCATTACCGACGCTTCGGGTATTTCTACCTGGGCGCATTGGCGGTGGCGCTGCCGGCGTTCCTGTTGTTCGGCAAATCGAACTTCCTGCCCGAAGCACCGCTGCAATGGGGCGTGCTGCTGTTCCTCGGCCTGGTCTCGACCGCGCTCGGTCTGTACTGGTGGAACAAAGGCGCGTGCCTGGTCAACGGCGGGACGCTGGCGGTGATGAACAACCTGCATGTGCCGGTAGGATTGCTGATCAACCTGCTGATCTGGAATCAGCATGAGGAACTGGGACGTTTGATGCTCGGCGGCAGCGTGATTCTGATGGCGGTGTGGATCAGCCGGTTGGGTATACGCAAGCCTTTGGCCGTTCACTAACCCTTGCAGGAGCGAGCCTGCTCGCGATGACTGAATGTCAGGCGACATCTACATCGACTGACACGCCCTCATCGCGAGCAGGCTCGCTCCCACAGGAAATCATGTGATTTCAAAAAATCACTTTGGCGCCAGTTGTCCCAGCAGAAACTCGATAAACGCCCGGGTCTTCTGCGGCACCCGCCGCGCCGACGAATACACCGCATTGATGGTGATCGCCGGAGCCTGCCATTCGCACAGCACCGGCACCAGTCGCCCGGCCGCCAGCGCATCCTCGACGATGAAGTCGGGCAGCAGGGCGATGCCCATGCCGGCTTCGGCGGCCTGGGCGAGCAGGTCGCCGTTGTTGGCGTGCAGTGGGCCGGTGACATTCACCCGCTGGGTTTCCTTGCCATTGCACAGTTGCAGGCTGACGCCGCTCTGCAGATACCCGTAGTTCAGGCATTGATGGGCGCGCAGGTCTTGCGGAGTCTGCGGAGTACCCGCGCGCTCGAGATAAGCCGGGGACGCCACCATGATGCGCGGTGCGGGCGCCAGTTGCCGGGCGATCATCGTCGAATCGGGCATGCTGGCGATGCGGATGGTCACATCAAACCCACCCCTCACGGGATCGACCTGTTGGTCGCTGAGCACCAGTTGCAGCTCGATGTTCGGGTGCTGTTCATGAAACAGCGGAATCAACGGCCCCAATCGCCGAAGACCAAACGACATCGGCGCATTGACCCGCAGCACACCGCGTAACTCGCCGATGCCGTCACGGGCGCGTTGCTCGGCCTCGTCCAGTGCCGCCAACACCTCCCGTGCTGCATCGAAATACTCGGCTCCGGCCTCGGTCAGGTGCAGGCTGCGGGTGGTGCGTTGCAGCAATTGCACACCGATGGCTTCTTCCAGTGCCTGAATCTGTTTACTGACTTTCGAGCGCGGCACGTCCATGGCCCGGGCGGCTGCGGCGAAACCGTTCTCGCCCACCGTGACGACGAAGGCGCGCATGCATTCGATGCGATCCATATTGTCCCTTTTTTAGAATCAATGATTCTCGATTTTAGGTAATTGTCCCCTTTATCGCTAGCCCCTAAAGTGACATCCAAGCCGACAACAACGCCGCTGATGGCAACGTCGACTAACCCTTTACCCATTCGAAGTATCGACATCAAAAGGAACGCGCCATGTCTATTCGTGAACTGCTCAACCCAACCAATTCCGCCCTGATCCTGATCGACCACCAGCCGCAAATGGCATTCGGCGTTCAGTCCATCGATCGTCAGACCCTGAAGAACAACACCGTTGGCTTGGCCAAGGCGGCGAAGATCTTCAACGTACCGACCATCTACACCTCGGTCGAAACCGAAAGCTTCAGCGGTTACATCTGGCCGGAATTGCTGGCAGTGCACCCGGATCAAAAGCCGATCGAGCGCACCTCGATGAACTCCTGGGAAGACAAGGCATTGGTAGACGCGGTGAAAGCCACCGGTCGCAAGAAGCTGATCATTGCCGCGCTGTGGACCGAGGTCTGCCTGACGTTCCCGGCACTGGAAGCGCTGGCTGAAGGGTACGAGGTGTACATCGTCACCGACGCTTCCGGCGGCACTACCAAGGAAGCCCACGACATGTCGGTGCAACGGATGATTCAGGCCGGCGCGGTGCCGGTGACCTGGCAGCAAGTGTTGCTCGAATACCAGCGTGACTGGGCGCACAAGGATACTTACGAAGCGGTGATGGAACTGGTGCTGGAGCACAGCGGCGCGTACGGCATGGGCGTGGATTACGCTTACACCATGGTGCACAAGGCACCGCAGCGGCAGGTCAAGTAACCCGCAAATTCTGAAACGACGTAATCCTTGTGGGAGCAAGCTCTTGTGGCGAGGGAGCTTGCTCCCGCTCGGCTGCGCAGCAGTCGTAGTACCAGCCGACTGTGGTTGCCTGAAGGAACCGGACTGCAATCATTGGGACAGCTTCGCTGTCCAGCGGGAGCAAGCTCCCTCGCCACACAAACCCCACAGGTTTTTGGGTGTTACACCCTGCGTTTTTCAGCTTCGGGAATGTGGCTCGCACCCAGCACTGCCGGCAACAGCCCGGCACGTAGATCCGTCCCGCTCGGCTGCTGATACAGGCTCAAACCAAACTCCGGCAGGACCGCCAGCAGAAAATCGAAAATGTCTCCCTGAATCCGCTCGTAATCGGCCCACGCGGTGGTGCGGGTGAAGCAGTAGATTTCCAGCGGAATGCCCTGAGCGGTGGTCTGCATCTGCCGGACCATGCACGTCATGTTCGGCTGGATCTCCGGGTGGCTCTTCAGGTAAGCCAGTGCGTAGGCACGGAAAGTCCCGATATTGGTCATGCGCCGGCGATTGGCCGACATCGCCGCGACATTGCCCTGGGCTTCGTTCCAGGCCTTGAGTTCGGCTTGTTTGCGACTGATGTAATCGGTCAGCAGATGAACCTGCGACAGTCTCGACTCCTCATCGTCGCGGACGAACCGCACCCCGCTGGCATCGATGAACAGGCTGCGCTTGATCCGCCGTCCACCGGACTGCTGCATGCCGCGCCAGTTCTTGAAGGACTCGGACATCAGGCGCCAGGTCGGGATCGACACAATGGTCTTGTCGAAATTCTGCACCTTGACCGTGTGCAGCGTGATGTCCACCACATCGCCATCGGCGCCGACTTGCGGCATCTCGATCCAGTCGCCGACCCGCAGCATGTCGTTGCTGGTCAATTGCACGCTGGCGACGAACGACAGCAAGGTGTCCTTGTAGACCAACAGAATCACCGCCGACATCGCACCCAGACCCGAGAGCAGCAACAGCGGCGAACGGTCGATCAGCGTGGCGACGATGATGATCGCGCCAAACACGTACAACACCATTTTCGCCAGTTGCACGTAGCCTTTGATCGAGCGGGTGCGTGCGTGTTCGGTGCGGGCGTAGATGTCCAGGAGGGCATTGAGCAGGGCGGTGACGGACAGCAGCAGGAACAGGATGGTGAACGCCAGCGCGACATTGCCGAGGAACACCATCGCGGTTTTACTCAGCTCCGGCACCAGGTGCAGGCCAAACTGGATCACCAGTGACGGTGTCATTTGCGCCAGACGTTGAAACACCTTGTTCTGGCGCAAATCGTTGACCCAGTGCAGCGCGGGCTGGCGACCGAGCATTCTGCTGGCGTGCAGGATCAAGTAGCGCGCCACTCGTCCGAGGGCCAGTGCAATGAACAACAAAACCAACAGTGCCAGGCTGGCATGCACGAGCGGGTGCTGATCAAGGGCACCCCAAAGGTCTTGGGCATTGAGCCAGAGCTGTTTGATATCCATGGGCAAAACCGATTCTTCTGTAAGACGCGAGGGGCGATTAGAGCATTTAAGACGCTTTGTATTACGTTCGGGGACAAATCAGGCAACAAAAAAGCCACTGTTTACGGTCGATTGCATAAAGAAACTCGGCCTACGCGCTCGAAACCGGTACCCTATGCAGCTGTTTTTTTGCATTTCTTCGAGGTAGCACCCGTGTTTTCCGAATTCGCCTTGCACGAACGCCTGCTCAAAGCCGTGGCCGAGCTTAAATTTGTCGAGCCAACGCCTGTGCAAGCAGCGGCCATTCCGCTGGCGCTCCAAGGGCGTGACCTGCGGGTGACAGCGCAAACCGGCAGCGGCAAAACCGCTGCATTCGTTCTGCCGATCCTCAACCGCCTGATCGGCCCGGCCAAGATCCGCGTCAGCATCAAGACCCTGATCTTGCTGCCGACCCGCGAGTTGGCCCAGCAGACCTTGAAAGAAGTTGAACGCTTCTCGCAGTTCACCTTCATCAAGTCCGGCCTGATCACCGGCGGCGAAGACTTCAAGGTCCAGGCCGCCATGCTGCGCAAGGTGCCGGACATCCTGATCGGTACACCGGGCCGGATGATCGAGCAACTGAACGCGGGCAACCTCGACTTGAAAGAAGTCGAAGTGCTGGTGCTCGACGAAGCTGACCGCATGCTCGATATGGGTTTTGCCGACGACGTACAGCGTCTGGTCGACGAGTGCACCAACCGTCAGCAGACCATGCTGTTCTCCGCCACCACCGGTGGTTCCGGCCTGCGCGAGATGATCGCCAAGGTCCTGAACAACCCGGAGCACTTGCAGCTGAACGCGGTCAGCCAGCTGAACGAAACCACCCGTCAGCAAATCATCACCGCTGACCACAACCAGCACAAAGAGCAAATCGTTAACTGGCTGCTGGCCAACGAGACCTATCAGAAGGCCATCGTGTTCACCAACACCCGGGCCATGGCCGACCGCATCTACGGTCGTCTGGTGGCGCAGGAATACAAAGCGTTCGTGCTGCACGGCGAGAAAGACCAGAAGGATCGCAAACTGGCGATCGACCGTCTGAAACAGGGCGGTGTGAAAATTCTGGTTGCCACCGACGTCGCCGCTCGCGGCCTGGACGTGGACGGCCTGGACCTGGTGATCAACTTCGACATGCCACGCAGCGGCGACGAATACGTGCACCGCATCGGTCGTACCGGCCGCGCCGGCAACGATGGCCTGGCGATCTCGCTGATCTGCCACGGCGACTGGAACCTGATGTCGAGCATCGAGCGCTACCTCAAGCAGAGCTTCGAGCGCCGTACCATCAAGGAAGTCAAAGGCACCTACGGCGGACCGAAAAAGGTCAAGGCCTCGGGCAAAGCCGTCGGCGTGAAGAAGAAAAAGACCGACGCCAAGGGCGACAAGAAAAAAGTCGCCGCCAAGACTCCGACCAAGCGCAAGAGCGCCAATCGCCCGAAAAGCGATTCGCTGGTGAGCAAGGACGGCATGGCCCCGCTCAAACGCCGCAAGCCGGAAGCGCCAGCTGCCGAGTAAAGCAGCGTCGCTTTCAAGAAAAACCCGGACATTGTCCGGGTTTTTTTCCATCAAAAGATCGCAACCTTCGGACGCCCACACGTAACAACCTGTAGGAGCTGCCGAAGGCTGCGATCTTTTGATCTTGCTTCTAGCTCTCGGCTTTTTTCTCCGCTGTCCCCAACTCCTTCAACCGCTGATCAATCAACTGGCACTTATCCGGCAAATCCTTGGCCGCGGTCCCCAGATCCATTTTCTGTAGCTCGTCATTGATTTCCTTGGCCTTGGCCGGATTCTGTTCGGTGAGTCGGGTGACTTCCTTGGCTAACTGCTCACGCTTGAGGGTGGCCTCTTCCGGCGTGCAAGCCCAGACAGGCAGCGCGCAGGCGAGGGTGGCGGCGAGGGTGAGTTTGAGCAGGGTTTTCATAAGTCGAGCCTCTGTTCCGGTTAAGGCGAGTTAACCGGTTGAGGGCACTTGGATGGAAAAAGTTCACTCACCAACCACCACAAACCCCTGTAGGAGCCGGCTTGCTGGCGATGTTCGCGACTCGTTCCAGAAGACTCACCCCCCATGGCAGCAGCTAGCCGGCGCCTTACCCTCATAGCGATCATGATGCCGCACCCAGTCCATGATTTCGTCTTCGTTGCGGCCCTTAGGCATCAGGTCGAGGTAGTTATAAGTCCCTACCAACAGATCCAGCCCGCGGGCATAAGTCGAGTAAGTGTGGAAAATCTCCCCAGCCTCGTTGCGATAAAACACGCTCAGACCGGGGAGTTCTTCTTCCGAACCATCCGTTTTTTCGTAGTTGTAGGTGGCCTTGCCGGCGGCGACGTCTTCGGCTCGGGCCGATACACCGAAGTCATAGTTGAAATCGCAGCCTTCTGACGACACCCAGTCGAATTTCCAGCCCATACGGCGCTTGAACGCCTGGAATTCGGCAAACGGCGCGTGGGAAACCGCCACCACGGCCACGTCATGGTGGGCCAGGTGCTGATTGGCGCCATCAATGTGATCGGATAGGAATGAGCACCCTGGACAGCCTTCGTCCCAACCGTCGGCAAACATGAAGTGATAAATGACCAACTGACTGCGGCCGCCAAACAGGTCTGCCAGTTTCAGTTCTCCATTGGGGCCCTGAAAGTGATAGTCCTTGTCTATCTTCACCCAAGGCAAGGCGCGGCGTTCGGCGCTGAGTTTGTCCCGCTCCTTGGTGAAGGCTTTTTCGTGGGCAAGGTGTTGCTTGCGGGCGGCGAGCCATTCTTCTCGCGACACGACGGAATGATTCTGAATGTTCATTGAGATTTCTCCTGCGGGATGCTGGGAGGTGGCTTACACAGCCTAGTCGTTTGACGTGCCAGCAATTCGACAGACCGCCGGTCGGTCGCAGTAAAAATCTCTGCTGAACGGCTATCGACCGCGTCGGTCACAACCTATGAAGGCCCTCTCACTCATGGGTACCGGAGGTTGAATCAGGATGACGACTTATAACTGGGATTTGATTGAACGCTTGCTGCACGAAGTGCAGAACGGTGAGCCCAGCTTCACGCCGCGGCCCTACGCCGAGCAGTACGCTGCTGAGAAAGCATCGGAAGGTGAGCAGACGGAAAACCTCGACCACTTGAAAGCGGTGGCCGGCGAGTATGAAAAGTTATTGCTGGAGCGCGGATATATCGAACCTCGACCCGAGGAGCAGGGTGGCACCGGTTCGAATTATATTTTGACGCCGCGTGGTTCAAGTTTGTTGAGCCTGATCGACAGTAGCATTCCGGGCAATGACCACCCGCGGCAGGTGCTGGATGAACAGGAAGACGCACTGGATGAACTGACGTTCGATGAAGTGGCTTCGAAGGCGCAGATCGCCTGAATCAAAAGATCGCAGCCTTCGGCAGCTCCTACTGGATGCTGCCGAAGGCTGCGATCTTTTGATCTTTTAACCCTGCTTCGCCGCTTTCAGACACTTCAAATCACTGAAATCCTTCCTGACGCCCTCAATCTTCTTCAGCAACCGTTCACGCTGAACCGGCGTACTTTCCGCCATCAAGTCCACAAACAATGCCCGCGCCTGAGCTTCCGTCTTGGCGAAAGCCTGGCGGTATTCCGGTGTCCATAAGCTCTCGCGATTGACCAGAAGCGTCTCGATTCGTTGGGGGAATTGTGGCGACTGGCGCTGTGCCACGGCGGCACTGAACTGTTTCTGCCAGTGCACGCGGTTAGCGATCCACTGCGTATTCTGGTCGCCCAAGGCAGTCGACCATGCCATCACTCGTTGTTGCTGTGAGGCGCTGAGTGGCCCAAGCCATTCATTCAGGCGTTTCTCCATGCGCTCGGCGCGTTGCTTGATCTGCTGGTCCAGCGACGGTTTCAGGTATTGTTCCTGTCGCTTGCGCTGGTCCTTGACGAACGCCTCGTTCATTTCGGCGACCTGTTTGTCATCCAGGCCTTGCAGCAATTCGACGGCTGACGGCGTGATTTCCCGGGCGGTCTCGGCAATCGCTTTTTCGGCTTCCGCCGTACGAGCCTGCAGCGCAGCGTCGGTCACTTGGTTGGTCGCGACCATTGTCTGCAAGCGATCCAGCCAGTCGAGATACCCCGGCATTTGTGTCGTGCAATGCCACGTCAGGTGTTCCTTCAGCCGTTCGTCGAGCCAACTTTTTTGCTCACCGTTCATGTCCAGGTAATCGCTGAGCGTCCAGGGAATGATCACGTCGAGGTTGCGGTAAGCCAGCCCCATGCGGCTGCACGCACTGAGGGCAAGAGAAACGGCGAGTACAAAGGCGATGTGTTTTAACCAGCGAGACATGGGCGAGTCCTTGCGAAAGCCTGGCTTCGGGAGCTGATGACTATCTGATCGCAGGATGAACCCGGCAGTTCAGCCGATCAATAGAACGCGCGTTCGGCCTTGAGGGTGACGAGCCCGTCACACTGGCTGTTGTGACCGGAATAGGCCGAGCAATAGCTGCCGCTGAGGCTGGAATCGCTGTAGATCAGATCGAGATCGACGCCCATGAACGGTCGGGACAATTTCACCGACCAATCGGTAAAACTGCCTACATAGCCGCCGTCCACCGCGACCGGCGTGTTCAGTTGGTGCGTGGTGTATTTCATGCTGATCCCGATGCCGAACGGCTGATTGCCACCCAGGTCGGCGAACAGCGTGCTGTTCTGTTTGTCCGGATCGTGGCTCAAGGCTGCGCCGAAACGGCTGCCCAGCAAGGTTAGACCACCGAACAACTCCTGGCTGTCGAGGGTGTCGACTTCGGGATAGCTGTAATGAATCATGCCCACTTCGTAGCCAAGGGTTTGGTCGAAGGGTTGTTTAAAACCCACGTAGGAATCGATCTCGAGATTCTTCCCCGGCGTAATACCCATGCTCGGCGACCATTGGCCAAAATAGAAGCCGCTGTCGTGAGTCAGGTCCAGGCCACCATGAAACGAGCCAACCGCCGATGGCTTGACCAAGCCTTGGGCCATGCTGCGACTGGGGCTGGTGCCGAGTTTGAGATCGAAATCACCCAGTTCGCGCTGGAAGATTTGAGCCTGCGCCAGCGAACACGCCAGGAGGCTGCTGAATACGAGTAATAAAACGGAAGGCTTGAGCATGCGTCACTCCTTGACAGCGAGGGCAGGCTGAATGACCTGGAATGCTTGATCTAGACGCGTGCAAGGATACCGGCGAATGATCGGCAGCGAGGGCCGTTCGTCGATTTGTACAAGATTGATTGATTGGCGAGGAGGGTGTTCGGAGGTTCCAGTCCAAGCGCTTCGATGCTCAAAGCGCTTGTGGACCAGATGACGCGGAGGGTCTTACTTTTTGCCGAGCGTAATCTGCTTGGACGGGCCGAACGTCTGGCCGCTGACGCCTTTGGCAATTTGCTGGATTTCACCGCCGGATTTAAGGAACGCAGCGATCTGGCTGTTGATCGATTCGCTGGTTTCGACGGCTGGAGCTGGCTTTGCTTTGCTGTTGGATGCTTTTACGCGCATGGCGGCCATTAACCTGTAGAAAATTAACTTGGCCAGGCATCGTACAGGATTAACCAGATATTTGCTTGGCAAATATCCCATGAAGGGCAGCAAGAGGCGGCGCAATTAATAGCAGGTTATTATTTGAAATAAGCCCCTAACCCGCTGTTTTAGATAAGAACATCGGTGTGGAAAGTAACGCTTTACGCTCGCCTGGCTGCGATGCGGCGTGCCAGGTCGACCTGACGAGCGGCCAGGCATGAAGGGCAAAAACCAGGAAAATTAAGGTCTTCAAAGGAATTTCTGCAGCCACCGAGCCGAGCGCCGAACGCGGCCGGTAAAACCGGGTAGAATGCCGCCCACGCAATGAGGGTATTGGACATGGCTTTAGTCGGGCGTTACAACAGTTTGCAAGTGGTTAAACACACTAACTTCGGTTTATATCTGGACGGTGGCGCGGATGGCGAAATACTTCTGCCTAATCGTTATATTCCAAAAGATATTCCAAGCGAAGATGAAGACTGGCTCAATGTTTTTGTTTATCTGGATAGCGATGACAAACTCATTGCCACGACAGAGAAACCGAAAGTTCAAGTGGGTGAATTCGCCAGTTTGAAAGTTGTTGAAGTCAACAGTATCGGCGTGTTCCTGGACTGGGGATTGCCGAAGGACTTGTTGCTGCCCTATTCCGAAGAAAAACGTCAGATGACGGCCGGCGAATACGCCGTGGTGCATGTCTATCTCGACAAGCACACCCGCCGCATCACCGCGACGGCGCGTCTGGATCGTTATCTGGACAAGACCCCGGCGAGTTACACGCCAGGCCAGGAAGTTGACTTGCTGGTTGCCGAAGCCACTGACATGGGTTTCAAGGCGATCATCAACAACAAGCACTGGGGCCTGATTCACAAGAACGAAATTTTCAAGTTCATGCGCGCCGGGAAAGAAGAGAAGGGCTTCATCAAGGAAGTTCGCGCCGACGGCAAGATCAGTTTGAGCCTGCAACCGGTGGGCGTAGAAGCAGCCAGCAGCCTGAATTCGAAGATCCTCGCCAAGTTGCGCGAGAACAATGGCAGCCTGCCGGTCAGTGACAAGAGCGATCCGACGTTGATCAGCAGCATGTTCGGTGTCAGCAAAGGCAACTTCAAAAAGGCCATTGGTGCGCTGTACAAGAACGGTCAGATCGTCATTCATGCCGATCGCATTGAGTTGAGCTGACCGACCTTGTAGGAGCTGCCGCAGGCCGCAATCTTTTAAAAGCAAAGATCGCAGCTTTCGGCAGCTCCTTAAGAATGACGCGCCTGGAGACGTAAATGTCTCGGACAGACGGCAATTTCTGTCCATCTGGTTAATAATCGACAGCATAATTTTCGCCCCGGCGCGGTTTGTTCAACAAACTGGCCGGGGCTTTGTTTTTTACTGTCGAGTCACTGCCATGTTCCATGTTGTCGAGGTTTTACGGTGAACGCCACCCGGCGCAGCGCCGACGGATTTGCCCTGCAAGTCATGCTGGGCTTATGCCTCATCTGGGGCGTCCAGCAGGTGATGATCAAATGGGCGGCGCCTGATATTGCGCCGGTCATGCAGGCCGCTGCACGGTCAGGCATGTCCGCGTTGCTTGTAGGATTGTTAATCTGCTGGAAGGGCGGTTGGGAACAGGTCGGTCATACCTGGCGCGGCGGTTTATTGGCCGGCGCCTTGTTTGGACTGGAATTCTTCTTCATTTCCGAAGGCCTGCAACTGACCACCGCGGCGCATATGTCGGTGTTTCTCTATACCGCGCCGATTTTCACCGCCCTGGGCGTGCATTGGTTGTTGCCGAGCGAGCGTTTGCGGCCGCTGCAATGGCTGGGGATTTTCCTCGCCTTTGTCGGTATCGCCATCGCGTTTGCCGGTGGAATGTCCTGGGACAACCTCGACCACCGCATGTTGATCGGCGATGCACTGGGCGTGCTGGCCGGCGCGTGCTGGGGCGCGACCACGGTGGTGGTGCGTGCCTCGCGACTGTCGGAAGCGCCGGTGACCCTGACCTTGTTCTATCAATTGATCGTCGGCTTCGTCGGCCTGCTGCTGATCGCGTTGCTGAGTGGTCAGATCACCCACGTCAGCCTGACGACTGTGGCGGTGGCCAGTGTGCTGTTTCAAGGCGTGGTGGTGTCGTTCTTCAGTTATCTGGTGTGGTTCTGGTTGTTGCGCCGTTATCTGGCGGCGAATCTGGCGGTTTTTTCATTCATGACGCCGTTGTTTGGCGTGACATTTGGCGTGGTCTTGCTGGGTGAAGAGCTAAGCCTCAATTTTGTCATTGGTGCGGTGCTGGTGCTGTTGGGCATAACGTTTGTCAGCGCGGAGCAGTGGGTGCGGCGGCGGTTGCGCAGGGCCCTTGGTCAACAGTGACAGGACCCGGCCAAACGGGCTATCCGTCGGAGCAGACGCTGGCTTGAGCGATTGCATGATTTGATGCCGGTCAATTGTGATCGATTCAGTAACAGATCATTGCCACTTTGGACGAGCATTGCGCATGACTTCAGACTATTATCAGTGCGAAGGGGCTACAGAATTCCGGCCGCTCGGCACTACCCTGAAGGGGGCACCATGAAAGAGAAAATTCAAAACTGGCTGCACGACCTGGGTGTCGCACTCGGTTTGATCGAACCGCCTCTGCAACCCGTGCCAATTCGCACTGACGACGAACAACGCCGACGCCAGCAGCGTCGCCGATAACGGCTGATGTAGGGAGTTGGCAAGCGGACTTGCTGTGGCTAGGGAGCTTGCTGTGGCGAGGGAGCTTGCTCCCGCTGAGCCGCGAAGCGGCCCCAAACAGCCACGATTGAGTGTGTGTCAGACGTAATTCGATTGCAGTTTTTGCGACTGCTTCGCAGTCGAGCGGGAGCAAGCTCCCTCGCCACAAAGTGGGTGATTGCGATCAATTTCAGTGCCGACTAATTTCCAGCAAAAACCGGCTCAAGTCACTCGCCGTCCTGGCTGTCTTGAGCATTCGGTCTTCCTCGGCGGTGAATGCCGTCAAGCCGAACTCATCTTCCAGATGGAAGATCAGATCCTCGATATCCGCTTTATCCAATCCCAACTGCGCCAGGCTGGCGTTGTCGTCGAAGTCATCCTGACCCTCCAGCAGGCGGCTGATGAAGCGATGCACGGCGGCACGAGCGGCAGCTTTTTTCATGATCGTTCTTCGAGAGGGCATTATTGTTGTTGGCCCTGGGATGAGTACAGCAGGCTTCAGCCGTGAGAGCGCTGCCACTCGTCAATCATGATGCGCAAATGCTCCCCGGAAAAGCTGCCGAAATGCCCGCCATGCACCGTGCGGATCGGCAAGTTGCGCAAGCGTCGCAGGCTGTGTGCGTAGTCGTCGAGGTTGGAGTGGTAGGCGTCTTCGATCAACGGCCCGTCATAGATGATGTCACCGCTGAAAAGCGTCTCGGTCGCCGCCTCGAACAGGCTGATGCAGCCCGGCGAATGGCCCGGTGTATGCAGCACTTGCAGCACCCGATCGCCCAGATCCAGCACGTCGCCTTCTTCGATAAAACCGGTGGCAGGGGCGGCTTTGACCCGGTATTCGGCGTAGCACAACGGACAGTCGGGGTGCGCTTCGAACATATCGTCACCGACAAACGCCCGACTCAAATCGTTCTCGCCGTCCGGGGCGGCAAGTATCTGCGCTTCGGCCGGATGCACCAGGCGCTCGGCAAACTCATGATGCCCGGCAATATGGTCGAAATGGCAGTGGCTGGCCACCGCCACCAATGGCCGCTCGGTGATCCAGGGGAGTTGCTCGCGCAGACTGACCAGCCCCGAGCCGCTGTCCAGCAGCAGATCCTTGTCGCGCCCCTGAATGTGCCAAAGGTTGCAGCGATAAAAAGGACGGATGTACGGCTCGTGAATCAGGCGAATGCCGTCGCTGAGGTGCTTGACCTCGAACCACTGATCGCGGCTGACGATCTTCATACGCAGTTTTCTCCAGACGAAAAAAAACGGGTGTGGCAACCGACGCCACACCCGTCGAAGAAAGCATCAAGTCGTTATGTTCAGCTTAGGCGGCGCTGGCCAGCGTTGCCGGGCGACGGGACATCAGGCTGACCAACACGAAGCTCACCAGGCCTACGCCGAGGCTGTAGTAGATCGGGGTGTTGGCGTCCAGACCGTCCTTGAACATGAACAGCAGGGCGGTGGCGAAGCCCAGGCCCATGCTGGCGATGGCGCCGGCGGTGGTGGCGCGTTTCCAGAAGATCGCGCCGATCAGTGGGATCAACATGCCGCCGACCAGCAGGTTATAAGCCAGGGTCAGGGCGCTGATGACGTCGTTCACCACCAGGGCGATACCCAGTACCACGATTCCGGTCAGCATGGTGACCAGGCGGTTCAGCCCCAGGCTCGACTGTTTACCGCCACGCAGTTTCGGCAGCAGGTCTTCGGTCAGGGTGGTGGCAGCGGCGAGCAGGCCGGCGCTGGCGGTGGACATCATGGCGGCCAGAGCGGCAGCGATCACCAGGCCACGGATACCGTCCGGCAGGGACAGTTTGACGATGGCGGCGAAAGCGTTGTTGACGTTGTCCAGGTCCGGGATCAGCACGTGGGCAGCCATGCCGATCAGTGCGCAGGCCAGGCCGTAGAGGATGCAGTAGATGCCCGCGGCGGTGCCAGCGACCTGAGCCACTTTGGCAGTCTTGACGGTAAACACTCGTTGCCAGATGTCCTGGCCAATCAGGATGCCGAAGAAGTAGATCATGAAGTAGGTGATGATGGTGTCCCAACCGATGGTGGTGAAGCTGAAGCTCGCCGCCGGCAGTTTCAACACCAACTCATCCCAACCGCCGACGCGGTACAGGCAGATCGGCAACAGGATGAACATCAGGCCGACGGTCTTGATCACGAACTGGACGATGTCGGTCAGGGTCAGCGACCACATGCCGCCGATCGCCGAATAGACCACGACCACGCCACCGCCGAGCACTACCGAAATCCAGAACGGCATGCCGAACAGCACTTGCAGCACGGTGCCGATCGCCAGGATAGAGGTCACACCGATCATCAGCGCATAGGCCAGCATGATCACCGCGCTCGCGGAGCGGGCCATCGGGTTGTAGCGTTTTTCCAGCACCTGGGTAACGGTGTAGATCTTCAATTTGAGCAGCGGTTTGGCGAGGAACAGGTTCAGTGCCACGATGCCGCAACCGAGGGCTGCGCACAGCCAGAAACCGGAGATGCCATGCACGTAACCCAGACGCACAGTGCCCACGGTGGACGCGCCGCCGAGGACGGTGGCGGCCATGGTGCCCATGTACAGGCTCGGACCGAGGTTACGACCGGCGACCAAAAAGTCTTCGTTGGTCTTGGCCTTGCGCATGCCGTAGTAGCCGAGTATCAGCATCGCGGCGGCGTAGATGAGTACGACGAATAAATCCAAAGCCATGATGGCGTGTCTCCGATTGTCTTTTTTATGTGAGGCTGAATTGCATTGCTGTGAGGAGGCTTTTGTGGCGAGGGAGCTTGTCGGATCGCCGCACCGTCCCGCTAGGCTGCGAAGCAGACCCAGATCCTGCAACCGGATTTCTTCAGGAGAAACTCAATTGCCTGTTGTGCGACTGCTGCGCAGTCGAGCGGGAGCAAGCTCCCTCGCCACAGTGATTACCTCAGCACTTTGTTTATCAGGCGACCTGTTGCATCGCCGGTTTAACGAGCGGGTCCGTGCTCTTGCTGCGTGAATCTTTCGGGCCGAACACCGCGTTCGCTTCCGGGAACAACTTGAGCAACACCAGGTACACCACCGAGGCCAGGCTCAGGGTGACCGGCAAACTGATGTCGATGCCATCGGCCAGGTTGCCCAGTGGGCCAACGAACTGCCCCGGCAAGTTGACGAAGCACAGGCCGACAGCCGCGCTCGGGATCCAGGCGCCCATGCCACGCCAGTTCCAGCCGTGGGTGAACCAGTAGCGGCCACCTTTCTCGCCACGGGTGAACACTTGCAGGTCATCCGGGCAGTAGAAGCCGCGACGCACCAGCAGGCCGATGATCATGATCACCATCCATGGCGTAGTGCAGGTGATGATCAGCACGGCGAAGGTCGACACGCTCTGCACCAGGTTCGCCGCGAAGCGACCGATGAAGATGAAGGCAATCGACATCACACCGATCAGCAGCGTGGCCTTGACCCGCGACAGCACCCGAGGAAACACGCTGGACATGTCCAGCCCGGTGCCATACAGCGAGGTGGTGCCGGTGGACATGCCGCCGATCACCGCAATCAGGCATACCGGCAGGAAGAACCAGGTGGGCGAAACCGCCAGCAAGCCGCCGACATAGTTGTTGGCCGCGATGTAATCCGGAGCCTTGATCGCCACGATGGTCGCGGTGGCGAGGCCGAACAGGAACGGAATCAGCGTCGCCAGTTGCGCGGCGATCACCGAGACCATGATCCGGCCCTTCGGCGTTTCACGCGGGATGTAGCGCGACCAGTCACCAAGGAACGCGCCGAAGGAAATCGGGTTGCTCATGGCTACCAATGCTGCGCCGATGAACGCCGCCCAGAAGCCGGCCTGACCCATCACCACGGTGCCGGCGTACTGGCTGTCGAAGGCCGGGGCGAAAGCAAAGATGCCCAGCAGGAACAACAGGCTGGCCGCCCACACGGCGATACGGTTGACCCACAACATGAAACGGAAGCCGTAGATGCACACCGTCAGAACCAACAGCGCGAACAGACCGTAGGCCAGGCCCAGGGTCAGGTCGGTTTCCGGCAGGTCGATCAGGCGTTTGGCGCCGCCCACCAGTGCGTCGCCCGAACTCCAGACGGAGAGCGAGAAGAACGCGATAGCGGTCAACAACGACAGGAAGGAACCGACGATCCGCCCGTGCACGCCGAAGTGTGCGCCGGAAGACACGGCATTGTTGGTGCCGTTGATCGGGCCGAACAGGCCCATCGGCGCGAGGATCAGCGCACCGAGCACCACGCCCAGCACGATCGCCCAGACGCCTGCCTGAAAGGACAGGCCGAACAGTACCGGGAAGCTGCCGAGCACAGCGGTGGCAAAGGTATTGGCGCCGCCGAAGATCAAGCGAAACAGGTCGCTGGGCCGGGCGGTGCGCTCATTGTCCGGGATCTGTTCGACCCCGTTTGTTTCGATGCTGCTAAGGCTTTTTTCGTTGTTGTTGTTATTCATGATCTGCTCCGATCATAAAGGCGCGCTCATCGTGTGTGAGCGTCACCTGTTTGGCTAAGGGGGTGGCAGCCCTTCCGGCATTGCGGATAAATGTTCGTGGCAGGCCAGCCATAGGCCTTGTTGTTCTTGGCCAGACGCTTGTTTCTTGAAAACAATCGTCTCGCGCTCCTGGCTGAAGTGTTGCTCCCCTTGCATGCGCAGCTCGGTGGCCACGTCATGAATGAAAATCGCCACGTCACCCTGCAGGCTGACGAAAGCGTTGCTCGACGTGCACGCAAGCACCTCGAAGCCATCCTCGTCGCGCCAGTTGTCCCACAACGCCTGATAGGCATCGCGCGACAGCAGCGGCTGTTCGAGGGTGTGGAAGACGAAGCTGGCATCGGCGCTGAACGCGCCGAAGTAGGCTTCGCGATCGTTACGGGCGAAGGCGGATACCAGGTCGGCAGCCGCTTTCAAAACCTGATCACGTTCGTTCATGACCGATCCTCAGCGATGGACCACGCCAGGCAGTACGCAGAGCATTTCGTACAGCAGGTTGGCGGCCAGCAGCGAGGTGTTGCCGGTGGTGTCGTAAGCGGGCGAGACTTCTACCAGATCGCAACCGATCAGGTCGAGGCCTTGGCAGCCACGAACGATCTCGATTGCCTGAATGGTCGTCAGACCACCGATTTCCGGGGTGCCGGTGCCTGGAGCCCAAGCCGGGTCGATGCCGTCGATGTCGAAGCTCAGGTACACCGGACCACCGCCGACTTTCTCGCGAACTTCGGCCATCAGCGGCGTCAGGGATTTGTGCCAGCACTCTTCGGCCTGGACCACACGGAAACCCTGGTTGCGGCTCCAGTTGAAGTCGTCAGCGGTGTAGCCCTGGGCGCGCAGACCGATTTGCACAACGCGGTCCGGGTCAATCAGGCCTTCTTCGACGGCGCGACGGAAAGTGGTGCCGTGGGCGATTTTCTCGCCGAACATGTGATCGTTCACATCGGCGTGGGCGTCGATGTGCACCAGGCCGACCTTGCCGTGCTTTTTATGGATGGCACGCAGGATCGGCAGGGTGATGGTGTGGTCGCCACCCAGGGTCAGCGGGATCACATCGTGTTCGAGGATGTTGTCGTAGGATTCTTCGATGATCCGCACGGCATCCAGCAGGTTGAAGGTGTTGATCGCCACGTCGCCGATGTCGGCAACCGACAGCGAGTCGAACGGTGCTGCGCCGGTGGCCATGTTGTACGGGCGGATCATCACCGATTCGGCGCGGATGTCACGCGGTCCGAAGCGGGTGCCGGGGCGCAGCGAAGTACCGATGTCCAAAGGCACGCCGACGAAAGCAGCGTCGAGGCCGGCAGCGGTAGGTACGTGGGGGAGTCGGAGCATGGTGGCGATGCCGCCGAAGCGCGGCATTTCGTTGCCGCCCAGTGGTTGGTGAAGAATCTTGTCCACGGGTAGGGCCTCATCGTCGTTGTTTTATTTATTTTGGTTACGCCGTTCACGGAAGAGACGGGCACCACTGAGGGCCGATTCTGCGAAATGTAGTGACCGGGAAGAATCGCTACGGGCAAATACTTAGTTCAGATTTTTCTAAACTAATGTCGGATGGGCAGATAAACTTCTGTCTCTGCACAGAACCCCTGGCGAGGGAGCTTGCTCCCACTGGGCTGCGAAGCGGCCCCAAAACCATTCAATCCGGTTACATCAGGCAGACCACATGAGACGGGTTGACGACTGCTGCGCAGCCGAGCGGGAGCAAGCTCCCTCGCCACAGAGCAGCATGTATTAGCTTGTATTCGGAGCCCCCATGGCCAACGCTTTACCCGACCTGAAACTATTGCGCATCTTCGTCAGCGTGGTGCGCCATCAGGGATTCGCCAATGCCCAGCAAGAGCTCAATCTCTCGACGTCGGCCATCAGCACTTATATGAGCCAGCTCGAAGCGGCGCTAGGCCTGGTGCTGTGTCATCGTGGTCGGGGCGGTTTCAGCCTGACCAGCAAAGGCGAGTTGTTCCATCAGGAAACCCTGCGTTTGTTGGGTGAGCTGGAAGGTTTCGAACAATACGCCGCCGCACTCAAGGGCGAGTTGCGCGGCACGTTGAATCTTGGGGTGATCGATTCCACCGTCAGCGACAAGGCTTTGCCGTTCGCCGAAGCCATCGGTGCCTACAGCCAGGAACACCCGGCGGTGCATTTGCATTTGTCGGTCATGAGCCCGTACGAGCTGCAACTGGGCGTGCAGGACAACCGTCTCGACCTGGCCATCGGCGCGTTTTCCACGCGCATGAGTGGTCTCGTGTACATGCCGCTCTACCGCGAACAACACTGGTTGTATTGCAGCACGCGGCATCCATTGTTCAACGAACGGCGCATTCCCGAGCAGGTCATTACCCAGCAACGCATGGTGGGGCGCGGCTACTGGAGCCAGGCCGAACTGGCGCGGCACGGCTTCAAGCACAGCGCCGCTACCGTGGAGAGTATGGAGGCACAGCTGATTCTGGTGCTGTCCGGCGCCTACATCGGTTACCTGCCGGAGCATTACGCCCAGGCCTGGGCCGACAAGGGCGACTTGCGTGTGCTGCTACCGGCGACTTTCGGCTATCAGGCGCCATTCTCGATGATCGTGCGCCGTGGCCGCAGCCGCGAACCGTTGATCCAGACCTTCCGCGATCTGCTCAAAGCACAACTGAATCAGGCCTAAAGACGATGTCCAGAATTCAATGTCCACGTTGCCTGCGCCCGCAAAGCCATTGCTTGTGTGCGCTGATCCCCAGCCTCGACAGCCGCACGCGGGTGTTGCTGTTGCAGCATCCGAGTGAAGTGAGTCATGCGCTGAACACTGCGCGACTGGCCGCATTGGGGCTAAACAACGCTGAGCTGATTGTCGGTGAGGTGTTCGAGGATTTGCCGGCGCTGTTGGATCGGCCAGGGTTTCGCGCGCGGTTGTTGTTTCCCGGTGACGACGCGCAACCGATGCAAGCCTATGCCGATAGCGATGAACCGCTGTTGCTGGTCGTCCCGGATGGCACCTGGCGCAAGGCGCGCAAGATGCTGCACCTCAATCCGTTGCTGGCGGCATTGCCGAGGGTGACGCTGGCCGAAGGCGGCGTGTCCCGTTATCGATTGCGCAAGGCACCAGCGCCCGGGGCGTTGTCGACGGTGGAGGCGATTGTGCAGGCGTTGGAAGCGCTTGAAGCGCCGGCAACGTTTGCACCGTTGCTGAAACCGTTTGAAGCGTTGATCGAGGGGCAGATTGCGGCGATGGGGGAGGAAACTTACCTGAAAAACCACGGTGGATGATCACTTGTGGCGAGGGAGCTTGCTCCCGCTGGAGTGCGAAGCGCTCCCAAAACCGGTCAACTCAATGTCCCTGACCCACCGGGGTGTATGTTTAGGGGCTGCTTCGCAGCCCAGCGGGAGCAAGCTCCCTCGCCACAAAGGAAAGAGTCAGGCCTACCTTTCGCGCATCGCCTCAGTCCGAGCTTTCAGCACCGGCTTGAGCAAGTAATCCAACACGCTCTTTTCACCGGTAATGATATCCACCGTCGCCACCATCCCCGGAATGATCAGCAGCGGTTTCACATCCCCACCCAAATGGTTTTTATCGGTGCGCACCTGAATCAGGTAGAAGCTGTTGCCCTTGTCATCGGTGATCGTGTCGGCGCCGATCAGCTCCAGTTTGGCGCTCAGGCCGCCGTAGATCGTGTAGTCGTAGGCACTGAACTTGACCATGGCTTTCTGGCCGGGAAGCAGGAACGCCACGTCTTGTGGCCGGACCTTGGCTTCGATCAGCAGGTTGTCTTCAAGCGGCACGATTTCCACCATGTCGCTGCCCGGCTGGACCACGCCACCAATGGTGTTGACCTTCAGCACCTTGATGATCCCGTGAACGGGCGATACCACCGTGGTACGGGTCACGCGGTCGTCGATAGCGATGCTTGATGCGGTGATTTTCGACAGGTCGGTGCGCTTCTCGTTCAGCTCTTTGGCCGCCTCCGAGCGGAAGGATTGTTCCGATTCGTCGATCTTGCTCCGGATCTCGGCAATCGCCGATTCCGCCCGGGGAATAGCCAAAGTGGTGGCGTTCAGCGAGCCACGAATTTCCACCGCGCTGCGCTTGAGCCGAAGGATCTCAACCGGCGACACGGCACCGGTCTTGACCAGCGGCTCGGACATGCCCATCTCCTGGTTGACCAGCGCCAGGCTCGAACTGTATTGCCCCTGTTTCGAGCGGAATTCCGCCAGTTCCTGGGTTTTTTGCCGAAGTTGTTCGCTCAGCGTGCGTTGCTCGCTGGCCAGTCGACGTTGCCGTTGTTCGTACAGCGAACGCTCGTCTTCGGCCACTTGCGGTGCCTTGGCAATGACCTCGTCCGACAGCTTGAACGGCCGGCCCTCGGCCTCGGCGGACAAGCGCTCGACCTGCGCGGTCAGCGCGTATCGATCAGCCTCGCTTTCACCCTTGTTCGACAGGTAGCGTGTGTCATCCAGACGCAACAAGGTGTCGCCCTTGTTCACCATTTGCCCTTCGCGTACGAAGATCTCGGTGACAATGCCACCTTCAAGGTTCTGGATGACCTGAACCTTGCTCGACGGAATCGCCTTGCCTTCGCCCATGGTGACTTCCTGCAGCACGGCGAACTTGGCCCAGACCAATGCGCTGATCAGCAGCGCTGCCGCCAGCCACACGGTAACGCGCGACAGGCGTGGCGAGTCCTGCAATGAAGCGCCGGCGGTTTCCGGCATGAATTCGACTTCGGCGCTTTTACCGAAGCTGTTGAAGTAGCCACGGGACGCGGAGTCCGGCGTTGGAGCAGACATGGGCGATACCCGTCAGTTAAGAGAAATAATGCCGAAAACAAATCTGTGGCGAGGGAGCTCGCTCCCGCTCGGCGGCGAAGCCGTCGCAAAATCTACCGATGCAGTTCTGCCGGCACATCGAGGTGGTTGGTTTCGGGGCTGCTGCGCAACCCAGCGGGAGCAAGCTCCCTCGCCACAGGTTGTGTACTGGCATCGAGTGGGCTACTCCTAGACAGCCGCAGAGCCGACACGGCCCTTGCGCAATGCATCGATGACTGCTTCTTTCGGCCCGTCGGCGACGATCCTCCCGTTGTCCAGCACCACCAACCGATCCACCAGGCTCAGCATCGACGTACGGTGGGTGACCAGCAGCACGGTTTTGCCCTGGACCCAGCCGTGGAGTTTTTGCCGCAGGACGTCTTCACTGCTGTTGTCCATGGCGCTGGTGGGTTCGTCGAGCAGCATGATCGGCGGGTCGAGCAACAAGGCGCGGGCCAGCAATACAGCCTGGCGTTGGCCGCCGGACAGCAATTGCCCGCGCTCGCCCACGGGCCGGTCGAAGCCTTGCGGGTGTTGTCGGGCCAGTTCGGTGACGCCGGTGAGTTCCGCCACTTCGAGCATGCGTGCGTCGCTGATGTAGCGCGCGCCAAGGGTCAGGTTGTCGCGCAGGCTGCCGGCCAGCAGCGGCAGGTCATGGGCGACGTAGCCGATTTGATGGCGCAGGTCGGCTACGTCCAGTTGCCGCAGGTCCAGGCCGTCGAGCAACAACTGGCCTTCCTCCGGTTCGTAGAAACCCATCACCAGCCGTCCCAGGGTGCTTTTGCCGGAACCGCTGCGACCGATGATGCCGATCCGCTCGCCGGGTTTCACAGTGAAACTGACATTGGCCAGTGCCGGGGTGCTTTGGCCGTTGTAATGGAAGGTCACGCCGACAACGTCCAGCGCGCCTTGCAACTGCGTGCGTTCCAGCGGCCGTTGTTTGGCATCGCGCTCTTGCGGCAGCGACATCAACGCATCGGTGCTTTTCATGGTCAGTTGTGCTTGCTGGTAGCGGGTGATCAATCCAGCAATCTGTCCCAGTGGCGCAAGCACGCGGCTGCCGAGCATGTAGGTCGCCACCAGGGCGCCAACGCTGAGGTTGCCGGCGATGATGCTGTACACCCCGGCGACGATGGTCGCCATGCCGGAAAACTGCTGGATGAACAGCGTGCCGTTAGTGGCCATTGCCGAGAGGTTGCGGGCATGGCTGTCGAGGCGGGTGAGGGCGCCGTGAGTGCTTTCCCATTTGTGCTGACGCTCGCTTTCGGCGCTGCAAGCCTTGAGGGTTTCCAGGCCTCCGAGGGTTTCGATCAGCAGCGCCTGGCGTTCGGCGCCGAGGCTGAGGCTCTTCTGTACGGTGTCGCGCAGGCGCGCCTGAATCACCATGGCGAAGATGATCGTGATCGGGAACGCCAGCACCGGAATCACCACCAGCCAGCCGCCAAGCAGACCAATGACCACCAGCATCAGCAGCGCGAAGGGCAGGTCGATCAGGCTGGTGAGGGTCACGGCGGTGAGGAATTCCCGCAGGCCCTGGAAGTCGTGAATGCTTTGGGCAAATCCGCCGATGGTGGCCGGGCGTGCTTTCATCGCCATGCCGGTGATGCGTTCGAACAAAGTTGCCGACAGGATCACGTCGGTTTTCTTCCCGGCCGTGTCCAGCAAGTGCGCGCGCACCACTCGCAACACCAGTTCGAAACCGGTGCCGATCAGCAGTCCGATGGACAACACCCACAGGGTCGACGTGGCCTGGTTCGGCACCACGCGGTCGTAGGTCTGCATCACGAACAGCGGCACCATCAAACCCAGCAGGTTGATCAGGAAACTCGCCAGAATCGCATCGCTGTACAGCCACTTCGACAGCTTCAGGGTGTCGCGAAACCACGCCTGGACGCGCGGCACCAGCGGCGAGCGTAGGTCTTCGAGTTCATGCCGCGGCCGGGCGAACAGCGCCTGGCCCGTGTAGTGCTCGGCCAGCTCTTCCGGGCTGATCCATTGTTCGCCGCCATCGGCTTCGCTCGGCAGGATCAGCACCCGGCCGTCGTCACCGTAGCGGCGCAGAACAGCGGTGCGACCGTTGTCGAGCAACAACAACACGGGCAGGTTGAGCGTAGAAATATCTTTGAGATCGCGGCGCAGCAAACGCGCCTGCAAACCGGCCCGGGCCGCTGCGCGGGGCAGCAGGTCCAGGCTCAGGCGTTGGTTTGCCATCGGTAGCCCGGCACTCAGGCTGGCGCGACTGACGGACGCGCCGTGGAGTTTGCAGAGAATCAACAGACCATCCAGTAACGGGTCATCGAAGCTCAGGCGTGGATCGACACCGCTGTTGGCGGTTTCCATGCTTGTCACATTGAACGCTCCAGGCACTACTTCAGTTCAGGCAAACGGGCTTCGTTTTTCACTTCGGTCTGGGCGACGGCATCAGCGGGAAGTACCACGCGTTGTTTGCTCAACAACTGGCCCATGTTCGCCAGCACACGGTACATCGAATATTCCTCGGTGTATCGGACTTCGGTGTAGCGGCGGTTGGCGTTGTAGAGCTCGTTTTCACTGTCCAGCAGGTCGAGCAGGGTGCGTTGGCCGAGGCCGAACTGATCCTGATAGGCGATGCGTACGCGTTTGCTGGTGTCCGCGTATTCACGGGCGGTGGGGGTTTGTTTCTTGGCGTTGACCATGGCGTTCCAGGCCAGGTGAATGTTTTCGTTGAGCTGACGCAGGGCGTTGTTGCGGATGTCCATTGCCTGATTGATCTTGTGCGCATCGGACTGCAGGCGCGCCTTGTCGCTGCCGCCGCGGAACAGGTTGTAGTTCATCACCACGCCGACGCGCCACTCGTTGTCATGGCCTTCTTCGCCGGCAATGTTGTTGTTCGCGCCCACCGCGGCTTCGGCGTCGAAGCGCGGGTAGAACGGCGATTTGGCGACTTCGTACTGGCTCTCGGCCGATTGCACGTCGGCCTGGGCGGATTTCAGGTACGGGTTGTTGTCGACCATGCTTTGCTGGGCTTCTGTCAGCGAGGCCGGCAGTTCGCCACGGATCGACGGTGGGGCTTCGAGTTCATCAGGCAGGCGCCCGACGACAGCGGCGAAGTTCGACTCGGCGTCGGCCAGATCGACTTCAGCGGTGTCGAGGTTGTTTTCCGCCAGTGCCCGACGAGCGGTGGACTGGTCGGCGTCGGCGTTGCTGCCGATCCCACGCTCGGTGCGCAGGCCGATCTGATCGTTGACTCGCAAGTGTGCTTGCAGGTTGTTCTTGGCCAGCGTCACCAGTTCGCGACGCTTGAGCACTTCGAGGTAAACCTCGGTGGTGCGCAGGGCCAGGTCCTGGGCGGTGCCCTGAGCGTAATAGGCGCGGGAGTTGACGACGCCTTTGGTGCGCTCGACTTCGTTGGCGGTGTTGAAGCCGTCGAACAGCATCTGCCGCAGACGCAGTTCCGATTGCGTGTAGTTGAGAATTTCGGTGTGGTGATTGCCCAACGCACGGGTGTTGGTGTTATCGCTGTACCCGCGCCCGTACGCGGCATTCAGGTCAACCGATGGATAAAAACCGCCCTTGGCGACCTTTACGTCTTCATCAGCCGACAGACGGCTGTCCACCCGCGACGCCAGCTCCGGGTGGGTCGCGATGGTGCTCTGGATCGCATCGGTCAACGACATGGCTTGGGCCTGAGAAGTGCAGGCCATGGCCAATAGTATTGCGCTGCAGAGCGGGGTTAAAAGGCGCATGGGTGCATCTCCCTGATTTCCTAATGGTGCTTTATTTGTCGCCAATTATTTGACGACTTTTATAGGTATTCCGTTTCATGGTTTTAACAACAGAGCTAAGAACATTCTACAGAAAACCTAAGAACTATTTCTCATAAAGCTTATGCCAAAAAAAACTTATGCGGTATTCTAATTCCGGCACATTGTTCTCCTCGGAAGCCCTTGTATTATGAGCTTTAGGGTGCTCATCGGGGCAGAGAAAAAGTTCCAATTCATTCATCGAAAAAAAGCGGAGAAGTGCTGGAGGGGAGGGAAGCGAAGCGGTCTGTGGTGACGGTTTTTTGTCACCCGGATGGTTCAGAACCGTTACGCATCGCTCGCAGGGCTCGTAATTTCGGTCGTTAACCCGTTGTCTTTGATTGCAAAGGGTTTTTATCTCGCACCGTAAATGAGGCCCGTGAGCAATACGCTAGGCGAGATCGTCGCCAGGGAAGCGGTTAATGTAAATAACCCCGCTGACCGGCCTAGACGATCCGCCAGGCAACCCGCTTGAGCCATGAGCATGATCTCCGCAACAAAACAGGTGCCGACAGCGGTTGGCAGCGGAGGAAATGCACATGGCTACGCTCATCGGTATCGTCAGTAAGGTCATCGGTCAGGTATTCGCGGTGGGGAGCGATGGCACCCGACGCGCACTGGTCGAGGGGGACCGGTTGTTTGCCGGTGATCAACTGAATACCGGAGCCGAAGGCGCGGTGGCGGTGCATCTGCAAAATGGCCAGGAACTGACGCTGGGGCGTGGCAGCAGCCTGCAAATGACCCCGCAGTTACTGGCGAATCAATCGCCCCATGTGGACACCGCAGAAACAGTCGCGCCAAGCCAGGAACAACTGACTGACGTCGAGCAGCTGCAAAAAGCCATTGCGGCCGGCGATGACCCGACGCAGACCGCTGAAGCCACGGCGGCTGGTCCGGGTTCGACCGGGCCCGCTGATGGGACGGCCGGTGGCGGCCACAGTTTTGTCATGCTCGAAGAAGTGGGCGGGCGGGTCGATCCGAACATCGGTTTTCCAACCGCCGGTTTCAACGGCATTCCCGAGTTTCCCGAAGCACGGCGCGACGGCGATGACAACGGCGACGGCACCCCGGCGGCAGTTGTCACGCCCCCGGTCATCACGCCTCCTGACGTTACACCTCCCGTCAACAACCCGGTCACCCTCAACGGTCTGTCGATCGAGGGCGGCGAACTGACGATCAAGGAAGCCAACCTTGCCGACGGTTCAGCGAGCAATCCTGGTGCACTGACCCAAAACGGTACGTTCACCGTCAACGCACCCGACGGGCTGACCAGTCTGAGCATCGGCGGGATCAGCGTGATCAGTGGTGGCGTGGCCGCGGGTTTCCCACAATCGATCACCACTACGCTGGGCAGCACACTGACCATCACCGGTTACAACCCAGCCACGGGCGTGGTGAGTTACAGCTACACGCTCAACGGCAGCGAAACGCATTCGGCCGGTGATGGCACCAGTGTCAGTGAACAATTCCCCGTGGTGGTCATTGACAGCAACGGCACCACCGCCAATGGCAGCCTGGACGTCAACATCACCGACGACGTGCCTCAAGCGATCGACGACAACAACGCCTCGACGTCGTCGGAAACCCTGCCGACGCTGAACGGCAACGTGCTGACCAACGACGTGCAAGGCGCCGACCGTGTGGCCATCGGCCCGAACAGCGGCCCGATCACCCCCGGCACCTTCACCGGTACTTACGGCACTCTGGTGCTGAACGCCAATGGCACTTACACCTACACCCTGAACACTAGCGATGCCGATTTCAAGGCCCTGCACGGCGGTGGCGATGGCACGGAAACCTTCACCTACACCCTGACCGATGCCGACGGCGACACCAGCACCGCGAACCTGGTTTTGCAGATCCACAACAACGACGACCCGGTCACGATCGATGGGCTGAACATCGAGGGTGGCGAACTCACAATTTATGAGAAAAATCTCGGCGACGGCAGCACCCCGGATGCCCCGGCCCTGACCCAGAGCGGCACTTTCACCATCACCGCCCTCGACGGTGTGCAGACCCTGACCGTCGGCGGTATCGCCGTGGTCACTGGCGGTGTGAGCGCAGGCTTCCCGCAATCGGTTACGACTCCGCTGGGCAGCACGCTGACCATCACCGGCTACGACGCCACGACTGGCGTGGTCAGTTACAGCTACACCCTGGCAGACCCCGAAACTCATCCGGGCGCCGACGGGACCAACACGCTCCCTGAACAGTTCGCCGTCACCGTGGTTGACGACAACGGCACCACCGCCAATGGCAGCCTGGACGTCAACATCACCGACGACGTGCCTCAAGCGATCGACGACAACAACGCCTCGACGGCGTCGGAAACCCTGGCGACGCTGAACGGCAACGTGCTGACCAACGACGTGCAAGGCGCCGACCGTGTGGCCATCGGCCCGAACAGCGGCCCGATCACCCCCGGCACCTTCACCGGTACTTACGGCACCTTGGTGTTGAATGCCAACGGCACTTACACCTACACCCTCAACACCAGCGACGCCGACTTCAAGGCCCTGCACGGCGGTGGCGATGGCACCGAAACCTTCACCTACACCCTGACCGATGCCGACGGCGATACCAGCACCGCGAACCTGGTTTTGCAGATCCACAACAACGACGACCCGGTCACGATCGATGGGCTGAACATCGAGGGTGGCGAACTCACTATTTATGAGAAAAACCTCGGCGACGGCAGCACCCCGGATGCCCCGGCCCTGACCCAGAACGGTACCTTCACCATCACCGCCCTCGACGGTGTGCAAACCCTGACCGTCGGCGGTATCGCCGTGGTCACTGGCGGTGTGAGTGCAGGCTTCCCGCAATCGGTTACCACCCCGCTGGGCAGCACGCTGACCATCACCGGCTACGACGCCACGACTGGCGTGGTCAGTTACAGCTACACCCTGGCAGACCCCGAAACTCATCCGGGCGCCGACGGGACCAACACGCTCCCTGAACAATTCGCCGTCACCGTGGTTGACGACAACGGCACCACCGCCAATGGCAGCCTGGACGTCAACATCACCGACGACGTGCCTCAAGCGATCGACGACAACAACGCCTCGACGGCGTCGGAAACCCTGCCGACGCTGAACGGCAACGTGCTGACCAACGACGTGCAAGGCGCCGACCGTGTGGCGACTGGCCCGAACAGCGGCCCGATCACCCCCGGCACCTTCACCGGTACTTACGGCACTCTGGTGCTGAACGCCAATGGCACTTACACCTACACCCTGAACACTAGCGATGCCGATTTCAAGGCCCTGCACGGCGGTGGCGATGGCACGGAAACCTTCACCTACACCCTGACCGATGCCGACGGCGACACCAGCACCGCGAACCTGGTTTTGCAGATCCACAACAACGACGACCCGGTCACGATCGATGGGCTGAACATCGAGGGTGGCGAACTCACAATTTATGAGAAAAATCTCGGCGACGGCAGCACCCCGGATGCCCCGGCCCTGACCCAGAGCGGCACTTTCACCATCACCGCCCTCGACGGTGTGCAGACCCTGACCGTCGGCGGTATCGCCGTGGTCACTGGCGGTGTGAGCGCAGGCTTCCCGCAATCGGTTACGACTCCGCTGGGCAGCACGCTGACCATCACCGGCTACGACGCCACGACTGGCGTGGTCAGTTACAGCTACACCCTGGCAGACCCCGAAACTCATCCGGGCGCCGACGGGACCAACACGCTCCCTGAACAGTTCGCCGTCACCGTGGTTGACGACAACGGCACCACCGCCAATGGCAGCCTGGACGTCAACATCACCGACGACGTGCCTCAAGCGATCGACGACAACAACGCCTCGACGGCGTCGGAAACCCTGGCGACGCTGAACGGCAACGTGCTGACCAACGACGTGCAAGGCGCCGACCGTGTGGCCATCGGCCCGAACAGCGGCCCGATCACCCCCGGCACCTTCACCGGTACTTACGGCACCTTGGTGTTGAATGCCAACGGCACTTACACCTACACCCTCAACACCAGCGACGCCGACTTCAAGGCCCTGCACGGCAATGGCAACGGCACCGAAACCTTCACCTACACCCTGACCGATGCCGACGGCGATACCAGCACCGCCAACCTGGTGCTGAACATCCACAACAACGATGACGGCGTGACGCTCAACGGCCTCGAGGTGTCCGGCGGCGAGCTGACGGTCTACGAGAAAAACCTCACCTATGGCAGCGACCCGGATGCTCCGGCGCTGACCCAGAACGGCACCTTCACCGTCAATGCGCCGGATGGCCTGCAAACCCTGACCGTGGGCGGTATCGCGGTGGTCAGCGGTGGCGTGGCGGCGGGGTTCCCGCAACACACTACTACCGGCACCGGCGCGACCTTCACCATCACCGGTTTTGATTCGACCACCGGCGTGGTGAGCTACAGCTACACCCTGAACTTCACCGACCGTGACCACCCCAACGCCGACGGCGCCAACAGCGTCAGCGAGAACTTTGACGTCGTCGCCACCGACGCCGACGGCAGCACAGCGAGCGGGCAGATCAACGTCAACATCGTCGACGACCTGCCGACCGCCAACCCCGACGCGGTCTCGGTCGCAGAAGGTGGCGTGGTCACCGGCAACGTGCTGTGGAATGACGTCGGCGGCGCCGATGGCCCGGCGGCGGGCGGTGGCGTGGTCGGCGTGCGCGCCGGCTCCGACACGTCGAACCCGGCTTATGGCAACCTCAATAATCAGATCAACGGCACCTACGGCTACCTGACGCTGGACGCCCAAGGCAACGCTGAGTACCACAGTTACCCGAACGCGGTGAGCGGCCCCGGTGCCACCGACGTGTTCACCTACACCTTGCGCGATGCCGACGGTGACGAAAGCACCAGCACGCTCACCATCGACGTGAACAACAGTTGCATCCGCGCGGTCAGCGACACCGACGTGACTGTTTACGAAAAAGCCCTCGACCTGAACCAAGGTGGTCAGGACCTGGCTCCCGGCACCGTCACCGGCAGCGACCCAGGCCATACCGGCGAAACCGCCAGCGGCACCTTGGTCGGTTCGGTCTTCGGTGCCAACGGCGCCGTCACCTACACCCTGGTCGGTAGCGCCACCGGCAATTTCGGCCAGCTCCAGCTCAACTCCAACGGCACCTACACCTACACCCTGACTTCGCCGGCCAGCACCACGCCGCACGCGGACGACGGCGCCAACACCCTGAGCGAAACCTTCACCTATCAGGCCACCGATGCGCTGGGCAACAGCGTCACCAGCACCATCGTGGTCAACATCGTCGATGACGTGCCGAAAGCCGTACACGACAGCAACGAATTGACCGCGGCGGAAACCCAGCTGAGCCTCACCGGCAACGTGCTGAGCAATGACGTGCAAGGCGCCGATGTCGTAGCGAGCGGTCCCAACAGCGGCCCGATCACTCCCGGGACTTTTGTCGGCACCTACGGCAACCTGGTGCTGAACGCCAACGGCACCTACACCTACACCCTCAATACCAGTGATGCTGATTTCAAAGCCCTGCACGGCAATGGCAACGGCACGGAAACCTTCACCTACACCCTGACCGATGCCGACGGCGACACCAGCACCGCCAACCTGGTGCTGAACATCCACAACAACGATGACGGCGTGACGCTCAACGGCCTCGAAGTGCCAGGCGGCGAGCTGACGGTCTACGAAAAAAATCTCACCTACGGCAGCGACCCGGATGCACCGGCGCTGACTCAGAGCGGCACCTTCACCGTGACCGCGCTGGATGGCCTGCAAACCCTGACCGTGGGCGGTATCACCGTGGTCAGCGGTGGCGTGGCGGCGGGGTTCCCGCAATCGACTGACACCTATTACGGTGCCACTTTCACCATCACCGATTACAACGCCGCCACCGGCGTGGTGAGCTACAGCTACACCTTGAACTACGCCGACCGCGAGCACCCCAACGCCGACGGCGCCAACAGCGTCAGCGAGAACTTCAACGTCGTTGCCACCGACACCGACGGCAGCACCGCGACCGGGCAGATCAACGTCAACATCGTTGACGACCTGCCGACCGCCAACCCCGACGCAGTCTCTGTCGCAGAGGGCGGCGTAGTCACCGGCAACGTGCTGTGGAACGACGTCGGCGGCGCCGATGGCCCGGCGGCGGGCGGTGGCGTGGTCGGCGTGCGTGTCGGCTCCGACACTTCGACCCCGGTCATTGGCGGCCTCAACAGCCAAATCAACGGCACCTACGGTTACCTGACGCTGGATGCCCAAGGCAACGCCGAGTACCACAGCTACCCGAACGGCGTTAGCGGCCCCGGTGCGAGCGACGTGTTCACCTACACCTTGCGCGATGCCGACGGTGACGAAAGCACCAGCACCCTCACCATCGACGTGAACAACAGCTGCATCCGCGCGTTCAGCGACAGCGACGTGACGGTCTATGAAAAAGCCCTCGACATCGTCAAGGACGGCCAGGATCTGTCGGCTGGCTACGCCCTCGGTAGCGAACCAGGGCATACCGGCGAAACCGCCAGCGGCACGCTGGTGGGTTCGGTCTTCGGTGGCAGCGGTAACGTCACCTACACCCTGGTCGGCGGCACGTTCGGCAACTACGGACAGATCCTGCTCAACCCCAACGGCACCTACACCTACACCCTGACCAACCCGGTCAACACCACGCCGCATGCGAACGATGGCGCCAATACCCTGAGCGAGTCTTTCACCTACCAGGCCACCGACGCGCTGGGCAACAGCGTCACCAGTACCATCGTGATCAACATTGTCGACGACGTGCCCACAGCTCACGCTGACGCGATTCCGGTCACTGAGGGTGGCGTGGTCACCGGCAACGTGTTGTGGAACGACGTCGGCGGCGCCGATGGCCCGGCGGCGGGCGGCGGTGTGGTCGGCGTGCGCGCCGGCTCCGATACCTCGACCCCGGCACTTGGCGGTCTCAACAACCCGATCAATGGCACCTACGGTTACCTGACGCTTGATTCTCACGGCAACGCCGAGTACCACAGCTACCCGAACGGCGTGAGCGGCCCCGGTGCGAGCGACGTATTCACCTATACCCTGCGCGACGCCGACGGTGATGAAAGCACCACCACCATCACCATCGACGTGAACAACAACTGCATCCGCGCGGTCAGCGACACCGACGTGACCGTCTACGAAAAAGCGCTCGACCTGAGCAAGGACGGCCAGGATCTGGCCGCCGGCAGCGTCACCGGCAGCGAGCCGGGTCATACCGGCGAAACCGCCAGCGGCACACTGGTCGGGTCAGTCTTCGGTGCCAGCGGCGCCGTCACCTATACCCTGATCGGCAGCGCCACCGGTACTTACGGTCAGATCCTGTTGAGCGCCGACGGCACTTACACCTACACCCTGACCTCGGCACCGAAAACCGCGCCGGGTGCCAACGATGGCGCCAATACCCTGAGCGAAAGCTTCACTTACAAAGCCACCGATGCACTGGGCAACAGCACCACCAGCACCATCGTGGTCAACATCGTCGATGACGTGCCCAAAGCCGTGGCTTCGGAACGTTCGGTGTCAGCCGTGGAGATCGATTCCAACCTGCTGCTGGTGATCGACGTATCCGGCAGTATGGGCGACGCCTCTGGCGTACCGGGCCTGTCGCGATTGGCGCTGGCCAAGCAGGCGATCAGTGCCTTGCTCGACAAGTACGACGACCTCGGCGATGTCAAAGTGCAGATCGTCACCTTCAGCAGCGGCGCCACCGACAAGACCCCGATCTGGGTCGATGTCGCGACGGCCAAGTCGATCATCTCCGGTCTGACGGCGGGTGGTAACACCGACTACGACGACGCCGTGGCGATGGCGAAAACGGCGTTCGCCACCAGTGGCAAACTCACCGGGGCGCAGAACGTCGGTTATTTCTTCTCTGACGGGAAGCCCAACGAAGGGGATATCGGGACACAGGACGAAGCGTCCTGGAAAGCCTTCCTCGAGACCAATGCCATCAAGAACTACGCGATTGGCCTGGGTAGCGGTGTCAGCAACAGCAACCTCGATCCAGTGGCTTATGACGGCAGCACCAAGACCAATACCAACGCGGTGGTGGTGACCGATCTCAATCAACTGAACTCGGTGCTGTCGGGCACCGTGGTCGGCGCACCGGTGACCGGTTCGCTGCTGGGCGAGGGCGGTACGTTCGGTGCCGATGGCGGATTCATCAAAACCATCACTGTCGACGGCACCACCTACACCTATGACCCCAAAGGCCTTAGCAACCAGGGTTCGCTGATTTCCAGCGGTGGTACCAATCACGGCACCTTCAACACGGTTAACAACTCGCTGAGCATCGCCACTAATGGCAAGGGCACCCTGGTGGTGAACCTGGATACCGGCGAGTACAGCTACGTTTCGCAGAAAGCCACGTCGGTGTTGATCACCGAAAACATCGGGTTCACGGTCAGTGACAAGGATGGCGATCTCGCCAGTTCGAATCTGGTAGTGAAAGTCGTTCCGAACGCGGCACCGCTTGCGGTCGATGATCACATCATCACCAACGTGCTCTCGAACAATGTGACGGTGCCAGGCGAATTGTTGCTGGCCAACGACACTGATTCCAATAGCGATTCGCTTAGCCCGTCGTCGACCAGCTTCAACACCGGCTGGATTTCCAAGGCTGCGGACTTCACCGGCACTGGCGCCATCACCTTCAATGGCACCAGTTCAAACGTAGCGGCCAATCAGACCCTGGGCAACGTACGCAGCGCGTTCGCGGCCAATGCCGCGACCATGACCGCCGTGCTGGTGGTCAGCGGTTACCTGGGGTCGGCCAGCAACGCCCAATCCAACATCAACGATGAGGACCGCTTCTCCGTCAACCTGAAGCAGGGTGAAACCCTGACCCTGAATCACAACCTTGATGCCGGGCATGTGGCCATGGAGTATTCGCTCAACGGCGGGTCGTGGATCAACCTCGCGGACGGCCAAACCCTGACGGCATTGGCGGATGGGACTTACCAGGTCCACATCACCAACATCGCCAACACCAGTGGCAGCAACCCCAATGCGGCGGAAAACTACCAGCTGACCATGAACCTCAACTATGCCGGTGGTCACGACGTCACGCCGGACTACCACGGCACCTACACTGCCAATGACACCCATGGCGGCAGTGACAGTGCCAACGTCAATATCAGCTATCAGGACGGCCACACCCTCACCGGGACGGCGGACAATGACACGCTGATCGCGGGCGAAGGCAACAACATCCTCAATGCCGGTGACGGCAACGACATCCTCACCGCAGGCAACGGCAACAATGAGTTGCACGGCGGCGCCGGCAAAGACTTGCTGTACAGCGGCTTGGGCAACGACCTGCTCGACGGCGGCACTGGCAGCGACACCGCCAGCTACGCCCATGCCACGGCCGGGGTCAAAGTCGACCTGAGCCTGCTCACCGGGCAGAACACCCTCGGTGCCGGGACCGACACCCTGACGGGGATCGAAAACCTTACCGGCTCCAACTTCAACGACACCCTCACCGGTGACAACAACAGCAACGTCATCACCGGTGGCCTGGGCAACGACGTGCTCAACGGTGGCGGCGGCGATGACTTCCTGATCGGTGGCCTGGGCAACAACACCCTCACCGGCGGCAGCGGTGCCGACACCTTCGAGTGGCTCAAGGGCAACAGCGGTCACGACGTCATCACCGACTTCGCACCCGGCACCGACAAGCTCGACCTGTCGCAACTGCTGCAAGGGGAAAACGGCACGACGGCGTCGCTGGATGACTACCTGCACTTCACCGTCAGCGGCAGCGGTGCGTCAGTGATGACCAGCATCGATGTGAGCGCCATGGCCGGCGCAGCGCCGAACCAGACGATCGATCTGGCGGGCGTCAACCTGGCCAGTCATTACGGAGTGACGCCGGGGGCGGGCGGGGTGATTGGCGGTGCGGATACAGCCACCATCATCAACGGCATGCTAAATGACCATTCGTTGAAGGTGGATACGGTGTGATTTGAAGAATAAAACCGCCATTCCTGTTCTCAGGAATGGCGGTGGCTTGATGATCATGTTGTGTGGGTTACGGTAAAGATCTAGCTCTGAAATTATCCATGCTGTAATCGTTACCGTTCCAACTCGACTCTGCTGTGGCGGTGAATGAGTGCGTGCTTCAGTTCATGTTGTTGATCGTGTATGTCTGAGAGCTGCTCTCGCCGATTTTCAGTACCCGTTTGATATTTCAGGGATGTGAAACTCAGGCAGTTGTGGGGTTCCTTGCGTTGCCATGATTGAATCTCCTGGCATTTAATAGGGTGCGAAGGGATTACTCGATTTTACTCGACGCGTCTTACTCTGAAATTGTCGATTGAAAAATCATTGCCTTTCCATTGGCGAGTGAGATTTCTGAGGCTTACTCTAACCGTGGCTGATTGGGCGACTGTTCTATTAGATGCGATGCTTTTCCAGGAAGTGTTAGAAATTGAATAGATTGGACCTATGCCGTTAAATGCAAGAATAAGTTGGGGTGGGTTAGGGTCTCGTCCTGCTATATTGTTGGTCCTTGCATCGATCGTAAATTGATAGGTCATTCCAGGTATTACGGAGAATGTTTTTTCTAAAATCATGCCGTCATGGTTGTCGCCAGGGGCGGATGTATCATTGGATAGATAAAAACCACCGCTAATGTCTTCAACAAACTGAATGTCTCTTGCTCCCTGCCCCTTTGTCCATCCTCCCAATGTATTGTCGTTGAAGTCTGTGAGTTCATCGAGATCATTAAGTTGGGTTTTGATGGGGGTTGTTAATGACGGAAATGCTGTGGCGGTTGATATGTCTGAGCTACCGTAGTAGGTAATAAGGTCTTCTAATGTGGCCGTTGAGTTGTGAGGCAGTGCAGTCAGTTGGCTTCCGGGGATTCGTTCAAGTAAGCGATTATCAAACTGCAACACGGAAACTTCATGGTCTTCGAGTATGTTTGTTGTTAGGGGTGGATATAGCTCGGTCTGGCTAGCTAATCTCAACCATATTTGCGAAGGCGTCCATTTTTCAACAATGGCAGATATCTTGCCTTGATGCGTAGTCAGGTTAAGTACATTGTCATCGTCGGCTTCAGGGACTTCCGGCTTGGGAAGTTGGGGGGCAGTATTGGGTAAGGGTTTTTTTTCAAATAGCACGGTAAGTACACCTCGTTGAGCGAACGCCCATTGATGATTTCGGCGTGTACTTTTTATTGTTTTCTCCTTTGGCACTATTGACTACTGTCAGAAATGTCAGGTTTGACTGAAAGCCGATGAGTGGTCGACGCGAACAAGGCGCTTTATGAATGAGTCTGTATCAGCCGAGCCAACAAAGTCCGGCAATGTTTTTTGGAAGTAGAGGAGCTTGTTTTGTCTGCGAAGAAGGATCATGGTCCTTCATGGCTATTGGCAAGCCTGGCATTTACATCGGCTCAGGTGGTCCGATCAATCTCCCCATCACCCCGAACACCCCCAGTTCCCGGATCGCCTCCAACTCCCCCCGGGTCTCGACCATCTCCGCAATCAACGGCAAATCAATGCTGTTGGTCGCTCTGAAGATTGCTTCGATGAATAGCCGTTTGTCTCGCTGCTCATCGATATGCCGTATGTAAGCCCCGTCGATTTTCAGATAAGCCAGGCCCAATTGGGTCAGGTTGCCGATCTGGCTGAAGCTGCCGCCAAAATGCTGCAGGCCGATGCGGTAACCGGTGTCGAGCAGGCTGTGGCTCAGACGCTGCAATTCGGCCGGCGGCGGCAGTTGGCATTCGTCGATTTCCAGGGTCAGCAGTGGCGCGAGTTCTGGCAGGGAATCGAGCATGTCGAAAATCAGCTTCAGGTGCTCCGGATCGCGCAGGGTGCTGCCGGACAGGCTCAGCGCCAGGGGCCAGCGATTGACGGCCAGGTAATCGAGGGTCGCTTCGAGCATGGCCAGGTCAAACCGCGCCGACCAGCCGAGGCGCTCGATCCAAGGCAGGAACTGCCTGGCAGCAATCGCTTCACCCTGCGGGTCGAGCAGGCGCGCGAGGACTTTGTGGTGCAGTAGTTGACTGGTGTCGGCGCATTGCACCACCGGTTGAAAATACAGCAGTAACTTGCCTTCAGTCAGGGCGTCATCAATCCAGGTGCGCCAGTCGTATTGAGACAGGTGCTGTGTAGCCTCGCGATGGCTCAGCAAAATCCACGGGCGCTCGGGATGTTGGCTGGCCTCGCTCAACGCTTGATCAAGGCGCATCAGTACATCGCCAGGCGACTCGCCGGAATGGTAAGCAACGATCCCCAACTGCGCCACGGGCGTGCAATCACTGGCGCCGGTCATGCGCAGGTTTTCCAGCGTGGCGCTGACCTCGGCGGCCAGACGTGCGGCATCCTCGGTACTCAGGCCTTGAGTCAGTAAGCTGAATTCGCCCCCGCGATTGCGCGCCGCCAACCAGTTTCGCCGTTCCGGCAGACCAGTCAGACGCTTGAGCAGTTCGCCGACCGTGCTGATCAAGGCATCGGTGCGCTGGCCGCCAAGACGCTGGTTGAGCCCGGCGAGGTCATTGAGGCGCAACATCAACAAATGGCCGTCGCCGTTTTGCTCGGCGACCAGCAAACGGTCGGCCAGTTGCTCATCGAGCAGTCGTCGGTTCGCCAACCCGGTCAGGCTGTCTTGATAGGACTCCTTGCGCAGTCGATCACTGCGCGCCGCCTCTTCGTTGAACAACGCCTTGAGCTTTTCGACCATCTGGTTCATCGCCAGCACCACGCGCTTCAACTCCGGAGTGCGCGGCAGTTTCGGCAGGCTTAAAAACTCGCGTTTGCTGATGGCTTCAGCTTGTTTGACCATTTTGTCGAGCGGCCGCAACTGGCGACGTAACAGCCAGCCGCCAAACACGGCGCTAAGCAATCCGCAGATCAGCAACCAGATCAGGCTGCCAACGGTGCTGTCCCAGAGTTTGGCCAGGGCGAACTGCGGATTGCTCAGCACTTCGACCCGTGCTGCTTGCTCCCATCCGCGCATGATCAACGCGTCGCCCCCTTCATGGCGCAGGTTGACCAGACGGACAAACCAACCGGGCACGCCCTCGATTCGCGCCGCAGCGCTGCGCTCCACCAACACCTGCTGACCCTCGACATCGACGATGCGGATGTTGCTGAAATAGCCACTGTCGAAAATCGAGCTGACCATCAGCTCCATCATCGCCGGGTCATCGATCTGCGTCGTCAACGACAAGCCCAGGGCGGTGGCGGCGTCCTGGGCGTGGGAGCGCAATTGGCCGAGCATCTGCTCGCGAGAGCTTTCCAGGCTGACAAAAAAACTGCCGCTGAAGGCCACCAGCAAGAACAGGCAAATAGCGAGAAACAACTGATTGCGCAGTTTCATGGAGTGCTCCTTGCGGCGTCTGCACATACTTGCGGCTGGCCCGGACGCAATTCAATCCAGCCAATAGGAAAGCAGGAATCCGCCGGACCGACGTTACAGCGTTAGCCATGCTGGATGACGCAGACTGGCCGCTGGAGGGACGGATGGAATCAGTCTAGGTGGTGTTTGATGAATGGCGGGCAGGTCGTTGGACGAAGAACTTACGCATAATCGTTTTTGTGGCGAGGGAGCTTGCTCCCGCTGGGTTGCGAAGCGACCCCAATTACTGTTGCGACTGCTGCGCAGTCGAGCGGGAGCAAGCTCCCTCGGCACAAAAAAATTGAGGTTCAGGACTTGCGCAGGGTTTTCTGCCGCAGGATGTAAGTCGTCACCAGCACGGCACTGGTCAACATGAACCCGCGTGCCCAGGGCAGGGGCACCAGGTAGCAGGAAAACAGGATGCTCGCCCACATCAGGCCGATGGCGTAGACCTTGCCCTTGAGCGGGATGCCATTACCTTCGAGGTAATCGCGGATCCAAGGCCCAAGCCGGGGATGATCTACCAGCCAATGGTAAAAACGCGGAGAACTGCGAGCGAAGCACGCGGCTGCCAGCAACAGGAAAGGAGTAGTGGGCAGTACCGGCAGGAAAATACCGATCACCCCCAGCACTACGCTCAGCCAGCCAATGGCCAGCAGCACGTAGCGCAACATCAGGGAGCGGTTGCCTATGGGGTTGTCCATAGGCAGAACCTTAGTGGTGACGTGGCTTGAGGATCGCCGGTTTTTCGTCTGGTGCGTTGCACAGCAGGTACAGCGCAGTCAGGGCTTCCGGGATCTGCACGATCATGTCGTCCATCAGGTTGGCATCGGCGGCAATGTCGGAGAACTCCGGTTGCTCGTCGAACAGGCCCGAACCGACCATGATCGGCAGCAGCATTTCGCTGACTTCGTCTTCGGCGGTTTCAAACCAGGCTTCTTCGCGCAGGAACACGCCTTCCATGAAGCCGATGCACCAGCCGCGCAAGTCGGAATCGTCCGGGTCTTCGCCCAGGTCCAGGTCGCAAGGCAACTCGAACTCTTCATCGGAGGCCAGTTGACGGGCGATGTGGGCCTTGAGGGCCAGCAGCGTGGATTCGATCGCTTCACGCTCGGTGTCGTCGGCGTAGTGCGGCTCTTCGGCGAAGAGGGCGTCGATCCACTCACGATCAGGAACGACCTCGGAACAGATGGACAGCGCGGTGAGGTAGCCGTGAGCGGCCACGTAGTCCAGCGCCTCGTCATGCAGTTCATCGGCGTCGAGGAAGACTTGCAGGCGGGTTAGTTGCTCAGCGAAGGACATTAAAGGGCTACCTTGGGGAATATTCGATGCGGGAATTCTAGGCCTTCTTGAGCGCTTGGGCCAGCCGCGCGGCATATTTGAACAACGCATTCCCTGTAGGAGCTGCCGCAGGCTGCGATCTTTTGACCTTGTCTTTAAAAAAATCAAAAGATCGCAGCCTGCGGCAGCTCCTACAAAGGTCATCTTCATCGCTCTTATCAGCGGCACCCTTTGCCGGACAGTGCTCGGGTATACTCGCGCGTTTTGTGATGCCCTGCTGGCATCGCGGCTGAAATGTGAAGCGTCATGCAATGCGCCCTTACGATTTGTCGGTGCAGCACGGCAGTTTCTGAACCAGCCTTGCAGGGATGTTTCGGTGATTTTTGGAGTTTCTATGCTCGAACAGGCTCAACGCGTCCTCAAGGACATCTTCGGCTACGACAGTTTCCGTGGCCGCCAGGGTGCAATCATTGAGCGCGTGGCCAGTGGCGGCGATGCCCTGGTCCTGATGCCTACCGGTGGCGGCAAATCCCTGTGCTTCCAGGTGCCAGCGCTGTTGCGCGAAGGCTTGGCGGTGGTGGTATCGCCGTTGATCGCCTTGATGGACGACCAGGTCGCGACCCTCGAAGAACTGGGCGTTGCCGCAGCAGCGTTGAACTCAACCCTCAGCGCTGAGCAACAGCGTGACCTGGCAGCACGGATCAAGCGCGGCGAAGTGAAAATGCTTTACCTCGCCCCGGAGCGCCTGGTTCAGCCGCGCATGCTGAACTTCCTGCAAGGGCTGAACATTGCCCTTTTCGCCATCGACGAAGCGCATTGCGTATCGCAATGGGGCCACGACTTCCGCCCGGAATACCTGCAACTGGGCCAGTTGGCGGAAATGTTCCCCGACGTGCCGCGCATCGCCCTGACCGCCACCGCCGACAAACGCACCCGCGAAGAAATCGTCACCCGCCTGCATTTGCAAAACGCCGAGCGTTTCCTGTCAAGCTTCGACCGTCCGAACATCTTTTATCGCATTGTGCCCAAGGAACAGCCGCGCAAGCAGTTGCTGGCGTTCCTCGCCGAACGACGCAGTGATGCTGGCATCGTCTATTGCCTGTCGCGCAAAAAGGTCGAGGAAGTGGCTGCGTTCCTCAGCGAGCAAGGCTTCCCGGCGCTGCCGTACCACGCGGGTCTGCCCAACGATTTGCGCGCCTATCACCAGAAGCGCTTCCTCAACGAGGAAGGGCTGATCATGGTCGCCACCGTGGCGTTCGGCATGGGTATCGACAAACCCAACGTGCGGTTTGTCGCGCACCTCGATTTGCCGAAATCCCTGGAAGCCTACTACCAGGAAACCGGGCGCGGCGGCCGTGACGGTCTGCCGGCGGATGCCTGGATGGCCTACGGCCTGCAAGACGTGGTGATGCTCAAGCAGATGCTGCAGAACTCCGAAGGCGACGAACGCCACAAGCGTCTGGAGCAGCACAAGCTCGACGCCATGCTGTCGCTGTGCGAAGAAACCCGCTGCCGCCGCCAGACCTTGCTGGCCTACTTCGACGAAGACATGCCCGAGCCCTGCGGCCATTGCGACAACTGTGTCGATGGCGTGCAAACCTGGGACGCCACCGAGCCGGCGCGTCAGGCACTTTCAGCAATCTATCGCACCGGCCAGCGCTACGGCGTCGGGCATCTGGTGGATGTCTTGCTGGGCAAGGACAACGAAAAAATCCGCAGCTTCGGGCATCAGCACCTCTCGGTTTACGGCGTCGGCAAAGCAATGGCCGAGGGCGAATGGCGTTCGCTCTTCCGGCAGCTGGTTGCCCGTGGGCTGGCCGACATCGATCTGGAAGGTTACGGCGGCCTGCGCCTGAGTGACACTTGCCGACCACTGCTCAAGGGCGAAGTGACCCTGGAACTGCGCCGCGACCTCAAGCCACAAACCACGGCGAAAAGCAGCAAGAGCCAGGCGAGCCAACTGGTACGTGGCGAAGAGCGCGAACAGTGGGAAGCCTTGCGCGCGCTGCGGCGCAAACTCGCCGAAGAGCATGGCGTGCCGCCATACGTCATTTTCCCGGATTCAACCTTGCTGGAAATGCTCCGCAGCCAACCGACCACGCTCGCGGAAATGGCCACGGTCAGTGGCGTCGGCGCACGCAAACTCGAGCGTTACGGCGAGGCCTTCCTCGAAGTGCTCGGCGGTCAGGTCGAGGCACCGAAAGCAGTGGCCGACGTACGCCATGAACTCATCACATTGGCGCGTGCCGGCATGACGCCGCTGCAAATCGCCGGTCAGCTGCAATGCTCGGAAAAGAACGTCTACGCCATGCTCGCCGAAGCCATTGGCAAGCAACAGTTATCGCTGGAACAAGCGCTGGATCTGCCCGAAGATCTGATGGGCGAAGTCCAGGATGCGTTCCTCGACGGTGAAGGCGAATTACCGCCAGTGTCGGAGATTTCCGCATTGTTTGCGGGACGAGTGCCGGAAGGCGTTTTGTACTGCGTCCGGGCCGCGCTGCAATCCGAATTCGAGATTTGAGCGGCCGGTTTCACTGATGTAACGATTCACTACAGATCAAGCCTTGCCTGAAAGCGAGGCTCATGCTTAGCTGACTAATAATTAGTATTTCTCTATTTTCAGCCTGATCATGAGTGTTTTATGCCGTTAACCGATCAACACCGTTTTGGCATGCAGTTGGCCCAGATGTCACGTGGCTGGCGTGCCGAACTGGACCGCCGTCTGGCGGGTTTGGGGCTATCCCAGGCGCGCTGGCTGGTGCTGCTGCACCTGGCACGTTTCGAAGAACCGCCGACCCAACGTGAACTGGCGCAAAGCGTCGCCGTCGAAGGACCGACCCTGGCCCGCCTGCTCGACAGCCTGGAAAGCCAGGGCCTGGTGCAGCGCCAGGCAGTGCTGGAAGACCGTCGGGCGAAAAAAATCGTCCTCTGTGCCCCGGCTCACCCCCTGATCGAACAAATTGAAACAATTGCCACCCAGCTGCGCCACGAACTCTTCGAAGGCGTGGATGAGGCGGATTTGCGGATCTGCATGCGGGTTCACGGGCACATCCTGGCCAACCTTGAAAAATCTTGAGGCATAACGCCGACCCAGACTTTTGAGATCCCTTGTTGCGCGGACTATAAGAACTACTCGGCAATATCGTGTTCGTACCGGATGTGCGAACACGTGCAGGTTGGTTCTGGTTATCTAAGGGATGCTCATGCTTGAAAGTCGGCTATTGGTTGTTCGCGGTTGTGTCAGGTTGTTGCTCATCGGTGCTGCTGTCACTTACTCGGCATTAGCTCCGGCGCTGGGCCTGGGTGACATCACCGTGCATTCGGCACTGAACCAGCCGCTTCGCGCCGACATTGCCCTGGTAGATGCCGGTGGTCTGGAAGAGGGTGAGTTGTCGGTCAGCCTGGCGACGGCAGACGAGTTCAGCCGAGCCGGTGTCGAGCGGGTGGTCTTCCTCAACGACCTGAAGTTCACCCCCGTCCTGAAGGGTAACCACAGCTTCATCCGTGTCAGCTCCAATAAAGCGGTCAATGAACCGTTCCTGAATTTCCTCGTTCAACTCAATCAGCCCAATGGCCAATTGCTGCGTGAGTACACGGTGCTGATCGATCCACCGGGCTCACCGGAAATTGTGCCTGCCACCGATGAACCGGCGGCGATACCCTCACCTTCCGCATTCCCGAATGTTCAGCCGGCCGTCGCACCGCTCCCTGCACGCAAGGAAGCGCCCAAGCCTGCCGCAGCCCCGATGATTGATCCTGTCGCGGAACAACTGGCCGCCAGCGAGCTGCAAAATCAGCAATTGCAGGCAGCCGTCGATGAACTCAAGGCGAAGCTTCAGGCGCAGGACGAACAGATCGCTGCCGATAAAAAACAGGTCAGTGAGTTGCAAACCCGGTTAGCGGAAGTTCAGCAGGCAGCGGTCCAACCCGCTGCACCCGCCGTTGCGACGCCAGAATCCATGGTTGCAGAGGAGTCCGGGTCTCGCTGGCCTTTGATTTTCGGGTTTCTAACAGTGATGGCGTTAGTGGTGCTCGGGTGGTTTGTCCGGCGTCGGCGTCAGCTGATTGAGGACGCCCCTGAATCCTCTTCAAAACAGGAGCCTATGTTGGAGCGAGCGGTGGAACCTCGGATGCCGCCGTCCGTGACACACGCAGATCCTGAAGAGACCGCGGCGGGCGATGTGCTGGAAGCGGTCGACATCTATCTCAGCTACGGCCGATTAACCGAGGCGGAAGGCTTGTTGCGCGAGGCGATGGTCAAGGAACCTCAGCGCACCGATCTGGCGGAAAAGTTGTTGGAGGTGTTGGGCAAGCAAGGTGATCTTGCAGCGTACGAAGCGCAGGAAGCCAGCCTGCGACACAGCGGGTTAAACGCACAAAAACTCCACGATATCCGCGCTAGGCACCCAAAACTGAGCGTCGTCACTCCGGTCGCCGTGGGGGCTTCAGCGATAGCGCCCGCCGATGAGTTCCAGTTGAACCTCGATGATCTGTCGATGGACGCCTCCTGGGACCTGACCAGTCCATTTGAAAACCCGCCATCAACGCTGGAAGCCGAGATCGAATGGGTCGCCGAACCTGACTCTCAACCCCTCGACGACGCCTTTCTCGCCGAATTCACTGAGCCCGTGCGGTTGCTGCAACTTGAGCCGCTGAATCTGGAACCGACCGAGCCGAGCAACGCTGGCAAGCTGGAACAAGCCCAGACCTGCATCGATGATGGTGACGTCGACAGTGCCATTGAATTGCTGAACGAGTTGCTCAAGGAAGCTGATGAGCCGCTCAAGCAGACAGCCCGAACCTTGTTGGCCGGTATCCGATAATTTTGTCGATCGAGGTCCAGTGCGGCGAGGGAGCTTGCTCCCGCTCGACTGCGAAGCAGTCGTAAAACCGCTCAACGCGGTGTGCCTGAATTTACGTGGTTGCTGGACTTGGGCCGCTTCGCAGCCCAGCGGGAGCAAGCTCCCTCGCCACGGGTGTTAAGCTGACGGCATTCAAACATTACACAGGGATCATGCGTTTCATGACCGCAAACAAACCCGAAATCATCATCACCTACTGCACCCAGTGCCAGTGGCTGTTGCGCGCGGCCTGGCTGGCCCAGGAACTGCTCAGCACCTTTGGCGACGACTTGGGCAAAGTGTCCCTGGTGCCCGGCACTGGTGGGGTCTTTCATATTTTCTGTGACGATGCGCAGATCTGGGAGCGCAAGGCTGACGGCGGTTTTCCCGAGGCCAAGGTGCTCAAACAGCGGGTCCGCGATCAGATCGATCCGGACCGCGATCTGGGTCACAACGACCGCACTCAGTGAGACGTGGCTTCCGCTGCAACGGCTTTCTTGCTTGAGCCGGTTGAAAGTCGGCTGGACACCACAATCGCAACGATGATCAGTGCACCGCCCAGCAACATGCGCAGGGTCGGGTTTTCGTCGAACAACAGCCACGCCATGGTGATGCCGTAGACCGGCTCCAGGGCAAACACCACGGCGGCGGTTCGTGCCTTGATCACGGCGAGGCTGGCGACGAACAGGCTGTGGGCGACGCCGGTGCAGAACACGCCGAGCAGGCCGATCCACAACCAGTCGATGGCGCGAACTTCGCTCAACTGGGGTGCCGCCACCGGCAGCAGGCACAGGGCGACGACCACGTTCTGGCACAGTGCGGCCTGCACTGGCGGGATACGTCCGGAGCTGGCGCGGTTGGTCAATGACAACAACGAGAACAGCAAACCGGAAGCGACCGACCACAGCAGGCCGGTGGTGGCGTCGCTGGCCAGATTGAACTCTGGTGTCACCAGGACCAACCCGATGGTGACCAGCGTTACCAAAAGGATCTCGTTGAGGCGAATCCGCTCGCGGAAAATCAGCCCTTCAAGTATCACAGTAAAAGCCGGGAAACTGGCAAACCCCAAGGTCGCGATCGCCACGCCGGCGATCTTCACTGAAAGGAAAAAACTCACCCAATGCCCGGCCAGCAACAAGCCACTGAGCAACAGGCGACGCCAGTCCACGGCGGCGAGTTTGTGCCAGCGGGTCTGGCTGGCGAATCGTGCAAAAAAGGTCAGCGCCAACACCGCGAACGCCGCGCGGCCGAATACGATGATCGCCGGCGACGCGGCGGCGAGTTTGCCGAACACGCCGGTCAGGCCGAACATCAGTGCGCCAATATGCAAAGCGCCAAGGGCGGTACGGGGAGTCATTGCAATCCTTGGTAAACGTATCGATCGAGCCAACAACACCGGCCCCTGTAGGAGCTGCCGCAGGCTGCGATCTTTTGATCCTGTTTTTTAATATCAAGATCAAAAGATCGCAGCCTGCGGCAGCTCCTACATTGAACGTGGAAATGCTCGTTATGTCTGTCGGCAAACTATCGTTCTTTGTCGCCAGCCTCGCGCCGTAATTTTCCGGGTGATACGCCGAACTCCCGCAACACCGCGGCGGCAAAAGCGCTCTGGGAGCTGTAGCCAACCCGAGAGGCAATCTCGCCGATGGGCAGCGTCGACTCCCGCAGCAATGCAACGGCTTTGTGCAGGCGACGACTACGAATGTAATCCATCGGCGTCTGCCCGCACTCGGCCACGAATCGTGCATGCAAGCGAGCATTGGAAAGGCCGGCCACGCGGGCCAGATCGGCGACCTGCAACGGATAGGCCGCGTATTGGTCGATGTGCGCATTCAGCGCGGCATAAGGCAGGCGTCGAGCGACTACGCTGTCAGGCCTGGCGTTGTTGAGGCTGGCCAACAACAGCACCGCGCCCTGTTGCGCAATCAGCGGATCGTCGACAGGACTGTTCGCCAGCCAGTGGACTAATTGGCTTTGCCCGGCATCCAGTGACAACCGACCGGCGTTATCGAGCAAGCGTCGGCTCGCGTCGGCATGGTCACCCAGCGATTGGCACACCCATTGGTCCCCGGGAATGTCCAGCACCAGGCAACGACTGCCATTGGCGCTGCCACAGGCATGATGCGCGCCGGACGGCACTACCGCGAAACTCTGCTGAACCACCTGACTGCCACGCCCGTCAACCTCGAAATCCAGCGCACCCGAGAGCCCGAACACCAGTTGTGCATGCTCGTGGCTGTGGACGATCAGGTCGTGGGTGTATTGGCGAAGGGTGAGGATCGGTCTCATCGCAGGTCTCCCGTGTCAGGGCGCCAGTCTACACCGGGGCACGCCCGTGAGCGCTGTCACAAGACTGACTTGGCGCTGTCATGGGCCATTAACCGGACCGGCGCAAGCTTGCCAAAACTTGTCCTGAGGGTTGCCCATGACCAGCGCCGAGCTCGCCAAACCCAGTCGTAAGCAACGTGTGCGGACCTTGTGGATTTCCGATGTGCACTTGGGCACTCGCGATTGCCAGGCCGAGCATTTGTCGCAGTTTCTCAAGGGCTATCACGCGGACAAAATCTACCTGGTCGGCGACATCATCGATGGCTGGAAGCTGCGCGGCGGCATGTACTGGCCCCAGGCGCACACCAACGTGATCCGACGGTTGCTGACCATGGCCAAGCGTGGCACCGAAGTGATCTACGTCACCGGCAACCACGACGAATTCCTGCGCCGCTATTCGAAGCTCATTCTGGGCAACATCCAGTTGGTGGACGAAGCGGTGCATGTGACCGCCGATGGTCGGCATCTGCTGGTGATCCATGGCGACCAGTTCGACGTGATTACCCGTTATCACCGCTGGCTGGCGTTTCTCGGCGACTCGGCCTACGAATTCACCCTGACCCTCAACCGCTGGCTCAACCATTGGCGCGCCCGTTATGGTTACGGTTATTGGTCGCTGTCGGCGTACCTCAAGCACAAAGTGAAAACTGCGGTCAGCTTCATCAGCGACTTCGAAGAAGCCATCGCCCATGAATGCGTCAAGCGCGAGCTGCATGGCGTGGTATGCGGGCACATTCACCATGCCGAGATTCGCAAGGTGGGCGAGGTGGACTACCTCAACTGCGGCGATTGGGTGGAGTCGTGCACGGCGCTGATCGAGCATTGGGATGGCACGATCGAGTTGTATCGGCTGGCGGATGCCCAGGCGCGTGAGGCGGTGTTGAAGTCATTGAAAATTGCCGAGCCGGCATGAAGAGCAAAATCAAAAGATCGCAGCCTGCGGTGTAGTGGTTCAGTTTTTTTAAACCATCCCGTAGGAGGATTAAGCCGCCTGTTGCTCGAACAGCGCAGGCGGCAAGTGGTTCGAGGCGGAGTGGCAACGGCGATAGTTGTAATGCGAGATGAATTCC